>CAZMFM010000031.1:0-40187 GCA_964565565.1 uncultured Spirochaetaceae bacterium | reverse complement strand
TGCTCTTGCGCGATGGAGATCGAGATGACGAGGCGCTCGTCGCACTGAAGCGAAGTGTCGAACTTGCAATCGACGCCCCCAAAGAAAGGGCGAAGACGCCGCCGGATGAGAAACGCCTGCAAACGTCGATGAAATCGAATGTGCTGCGCGAGGATGCCATTCGAGCATCCCATCTCGTCCTGGCAGGTTTCCACTTTGACAACGATCGTTTTGCGAAAACCATCGAGGTGCTCGAAGAGGGGATCCAACTCAGCGAGACGAAAATCGAGCTGATCTATCAGATGGCGAGCTTCTATCGCCTCAAGGGAATGGTCGACAAGGAAGACGAGCTGATTCGTCGTGCGACCAGAGAATCTCCGGACAGTGTGTCCGCGCAGCTGGTTCTGTCGGCCTATCTCGGTCGCGAGGGCGATCTCGCTGGTGCCCTCGCAGCGGCTCGTGATGCTGTGGCGATCGAGCCCAAGAATCGACCGGCCCAACTTCGAGAGGCCGAGCTGCTGGTGGACATCGGCTATCGGGATGGCGACAAAGCCTTGATTCAGTCTGGTCGTGCGATTGTCGATAGCGTGCTCGCGGAAGAGCCCGATAGCGCCGACGCCAATTTCGTTCGGGCCAAGGTCGAACTCGCGGAAGGTGATATCGGGGCGGCGAAGGAATCCCTCGAGGCCGTAATACAGACTCGGCCCGACTGGGCACAGGCCCGCTACGTGTTGGGTTCTGCGCTCGCTGCATCGGGGGAACTGAGTCGCGCTCGCGTGGAGCTCGCACGTGCCATCGAAATCGATCCACAACTGTCCAGAGCCCGGAAGCTTCTGGTGAAGTTGCATGCACAACTTGGGGAGCACGAATTCGCCATCGAATTGGGTAGAGAGTACCTGGAGAAGCATCCCGGTGACGTCGACATCCGAATCATCGTCGGACAGAGCTTGATTCGGCTCGGGCGCGGCGCGGACGCCTACGTCGAGGTCGAAAAGATCCCAGAGGAAGAACGCGGGGCCGCAGCACTCTTCGCGCTTGGCCGACTCGATATTGCCTTCGGTCGAGTCGAGCTGGGTACGGATCGATTGCGCCGCGCCGATGAACTCTCGCCGGGGAACCCGCAGGTGCTACGCACGTTGATGCAACTCGACCGGGCAAATGGCTCGTTGGAGGCATCGGTGGCTCGAATGGCTCGCGCTGTCGAGGCCAGTCCGGACGATTCGGAAATCGTCGAGATCAATGCCGAGATCAAAATGGCAATGGGCGATGAGGCAGGTGCCCGCGCCGCGCTGGAGCGCGCGGTCGAACTCCAGCCACGTAATGTCACCGCCCAACTCGCGCTTGCCAACCTCGAGGGGAGGGCGGGAAACCTTGATGGAACGGTCGCCGTGTTGGAGCGCGCCGCGGTGGCTGTGCCCGAATCCGCGGATCTTCAATATCGTCTTGGCCTGGTCTATGAGCAAAACGGTCAGCGACGAGAAGCGATCGACGCCTACGAAAAATCGATTTCACTCAACTCGGATCTAGCGATCGCGAAAAACAATCTCGCCTACCTGCTGGCGAAGTCAGGGGGAGACCTCGACCGCGCCCTCGAGTTGGCGCAGCAGGCGAAGGAGCAGTTGCCGGACGACGCGAACTCGGCCGATACGCTCGGCTGGGTCCTGCTCAAGCGCGGCGTTCCCTCGGCCGCCATTGGATACCTCGAAGAAGCAGCGGAACGGTTTCCGGCTGATGCAGCCGAGGTTCAGGGCATCGTCCGCAATCATCTGGCCGAGGCCTACGAGAAGAATTCCGAGGCTTCGAAGGCGGTTTCGGAGAGCAAGAAGTCGGTCGACTATTATGATCGGCTCGCCAAAGTCGCCAAGGAGCGGGGGATTCAGTTTCCGGAACCCGATTGGGCACAAGAAGCGCGCGAGCGGATCGCCCGCCTCGAATCAGCATCCTGAGGGACCCGATAGGCCCGTCGCGCGACTAGCCATTTGGCCTTGCGCCCCTGCTGTCCCTCGGGGATAGCGCTGCGCTCCACGCACTTCCCGCGTTCAAGAGATCCCCTATGCAGGCCGATGAGTTGGCCGGGGGGAATCCGCGTCCAAGACCGGACAAATCGCCCTCTGACTGGGATCGGACCGGCATTTCGCCCCGACCTGGTTCACGGAGGAAGACATGAGACGCATTCAATTCATTCTACTCGCAGCGGTCGTGGCTCTTGCACCGACGCTGGTCGTCGCCGAGGCGCCCGCGGACGGTGCCGAGACGCTGGCCACGGATTCGGTCGTTCAGGATTCGGTTGTTCTCGTGGACGCACCACCGGCTTTGCCAGGCGAGGACGCAGGCGAACTTGCCTGGGGACAATTCGATGATCCCGAATTTGATCCAAACTCCGACGCGTTGCAGGCGGAGGTCTCATCGACTTCGGCCGTGGACTCGATGCCAGTTGTCGAGGGAGCGACCAACGAGACGGAAGTCGCAGCCGACATCGACATCGACATCGACATCGACGAAGGCACCGGCATCCAACTGACGAGTTCGCAGGAGTTCGAAGTCTCGAAGGGCGTAGCGCTTGGCCCGATGGGAATCGACGAGCAGGGTCGTCGTGGTCGGCTACACACCGTGGCTTCCGGCGACACGCTCTGGGATCTCTCCGCCGCCTACCTGGGAACGCCGTGGGTCTGGCCGTCGGTCTGGATCGACAACGATGACATCGACAACCCGCACCTGATTCTTCCCGGCAACAAAATCTGGATCACGGCCAACGAAATGCGCGTCGTCACCGATAAGCAGGCCGAGTCCTTCCTGGAGTCCTTCGTGGATGAGACCGCGGTTGCCACGGACGAGGCGTTCGCCTTTGCGGATGACACAGGGGTGGATCAACCGGCCGACTTCGCGCCGGTCGCAGCCTTTGACGGTGAGTCCGATTTCGGGGCCGATGATGCGTCGACGCTCGAGGCCTTTCCCGTTGCCGTCGTCGGGCAGGAGCCCGAAGCAACAGCCTCTGGCCAACAGGTGACGATCAGCAAGCGCGACGCGATGGGATTCGTGAGCGCGGACGATCTTGCCGGTGCTTCGAGCATCGTAGATAGCCCCGTCGAGCGAACCTTCCTGGCATCGGGTGATCCCGTGGTGCTCGGAATGGGCGAGGGTGATCTCGAGGTCGGTGATCAATACACGATCTTTAGAGTCGTCGAGGATGTTCGAGATGTCGAGAGCAACCGGGTTCTCGGCCACCACGTCGACGTCCTGGGCTGGGTCGAAGTTCGGGAACTGACCGGCGATACCTCGATCGCGGAAATTCGCACCAGCTACACGGAGATGCGTCGTGGTGCTCGCGTCATGCCGCGAGCCAGATTGGATCGGCACGTCACGGCTCGGCCGGCTCCGGATGCCATCGCGGGAAAGATTGTCTTTCTCCCGGGAGAGCGCACAGTGATGGCCGATGGCGGCTATGTCTATCTGAATCGAGGCGAGTTCCACGGTGTCGAGGTCGGAAGCGAACTCGAAGTCTTCGAGGCCGGCAAGATCGTCAACGACCGGTCACGCCGAGTGGACGTCCGGACACCCGATCACCCCATCGCGCGGCTCGTTGTCGTATCGGTGAAAGCGGAAACCTCGGTCGCCTTCATCCTGACTGCGGATCGCGAACTCGAAGTGGGCGACGATGTGCGTCCTCGGCTTCAACGGATGGCTCAGCGCTAGACGCCGAGCGATTCGACTTCACCATCGAACTGTTTGTCGGGCCCGTGTGTTGATCGCGCGGGCCCGCTTCGTTTGGCGACACATCTGATCCATCTCCCGCTCATGCCCGTGCCCGTGAACGGAATGTCGCGCCGAGCAAAGATCGCCAAGCTGTTGTTCATTTGCCCTGCCTCGATTTCGGGTCCCCTCGAGATGAAGGACAGCGATGCGAACGGACGATGGCCGGGAAGCCAAACAAACGCCCGCCGAGAAAACACCGGTGGCCGAGGGCCTTGCGCCGGCCGCGGCCAGGGACTGGCTCGAATTGCAGCGTCTGCTGGCCTGGGAGCCCGAATGGGTGGGCTCGCAGTTGCGGGCGGGCAGGACTGCGAAACAGGTCTTGGACGCGCTTCGTGGCCGGCTCGTGGCGCCGCGTCCCGGGTCCCGTGAATCAGGTTCTGGGTCAACCGACGAACCCCACGCCCGATCTGCCACGGCCGCGCATTCTGCACGGGCCGCGCACTCTTCACCGGCCGCGCACTTTGCACCGGCCGCGCACTTTGCACCGGCCGCGCACTCTGCTCGGATGAAGCGGCTCGATGAATCTGGACTACGTGTGCTCCCGCTGACGGACCCCAGCTATCCCGAAACGCTCTTTTCGCTCGTCGATGCGCCACCCGTCTTGCTCGTTAGGGGTCGCGTTTCGGTGCTCAGTACGCCGGCCATCGCAATCGTCGGAGCGCGGGCGGCGACGCGTTCGGCTCGCGAGACCGCACGCTCCCTGGCCCGGGAACTCGCGTCCGCCGGTTTGACGATCGTCTCTGGGCTTGCGCGTGGGATCGATGCCGAAGCGCATCGCGGTGCCCTCGAAGCGAAGGGGCGAACGATCGGCGTATTGGCTTGCGGGCTCGACCGCGTCTACCCACCCGAGCATCGGTCCTTGGCGACGGAGATCGCCGAGACCGGCGCGGTGATTTCCGAAATGCCATTGGGGACTCCGCCGCGACCGACCCACTTTCCCCTGCGCAATCGAATCATCAGTGGTCTGTGTTCGGGTGTCATCGTCGTCGAGGCGCGTCGACGGAGCGGTTCGCTGATCACGGTGCGCCATGCGCTAGGGCAGGGGCGAGAGGTCTTCGTGGTTCCCGGATCGATCGATGGGCCGTTCGCGGAGGGAACGAATCAGTTGCTGAGAGATGGTGCTCGACCGATTTGCTGCGCGCAGGATGTCATCGAAGACCTCGGGTTCAGGCTCTCCTGGCTGGGCGAGACCAAGCAAAGCGCAGCCACACCCGGAGCCGATAGTGATTCGACACCTGCCTCCTCGACGGAATCGCGAATTCTTCAGATCCTCGAGGACGGACCGCTCACCCGGGATGACCTGGCAGGCCGGGTTGCCTGTGGCGGGGCCGAATTGGCGAGCGGGTTGCTTGAACTCGAACTCGCCGGTCGAATTATTCACGAACGGGACGGAAGAATTCACGCTAAGTGGCGTTGAGGCGGGCTCGAGGCCGCGGTTCGCGACGTGCTGGGCTATCCTTCATTCGTCGTCCACTGCCAAGGTCGACTCCCCCCATCGCAGAAAACGCCCAACCGGAATTCGGTCGCGTCGAATCCGAATAGCGGTTGCCTCGCCGTTGCGCAGTCGTCGCCTGGTCGTCGACGAGGCGGCGGAGCAGCCAGAGGTTGGCTTGGGTCAGGTAGGTTCGACGGACGGCCAGTGAGCCGACAGGAGTCTCGATGATCTCGGTGATCTCGATGGATGGTCTAGCTGGATGGTCTCCGTGAACGGGGCAGAGTCACTCGACACTCGGGTCGAGAGGATACGTCGATCGGGTTCGACGGACCGGGTCGTTGTGGTCGGTGCCGGTCTCGCCGGGAGTGAGGCGGCCTGGCAGCTCGCCGAGCGCGGTGTCGACGTCACGCTTCACGAAATGAAACCCGAACGAAAATCGCCCGCCCACACTTCGAACGACTTCGCCGAGCTCGTTTGCAGTAATTCACTTCGCGCCAATACCCTGGGCAATGCGGTCGGTTTGCTCAAGGAGGAGATGCGAATACTCGATTCGCTCGTGATTCGCGTAGCGGATGAAACGGCCGTTCCGGCCGGGAAGGCCTTGGCGGTCGATCGTCAGCGCTTCTCAGCGGGGATCACCGAGGCGATCGAAGGTCATCCCCGGATTGAAGTGCGCCATGAGCGAGTCGCTCAGATTCCAAAGACCGGATTGGTGATTCTCGCAACCGGGCCGCTCACGGATCCCGAACTCGCTGAAGATCTCTCGAAAACATTGGGCGAGGAATATCTCTATTTCTATGATGCGATTTCGCCGACGATCTACGCCGATTCGATCGACGAATCGATCGTCTTTCGCGCCTCTCGCTACGACGATGGCATTGGCGACTATTTGAATGTCCCTCTTGCGCGGGCGGAATACGAGGCCTTCGTTTCGGAGTTGTTGAGCGCCGACGTCGTACCGCTTCATGACTTCGAGCGGGCCATGTATTTCGAGGGTTGCCTGCCGATCGAGGAAATGGCACGGCGCGGACGGGAGACCCTGGCCTTCGGTCCCTTGAAGCCAGTCGGCCTGGTCGATCCACGCACCGGTCGGCGGCCTCACGCGGTGGTCCAGCTTCGGCAAGAGGACCGCAGCGGGACGCTCTGGAATCTAGTCGGTTGCCAGACAAAGCTTCGTGTTGGCGAGCAGAAGCGAATCATTCGTGCCTTGCCCGGACTGGGGGAGGCGGTCTTTGCACGCTTCGGATCGATCCATCGCAACACCTACGTCAATGCGCCGGTTCAGCTCGATGAAACCCTGCAGCTGAAGCGACGGCCCGGCGTCTACCTCGCCGGTCAGATGGCGGGGGTCGAGGGCTATGTCGAATCCGCTGCGCTCGGCTATCTGGCGGGCGTCGGTGTTGCGCGGGTGGCTCGAGGACTGGCTCCGAAATTGCCGCCTGCGGAAACTGCCCACGGTGCCTTGTTAAGGCATTTGCAGAACGCGGATGCAAAACATTTTCAACCGATGAACGTCAACTACGGACTTTTCCCTCCGCTCGATCGCGAGACGATCGAACTCGCTTTGGGAGGCCAGGAGGACGACGGAGAGAAAATAACCGAAGGCCGCTCGCGCAAGCATGGTCGTCGGCGGAAGCTCCCGAAGCGGGAAAAGAACGAATTGCTCGCCGCGCGGGCGCTGGCCTCCCTGGGTCCCTATCAAGCGATCGTAGCCAGTACGAACTCGGGGGCAGTATGAACTGGACCCAATCGATCGAGGCGTTTGGTCGATACCTCGGGATCGAGCGAGCGCTTTCTCCCCATACGCGGCGTGCCTACGAATCCGACGTTCGCCAGTTTACCGTGCATACCGGGACGGATGTCTCACCGGCCCAGGTTCGTGCCGATCATGTCCGCGCCTGGTTGGCCAGCCTTCATCGCCGGCGCAGCCCTGCCACGCTTGGCCGCAAGCTCGCTTCCGTTCGCTCTTTCTATCGCTGGTTGGTGCGCGAGGGTGTTGTCCGGGACGACCCGACGGCGGGCTTGCCGATGCCCAAATTGGAGAAGCGACTTCCGAGGCCGCTGTCGGTCGATGATTGTGAGCAGCTGATTACCCGGGATCATTCCCAGCCGCGAGAAGCTGCGCCCGAGGGCAGCGATCGGGCACGGCGGTCACGTTGGATGAAGCTGCGAGATCGGGCGCTCGTCGAACTGCTCTACGGAAGTGGCATTCGTATCGGTGAGTTGACGGCCCTCGATGTGCGCGACCTGGAGCTGCGTGCACGGGAAATACGCGTCATGGGGAAGGGCGGCAAGGAGCGTGTCGTTCCGATTCCCGCGGCGGCACGTGAAGCGTTGGCCGAGTGGTTGGCGGTCCGCCGTCATGCCGGCGTATTGAGCGAGCCGCTCTTCATCTCACTTCGGATTCGCCGGGAGGAGCGGCCGCGGAGACTGGCCGCACGCGAGGCCCGCCGCATTCTTCGAGAACGCGGGGTGGGTGCCAATCTGGATCAGCATGTTCATCCACATAGACTGCGCCATAGCTATGCCACCCATCTGCTCGATATGGGGGCCGATCTGCGCGAAATTCAAGAATTGCTTGGGCATGCGAGTCTGTCGACGACCCAGAAATACACGGCGGTTTCGATCGAGCATCTGCGTGATGCCTATGATCAGGCTCATCCGCGGGCTTCTCTGTCCAGCGTCAGAAGAGCTCGGGCCCACAAACCTGCGAAGGGTCGCGCCAAGACGAGCGAAGCGCCCTGACCAGTGACCGATGACAAGCAACAAGCGACCAGAGCATTGGACTTCTGGATGGATGAAGAATGGATGAATCGAGTGACGACTGGAAGGAATGAATGAGCGATCGAATCGGAATAGAGGCGCACGGCCAGGCCAATAGAGTGCGGTCGACGACGGTGGTAGCGATTCTGCGAGATGGGCAGGTCGCGCTGGCGGCGGACGGTCAGGTCACGCTTGGTGAGACCGTCATGAAACAGCGAGCCGAAAAGGTTCGCAGGATCGCCAAGGGGCGGGCGCTGATCGGCTTTGCCGGCGGAGTGGCTGATGCCTTGACGTTGATGGAGCGCCTCGAGGCCAAGCTGGAAACGCATCCGGGCAATATCCGCCGCGCTGCGGTCGAGCTGGCGCGTGATTGGCGGACGGACCGGGTTTTGCGAAAGCTGGAGGCGATGCTTCTATTAGGCGATGCCGAGACGTTGTTGATGGTTTCGGGAAACGGCGATGTGATTGAACCCGATGACGGCGTTGCCGCGATCGGATCGGGGGGTGGCTATGCTCTGGCCGCTGCTCGATCATTGGTCGAGCATACGACGATGAGCGCCGGTGAGATCGCCGAAGCGGCGATTCGTGTCGCCGCTGGAATCTGTATCTATACCAACGATAATATTTCCATGGAAACGCTGCCGTGAGCCAGAGCCCCGACCACTCCTTTACGCCGAGAGAAATTGTTTCCGAACTCGACCGCTACGTCATCGGGCAACAGGAAGCCAAACGCTCGGTCGCGATTGCGTTGCGCAACCGATGGCGCAGGCAGCAGGTCCCGGCGGCCCTGCGCGACGAAATCGCGCCGAAGAACATCATCATGATCGGTGCGACCGGAGTCGGGAAGACGGAGATCGCACGTCGGCTCGCGAAGCTCTCCCAGGCACCCTTCATCAAGGTCGAGGCTTCGAAATTCACGGAGGTGGGTTATGTCGGTCGAGATGTCGAATCGATCATTCGCGACCTGATGGATCTGGCAATCGCCCTGGTCTCCGAGGAAGAACAGAAGGCTGTTCAGACGAGCGCCGAGACCCGAGCCGAAGAGTTGTTGCTCGATGCTTTGTTGCCCGAATCGTCGACGCCCGCCGTGAATACGATTACAGAGGCACAGCCTTCGGGTAGCGAAACCCGGGAGAAGCTTCGCAAGCTCTTGCGGCTCGGTGAACTCGAGGAGCGTGAAATCGAAATCGAATTGAATGAAGACTCGACGGGGCCGTCGCTCTCGATCATGACGCCGGGGGGCGTCGAGGAGATGGGCCTTCAATTCAAGGACATGCTCTCCGGTATGATGCCGAAGCGAACCCGGCAGCGGCGACTCAAGATTGCGGATGCGCGTGAGGCCTTGATTGCGCAAGAGGCGCTGGCGCTCGTGGATGCGGACAAGGTTCGCGAATTGGCCGTCCATCGTGTCGAGAATTCCGGAATAGTCTTCATCGATGAGATCGACAAGGTTGCGGTCGGCGGCGGTGGCCGCCAGGGTGCCGATGTTTCACGCGAAGGCGTACAACGAGATTTGTTGCCGATCGTCGAGGGGTCGACGGTGCAGACCAAACACGGGCCGGTGTCGACGGATCATATTCTCTTCATCGCGGCCGGCGCTTTTCATGTCGCCAAGCCCTCGGACCTGATTCCCGAATTGCAGGGGCGCTTCCCGATTCGTGTGGAATTGGCGAGCTTGGGCCGGGACGACTTGATTCGAATCCTGACCGAGCCCACCAACTCCCTGGTTCGGCAATACACGGCGCTGTTGGCAACCGAAGAAGTCGAACTCGTCTTTGAGGATTCGGGGATCGAAGCGATCGCGGATATCGCTGCGACGGTCAACGAGCGCATGGCAGATATCGGTGCGCGCCGATTGCATACGGTGATGGAGCGACTGCTCGAGGAGCTTTCCTTCGAGGCCCCCGATCTCGGAAAAGAGCGGGTCGTGATCGACAAGGCGATGGTTGAGAAGAAGCTGGGCGATCTGGTGGAGGATCAAGATCTTTCGCACTTTATTCTCTAGCGCGTTAGCGAACAGACGCGAACGAGAACCGGGCGAACTGTGGCTGCGCAGTCCCGGAATAGGATTGGAGGGAATATGACTGAGTCGCAGGACAGGTCGCACGGTCGGGTGTTGATCGTCGATGACGAAGTTTTCTTTCTCGAAGCGATCGATGAAATTCTCCGTGCGGCGGATTTCGCGACCGTGCTCGCCGCCGATGGCGAAAGCGCGTTGGCCGCGGTCATCGATCCGTCGATCGGCGTCGTGGTACTCGATGTTCGGCTGCCCGACATGGACGGGATCCAGGTTCTGGCTTCGATTCGCGAGATGAGGCCCGAGCTGTCGATCATCATGCTCTCGGCGTCGACAGATCAGGAAATCGTACTCGAAGCGCTGCGCCTGGGTGCCAGCGACTATCTCGCCAAACCGCTTCACGATGAAGAGCTGACTCTTGCGGTTGGCCGCGCCGTCGATGCGTTCGAGGCGAGTGCCGGACGTCGGCGCTTGCATGAGCGGATCGATCGCCTGGTCTCGGGCATGGATCGTCTTTCGCAGCTGGTTCGTCTCGCCGGACCTTCGGAGCGTGTCGAAGTGCTCCGGCAGGGAATCGTCGACGCCGCCAGCGTCGTCTTCGAGACGTCTCGGGTATCGCTGATGTTGGCCGATCCGCATTGTGAATGGTTGTCGGTGGTCGCCACCCGGGGTGTCGATGTCAACATCGAGACCCTGACCGCGCGGAAGATCGGCGAGGGGCCGGCCGGCGTCTGTTTTGAAGAGCGCTCGGTGCTTTGTGTATCGGACGTGTCGAACGATCCGAGATTTTCAGGACGGGGGGCAGGGAATTACGAAGGGGAGACCTTCGCGATCGTGCCCTTGATCTGTCTGGGCGTACCGGTCGGTGTGATTTGCCTGACTGAAAGCGAAGACTCAGAGGGCTTGTCTGAAGACGAGAGCAATGTCTTGCGGCTGTTGGGGATGCAGATTTCCGAGTTCCTGGCCGCTGACCCCGAGGTCGATCGTTTGCTGCAGACAGCGAGTGCAATGTCCGCCGAGGGCATCGATTCGCTCGATGCTTTGGTGACGGATGGGGATGCGGAATTGGCGCGCGTCGTCTGCGAAGCGGTAGCGGCCGAAGTCGAGCCTGAACGTGTTTTGCGGTTGGCGACGACAGCGGTGGCCGCGCAGCTCTCGGCGGCTCCGGTCTCGGTCTATCTGCTCAGTTCAGACCAGACGCGGCTCGAGTCGCTGGCCGAGGCCGATGGCGGCGTGGTGGGGGACCATGAGACTCTGCCCATCGATCGGGGTCTGGTCGGGCTCGTCGTCGCAACGGGGCAACTCGTTGCCGTGGAGGACGCCGCCGGGGATACCCGCTTCGATGCGATCGCCGACACACCGAGCGATGGAATTGCTCGGCCTTATCTGTGCGCGCCGATCAAGCTGCGGAGCAAGGTCGTGGGTGTGCTACGGGTCTTCCTCGAAGTGGGCCAGCCCGCGTCGCCGCGAACGGCTGAGGTCCTTGCCGCCGCGTTTTCAGCGGTCGTCCGGAACGTTCTCCTCTATCGAAGTCTGCTTCAGAGTATCGAGGAGGTCGCGACCGCGCGGCGTCAGGCGCGTGGCTGAAATGGGATCATGCAGGAAATAGTCGACAAAGCGAAGGTCTTGATGGAAGCGCTGCCCTATATGCAGCGGCTCTATGGCAAGACGGTCGTGATCAAATACGGCGGCCATGCGATGACCGACGCTTCCCTGCAAGCTTCCTTCGCGGCGGACGTCGTGCTGCTCAAGCATATCGGCGTTCGCCCGGTCATCGTCCATGGTGGTGGCCCACAGATTGCGGCCACCCTCGCGAGCATGGGACGAAAGTCCCAGTTCATCGATGGACGGCGGGTCACCGACGACGAGACCATGGAAGTCGTCGAGATGGTGCTAGGCGGGAAGGTCAATCGCCAGATCGTCGAATTGATCCAGCAAGCCGGCGGACGGGCAGTTGGATTCACGGGCAGCGATGGTGGTCTTCTCCGGGTTTGCAAGAAATTGATCGACGGCCAGGATCTGGGTCGCGTTGGCGAGGTTACCCATGTCGAGCCCGGTGTGGTCCGTGCCGCGATGGAGGCTGGATACATTCCCGTGGTCGCGCCGATCGGCGTCGATGCTCAAGGCATCAGCCACAACGTGAATGCGGACGAAGCCGCGGGTGCCCTCGCGGCGGCGCTTGTCGCGGAGAAGCTGATGCTACTCACCGACATCGAGGGTGTGCTCGACGACAAGAATCAGCTGGTCAGCCGGCTAACGGTCGACGAATGCGAGCGGATGATGGCCGACGGGACGATCAAGGGCGGTATGATTCCCAAGATGGAATGCTGCATCCACGCCTTGGCTGAAAACGTGGCCCGCACCCATATCGTCGATGGGCGGGTGCTTCATGCGGTCCTGCTGGAAATCTTCAGCGATGATGCAGGGATTGGTACGCTCCTCGTGCCTGCTGAAGCGCAGCGCGATACGTAGCCAATTGGCTGATCGCAACGCGGTCTGTTTCAACACCAACAACACCAACAACACCAACAACACCAACAACACCAACAACACCAACAACACCAAGAAACGCTACGCCCAGCAATGTTGCCACACCGTGCACCGATGAGTAGGAAGAAGAGATGCCGAAGGATTTTGTAACCGTCGCCGATTGGCCCGCCGACGAACTCTGGTTGATGATTGATCGGGCGCTCGTACTTCGAGAGAATCATCGCAATGGAAAGCGAGAGCGGACGCTCGAGGGTCGCACGCTTGCGATGTATTTCGAGAAACCCTCGCTGCGAACCCACGTCACTTTTGAAGCGGGCATGAGCCAGCTCGGTGGTCACGCGATTCTACTCAAGCCCGACCAGATTGGGATCGGGACGCGTGAGAGTCCGGAGGATGTGGCGCGGGCGCTGTCTCGCTGGGTCGATTGTCTGATGGCCCGAACCTTCAGCCATGAGTTGGTCGAGCAGCTCGCACGCGATGCGACGATTCCAATCGTGAACGGGCTGACGGATCTTCTGCATCCCTGCCAGGCGATGGCGGATCTGGTGACGATCGCGGGCGTGATGAAGCCGACCGACGCGTCGATCGCCTACGTCGGTGACGGGAACAATGTTGCGAACTCACTGATCTTGATCGCGGCCGTCCTGGGGCTCCACGTGCGTGTCGCGACGCCGGCCTCTCATCCCCCAGCGGCTCGCGTTCTCGCGCAAGCAAAGCGGATTGCCGGGGAGAGCGGTGCGGAGATCATCATTGGGGATGATCCGATCGCCGCCGTAAAGGATGTGGATTTCGTCTACACGGACACCTGGACCAGCATGGGTCAAGAGCAGGAGGCGGCGCAGCGACGAGAAATATTTCGCCCCTTCCAGGTGAATGCCGAATTGCTCAGCCATTCGTCGAACGCGTATCTCCTTCATTGTTTGCCGGCGCATCGTGGCGAGGAAGTCACGGCAGAGGTGCTCGACGGCCCGCGGAGTCTGGTCTTCGATCAGGCCGAGAATCGCCTTCACGCACAAAATGCGATTCTCGAACGTCTCCTGACCGACTGATCACGGATCGACCCGGGCTTGCCAACCTGGCTGCTCGCTCGAATTCGATCTGAGGCGCACCTGGGTTCGCCCGGGAATCGATCGATCTCCCCTCGGGTAATTCAACTGACTCACTTGAGCAGATCCCGGCGCAAACTCCCCGCCGCGATGGATGATCTCTCAAACTTCGCTGCACATCGGCCGATGAGAATCCGGTGGGGGCTCGCCTTGTGCGTCGCCCGTGCGCGGGAGGTCGATGAAGACCGTGAGCCAGGGTCAGGATCCAATGGGGCAGATTTATGCCCTCGCGCCAGAATGCGACGCGACGCAGCTCGACTTGACTGCAGCCGAGGGCTACCTGCTGTCGCGATTCGATGGTGCGACGCCGTGGCGCGTGTTGCGCGAAATGGCCGGCATTCCCGCCGACCAGGCCGATGCCTGTCTTACGCGCTGGATTGAGCAGGGACTCCTGAAAACGAGTGGCCAGGCCGCGAACCCTCAATCCGCAACGGCAAGGGGCAAAGCGGGTGGCACGACTCCCAGGCCGGCAAAGCAAACGAAGACCGAGGCCGCCACACAAATCGATGCCGCTGAAGTTCCCGACGACGAGCGCTTGCCTCCGCAAATCGACGAATCGCAAATCGATGAGGATCTCGAGCTAGATCGCGCGGCCCAGCGCCGGATCCTTGAATTCGAAGCCTCCCTCGGGCTGCCCTATCACGAGCTCCTGGCCGTTCCGATTGGATCCGAGCCGAAGGTCGTCAAGCGGGCGTACTTCAAGCTGTCCAAGGAATTCCATCCGGATCGTTATTTCCGGAGAAACATCGGATCGCACGCCGCCCGCCTCGACAGGATCTTCAAGAAGGTCCTCGAGGCGCACGAAATGCTCTCCGACCCCGACCTGTGTCAGGTCGAAAATCAATCTGAACAAGCGCCTGTCGTGGATCCAGTCGTCGCCGCGCCGTCCGCGAGCGAATCTGAGATAACTAACACAAGCGCAGCTACCCCGGCCAAACCGAAGCCGAGGCAGCTGACGAAGCTCGAGCGGCTTCGGCAACGAATGCCCTTCAAGATCGATCAAGGCGCCATCGATGCACGTCGGGACAAGGCGCAGGAGATCTTTCGTGCGGCCGAGCTCTCGCAAAAAGCCGGCCGTCTGTTGGAAGCAGAAGCCAGCATTCGAATCGCCATCAGTTTCGATCCGACCTGCGCGGCCTTCAAAGAAGCGCTGGGCGGTCTTCGCATCCAGGCCGCCGGAGCCAAGGCGACGAAGCTTCTGGCCACGCCGATCGGCCGGATGTCGGATGGCGACTTGCGCGATGCATGGAAGTTGATCGAAGACGTCTTGATCTATCGCCCGCACGATCCGGAGTTGAACGAGCGCGCGGCGCGAATCTGCTTGCAGCTCGAGAAATTCGAGATGGCCGAAGAATACGCAGAGACGTTGATCGAGCGCGCACCGGAAGTCGCTGGCTCGCACACCTTGATGGGAAATATCCATCGAAAGCAGGGCGAACTCGATACAGCGATGAGCGATTTCGAGACAGCACTCAAATTGGATGAAGAAGATCTAGACGCACAGAGAGCTTTGGCCTCTATGCGAATTGGGACGCGCAACCAAGCGCAACGGGGGATGGCATGAGCCGAGTAATTGGGATTGATCTGGGGACGACGAATTCGTGCGTAGCCGTGATGGAGAACGGTCAGCCGACGGTGATTCCGAATTCGGGGGGGTATAAAACGACGCCTTCGATGTTTGGCATCTCCCAGGATGGCAAGCGCCTCGTCGGGCATCTCGCCAAACGGCAGGCGATCACGAACGCGCGCAACACCGTCTCGGCTGCGAAGCGGCTGATCGGGCGTCGCTTCGATGATCCAGAGGTGCAGAAGTCGATCGATCTTTGTCCCTACGAGATCGTACGTGGCCCCAACGAGGATCCTCGTATCAAGGCGGGCGGCAAGACCTTTACCTGTCCGGAGATTGCCGGAATCATCCTGCGCGAAATGAAACGCGTCGCCGAGGAATATCTCAGCGAAACCGTCCAGGAAGCGGTGATCACCGTTCCTGCCTATTTCAATGACTCTCAGCGCCAGTGCACGAAAGACGCGGGGAAGATCGCTGGCCTCGAGGTTCTTCGGATCATCAACGAGCCGACCGCAGCGGCGCTTGCCTATGGCATGAATCGTCCGGGTGAAGAGAAGATTGCGGTCTACGACCTCGGCGGCGGGACCTTTGATATTTCGATCCTCGACATGTCGGATGGCGTCGTCGAAGTACTCGCGACCTCGGGCAATACCTTCCTCGGCGGAGAGGATTTCGATCGTCGGATCGTCCAGCATCTCGTGGAGTGGTTCGAAGAGAGCGAGGGCATGGATCTTCGCAGCGACACCATGGCGCTCCAGCGATTGAAAGACGCAGCGGAGAAGGCCAAATGCGATCTCTCTATGCGTGATGTCGTGGAGATCAATCTGCCCTTCATCGCCAGCGATTCCGAGGGACCGCGGCATCTCAACTACGAGCTGACCCGTGAAAATCTGGAAAGCCTCGTGCACGATGTGGTCGAGGGAACACTTAAAAGCGTCGAGCAATGTTGTGTCGATGCCGGTGTGCAGCCCTCGGACATCGATCAGGTGGTGCTGGTTGGCGGCCAGTCGCGTATGCCACTCGTCCAGCGTCGAGTGACCGAATATTTTGGCAAGCGACCGCATAAGGGCGTGAATCCGGATGAGGTCGTAGGCCTTGGTGCGGCGGTGCAAGCGGCGGCGCTACTCGATTCGGGCAATGACATGTTGCTGCTTGACGTCACGCCGTTGTCGCTGGGAATCGGAACCTACGGTGGCCACTTTGCGAAATTGATCGACCGCAATACCACCGTGCCCGTCAGTAAGGGACATGTTTTCACGACTACACGCGACGATCAATCCGCGGTGAAAATTCGTGTCCTTCAGGGCGAGAGCGATCTTGCAGCCGAAAACGACTTGCTAGGCGAGTTCGTCCTTTCGGGAATTCGGCCCGCACCGAAGGGTGAGCCCGAGGTCGAGGTGAGCTTCGATATTGACGCCAACGGAATCGTCAGCGTGTCGGCTCGGGATCTCGCGACCGACAAGGAACAATCCATCACGGTCAGTTCGACGGGGACGCTCTCCGACGCCGAGATCGATGAGATCATCGAAGAGCACGATCTCTACGAGGTTCAGCTCCGAGATTGAGGTCGATACCAGGCCGAGGCATCGCGAGGTGAGGTGAATTATATGTTGAACGAGTCTAAGGAAAAGAAGGTGTCTACCTTGCTTCAGGAAGGGCTAGAGCTCTATGGGACAGGCGATGTCGCCCGTGCCTTCCTGACTTGGAGTGAGGCACTCGAACTCGATCCCGGTAACGAGGAAGCGCTCGACTACATGCGCGACGCGGACCGCCGAACCAAGCCGCGTGGCGGATCGGTCGAACAACGCGGCGCCTCGATCATCGACGATGCGCGTCGGCTGCTTCGCTCGGAAGACAGCGAATCGGCGCTCGAACTCCTGATCAGTGCACCCGGGGAGGGAAGCCTCGAGTGCGAGGCGATGATCGAATTGTTACGCGCCACTCTCTTTCAACGCTATTGCCAGGAGCTCGGTGACCTCACGCAGATCGCGCGGCTCGTCGAGGGGGCGACGAAGGAAATCCAGAGCCGCAACCTTCCGCCTAACGCTGGATTTCTTTTGTCGATGATCGATGGAGCGACGACCTTGGGCGATCTCGTTTCGGTCTCCGGAATGGATCGATTCGAGGCGCTGCGCTCTCTTTCCCGCATGCATCAAGCGGGAATCGTGACCTGGGGAGACGCATGAGCGCCGCTGAAGACATTTCACTGCTAGCCCATCTGCAGACGCCCATCCTGGTGGGAGATCCCGACGGATGCATCGTCTATGCGAATCCATCCTTTCGCAGTCGGTTCTGCCAGATCGGGGATGATCCAATGGGGCAACCTCTGGCGATGGTATTCGGAGGTGGTGCACGCGAGGTCGTACTCGGTGTGACCGCCGAGGTTCTCCAACGCGGCCAATCGGCTCGAATGCAGATTCGCGAAGGCGATTACGCGTATACCGGGCTCGCTTCGCCGATCGAGGCAGAGGATGATCGCGTCGGCGTGATCATGGTTTTGCTCGAAGAACAGTCGAATGAAGAATACATCACCGGTCTGGCCGATGAGATCGCGGAGCCGATCGCGGATGTCGTTCTGTCGTTGCAGAAGCTCGCGCTGACCCTGGAGAACCAACTCTCTGATTATCCGACGGCGCTTTTGGAGCGCGGTATGCGGTCGGCGGAGAGCGCCGGGAAATGGTTGCGCGATCTGCAGGTGGCGATTCGGGGCGGTAAGCCACAGCAGGGGCGCTTCGATGTGAGCAATTCGATTCTGCGCGTCGTCGATCGCGTCTCCAATGACATGGAGAATGACGTCGATTTCGAAGTGTTGATGCCACCAAATCTGCCAAGGGTATCGGGGACGAGCGTTGTATTTGAACGACTTCTGACGCATCTCGTGTGTCAGCGGATCGATGAGGCCAGGACGGGAGAATGCCTGACGCTTCTCGCTCGGACCCTGGGTGGCGAACAGCCCCGCGGTGTCGTCGTCTCGCTGGTCGATCTTCCCGATGCGGACCGCAGAAGCGCCACGGGCTTCCCGCCGGAGTTCGTGACCCAGGGGCTGGCGTCAATGGGCGGCGAGGCGATCTGCGTCGAGGATTCGAGCGCGGGCCGCGTGACCCTCATGCATCTGGCGGTGGCGGATTCCCCCTGAAGGCGAGGAGTGGTCGCTTCCTGACGATCTCCCGTTTACCCTGTCGACCCATGAACGGCTCCGTCTACTCAACACAGTCGTTGCGCACGATTGCGCGGGTTCTCATCGGCGTTTTTCTCTTCGCCTGCTCGGCTGAGGAGCAAGCCGTCGATCCAGTATCTCGCGCCATCTGGCCCGACGAAGATCTGGTGGCTGTGGCGGTGACTGCGGACGATCGCGCGTTGGTTGTCGGGCTGAGTGGTGAGATCTATCGAACGATGGATGCCGGGAGCACCTGGCAATTGGCTCACGTTCCCGTTGTCTCGTCGCTTCGAGCGTTGGTGATGGTCGACGACGAAAGGGGCTGGGCGGTCGGCGACGGCGTGATTTTGCGAACCGATGATGGTGGCCTGCGCTGGCGGAGGCAGAGGCTGCCGGGGCCATCAGCTTCGATGCCCCTGATCCGCGTCAGTGCGATGGACGCCGCGCAGGCACTTGCGGTGGGCCGGGAGGGCCTCGTCCTGCGAACGGAAGATGGCGGTGGCAGTTGGGTGGAAGTCGCGCGTTCTGGGGGCGACGGGATGAAATCGGTCATGCTGAGGAACGACATTTTCTGTCGCGACGAGTTCGGCGGCCAATGCTGGTCGGCGGGACGCGGTCTCGAACGTGTCGGCGGGAACGGAGAAGGCTGGGAACCCGAAGTACTCGATGACTATTCCACGCTTCCTCCAATCCATTTCGATCTGGAGCAGGTGGAGTTGAACGACGCGGCCGAAGCGCGTCTCGAGGAATTTGTGGTGGAGAATCGACAGCGTCCGAATCTCGATTGGGTTCTCGAGCCCGGCATCGGGCTGCGGGAATTGGAAACGATTGGCCAGCGGCGGGACCCGTCGGCCCTTTTCGATCTGCTCGCGGCGCGCTTGCAAGAGGTGCAGACCGTGATCGAGGAAGGCGGCGTTTCGCCAGGTCGCCTCATCGTATTAGGCGAACCACCCTGGGACTACGAAGACTACCTCGACGAGGATACTCGGTTCCTCGATCGCTATTGGGCCGAGCGCCTCGCCCTGGGTGCGGGTCTGCGACTCACTCTTCGTGACCAGCTTTTGCTCGAATCGCTATGGATCGGGGAATCCGGTCTGGGTCTGGCGGTCGGACGGTCCGGGGCCATCGTCCGAAGTGACGACGGAGGTGGCCATTGGGAGACCCTTCCGCCCTCGACGCCCTATGATCTTCTTGGGGTTGGAATCGGGTCGGAGCGTGCCGTCGCCGTCGGCGCTCAGGGTGGTGTGTGGACGTCTTCCGATGAAGGCAGGCGTTGGGAACCGGCGGAAATCGATGCCCGGACCGACTCCTTTGACACCTTGCGTGGGATTTCATTTTCTCCCTCCGGAGAAGTCGGACTCGTAGTAGGCGAGCACGGTCGGATGCTACGCAGCCTCGACGGCGGAGCGGCCTGGGCCGAATTGCGCTCCCGTTGATCTCAGGCCCTCGCGCGAGATGGACCTCCGGCAAAGCGAGTGCAGGGCGGCGGCATCGACACGTTGGCTCAAGGCCGTCACTCTCTGTTCCGATACTAGAAATACTCACTTCGGGATGGTTTCCCCGATTGTGCATTTTCTAGAGGAGGAACCTTCGATGCCGACGGTTGATTTGTCGGCCCCGATTCCCGCGCTGGTCGTCGGTGACGGCTCGGCCGGGGTCGTGGCGAAGCTCGTGGCCGGTCTCGCGGCGTCCGGGCAGGGCGCCCGATTCTCCTGTGCTTCTTTCGATTCGGCGGCGGCCGCGGCCGATGCTTCAGTCGGCGCGTCTCATCTCGTCTTGATCGCCGTCGGTACAGAGGCGGACGCAATCCTCGAAGATTCGGTCTGGTCACGATGGGAAGAGCCGGGTGCAGCGATCGCGCGAATCTCGATGTCCGACGCCATGCTCTCCGCGGATACTGGCACCTTGCCCGCCGGTTCGGAGTTGGCGGGCGGCGCGGTCTACCGATTGCCGATGGCTCAGTCTGAAGCCCTGCCCATGGCCACCCAGATCGTGGCGCGATTGCTCGAAGCGGAGCGCATCGAATTGAAGCTGCGCGCACAGCTGGAGACCGAGCGTGCCTGCGAGCCTCTCGGTTCTTGTCTCGAGCCAGGCAAGCTCTACCCGATGACCCTCGAACTTCTACTCGAACGATTGGATTGCCGTCGGGGAATCGCCTTCTTCTCACCGACCCCGGCGCCCGGCGGCGCAGGGGTCGCGGCGCGAGGGTTTCCCGAAGCCGTGCGGGATAGTTTGATCCGGGTGCTGATCGACGAGAAATCCCTTGAATCGACGATGGGGCGAGGCGAGATAGGCGTCGTGCCGTGGGGGCCCCTTCATCATGCGTTGGGCCGAGTTGGGCTCGACGCGCCCGGGGCCTTGTTGTCGGTCCCGTTGCGAGGGGATGATCGGGAGTCTGGTCATGTCTGGATTCTTTCCGAGGGGCGGCGTTTCGATGAGGCAGATCTCGAGACCGCCCGCACGATTGCACGTCGGGCCAACGCCGCCCTGGCGACCGCCGAGCATTATCACAAGGCCAAAGAGCGCGCCTTCATCGACGACGTCACGGGTGTCTACAATGCCCGCTATCTACTGGCGACAGCAGAAAACGAGATCCAACGGGCGGCACGCTACGGCAATCCGCTGTCAGTCCTGTTTCTCGACCTCGATCGATTCAAGAAGGTCAACGATGTCCACGGTCATCTGATCGGCTCGGATACGTTGCGCGTTCTTTCGCAGCTGCTTGGGGAATGTGTTCGGCAGGTCGACACCCTGGCCCGCTATGGCGGGGATGAATTCACGATTCTACTCGTCGACACAGAGCATGACGTGGCCCTGCGCATCGCGGAGCGGATTCGAACACGCGTCGAGACCCATCTCTTCGAGGCTGGGCACGAAGGGACGTTGCGCCTCACGATCTCGATTGGTGTGGCGACTTGTCCACTTCACGGCGAGTCCCGTGAGCTGCTTCTCGACGCCGCCGACAAGGCCATGTACAGGGCCAAGAGCGAGGGGCGCAATCGCGTGAGCTCGGCGAACGAGCTTTCCGACACGAGCGAGTGAGCCGACCGTTCGGACCGGCCGGAGTCCGCGGGCGAAGCTGAGGCGGGCCCTTTGGAGCGGGTTCGGCAATTGACAGCGCGTGGCGCTGTTGCTATCTAACCGGCCGATTTCAAACGTGTTTTCTTGGTTCGGGCATCTCGACGAGGCGCCCTCCGGCGATTGGCGAGTCAACCCCAGATCGTTCCGTCATGGTTCGGAACCTCTTGGACCGTCAAGTCGGTTCGATTCTTCGAGTCGAGCTCCGATGAACCCCACTTGCGCAGGAGCTTCGATGAGCACCCAGAGTGCCCCACTCGATGGAATGGGAACCATGCGCCGCAGCCATCGTTGCGGCGACGTAATGAGCGCGGCCGTCGGAGACGAAGTCATTCTCGCTGGCTGGGTCGGGCGTCGGCGCGATCATGGCGGCGTCATCTTCGTCGATCTCCGGGATCGAACAGGAATCGTGCAGGTCGTCTTCCGCCCGGAGTCCGCGCCGGAAGCCCACGAGCGCGCCCATCTACTCCGCTCGGAATGGGTGCTGATGGTTCGTGGTGAGATCGAGCGTCGCAGCGACGAGACGATCAACTCGAATATGCCCACGGGCACGATCGAGATCAATGTACGCGAGTTGCGGATTCTCAACTCGGCCAGTGTTCCGGCCTTTGCGATCGAAGAAGAAATCGAAGTCGATGAGCAGATCCGTCTGCGACATCGGCTCTTGGACCTTAGGCGGCCGCCACTCCAGCGTGCGCTGCAGATTCGTCACGATCTGAGCCTAGCGGTCCGCGAGTCACTTGCGGCTCAGGGTTTTCTCGAAATCGAGACGCCGATGTTGGCACGGGCGACGCCCGAAGGCGCACGAGACTTCCTCGTTCCCAGCAGACTCCAACCCGGCGACTTCTACGCGCTACCTCAGTCGCCACAGATCATGAAGCAGCTCTTGATGATCGGCGGCTGCGATCGCTACTACCAGATCGCACGTTGTTTCCGCGACGAAGATCTGCGGGCGGATCGTCAGCCCGAGTTTTCGCAGATCGATCTCGAGCTCTCCTTCGTCGGCGTCGAGGAAATTCTCACGGTGCTCGAGCGCGTGATGCTCGAAGGCTGTCGCGCCTGTGGCGTCGAACTCGAGGCGCCTTTCAAGCGAATCACCTATGCGGAGGCGATGGATCGCTACGGATGTGACAAGCCGGATACGCGAATTCAACTCGAGCTCGTCGATCTGACGGACGTCTTCCTGACCAGCGAGTTCAAGGCGTTTCGTGGCGTCGCCGAGTCCGGGGGAATCGTGAAGGCGTTGCCGATCGCGAATGCCAAGGCATTGTCGCGGGGCGAAATCGATCGGCTCGAAAAATTGGTCCGCAAGGAACTCGGTGCGAAGGGGCTCGGCTGGATTCGCGTCGAGGACGACGGCTCCTGGAAATCTCCGATCACGAAATTTCTCGGCGATGCCGAGAAGGACGCGATTCGCGATCGCTGTCAGACCGAGCCCGGAATGGTGATCTTCTTCCAAGCCGATGTCGCAACCCGGGCGAATACGATTCTTTCGCGGCTGCGTGAAGATCTTGGTCGACGCCTCGGGCGCGTGGACGGGCGCGAATGGGACGCGTTGCTCGTGGTCGACTTCCCCTTGCTCGAAGACGACGGCCACGGCGGATTGACCCACGTCCACCAACCCTTCGTCGCTCCAATCGAAGCCGACCTCGCATTGCTCGATACGGATCCCGAAAAGGTGCGGGGAACTCATTACGACGTCGTCCTGAACGGGGTTGAACTCGGATCGGGCAGCCTTCGCAACCATCGCAGCGATATCCAGCGCAAGATTCTCGGCATCATGGGCTACAGCGATGAAGAGATGGAACAGAGCTTCGGTTTTCTGCTGAACGCTTTGGACGTGGGCGCGCCGCCGCATGGTGGCTTCGCATTCGGCTTCGACCGCTGGGTCATGACGCTCGCTGGAGTCGATAACCTTCGCGACGTGATCGCATTTCCCAAAACACAGCGTGGCCAGGACCTGCTGATGGAAGCTCCATCCTCGGTCACGGCCGAGCAGCTCGACGAGCTTTCCTTACGCGTGCGTCCACAGACGACACGAGAAGCACGAGACTAGACTTCAACCGAATTCGGAGGGATTTCACATGGCGGGACAGACAGGATCGAAGTTCACCAGGCCCAAGATTGCATTGATCGGGGGCGGCAATATCGGCGGTATGTTGGCCGAACGGGCCGCGTACGCCGAGCTAGGCGATGTCGTTATCTTCGACGTCGTGGAAGGTTTGCCCCAGGGCAAGGCGCTCGACATGGCCGAGGCCTCGCCGCTCGTCGGTAGCGATGCCAAGATTTCTGGCACCAACGACTACGCGGGTATCGCTGGCGCAGACGTCGTCATTATCACGGCTGGATTGGCGCGGAAGCCGGGGATGAGTCGCGATGATCTGTTGAAGACGAACCTGTCGATCATGAAGCAGGTGGCGGTCGGCGTGCGTGATCATGCGCCCGATGCATTCGTGATCGTGATCTCGAACCCCCTCGATGCGATGGTCTACACCTTCAAGGAGATCTCGGGCTTCCCGAAAAATCGCGTGATTGGCATGGCCGGGGTGCTCGACTCGACTCGCTTCCGGAGCTTTGTAGCCTGGGAACTCGATGTGTCCGTCAAAGACGTGACGGCACTCGTGCTAGGCGGGCACGGGGATACGATGGTGCCGCTCGTGCGGTATTGCACCGTGGCCGGAATTCCGATCGATACGATGATTTCGAAGGAACGGATCGCCGAGATCGTCGAACGGACCAAGGGCGCCGGTGGCGAAGTGGTCGGTCTGCTGAAGACGGGCTCGGCCTTCGTGTCCCCCGCGGTTTCTGCGCTCGAGATGGCGGAGTCCTATCTCAAGGACAAAAAGCGGGTGTTGGCCTGTGCATGTCTCTGTGAGGGCGAGTTCGGCGTCGACGGTCTCTATGTCGGCGTGCCCTGCGTGATCGGCGCGAATGGTCTCGAACGAATCATCGAAGTGGAACTGAACGCGGAAGAGCGCAGCAGCTTCGATGCCTCGGTTCAGCACGTCCGCGATCTCGTCTCGAAACTCGAACTCTAGTCAGCGTGAGTTGTCTCGGAATTCGCGGCGCACATCGTCGCGGCATTCCCAGGAAAATTATGGAGATTGAACGAACATGAATGTTCATGAATACCAGGCCAAGGCGCTCTTTCGAGAGTTCGGCGTCGCCGTTCCAGACGGCGAGTTGGCGACGACTCCTGAAGAAGCGGAGCGAGCAGCCAAGAAACTCGGCACGCCCATCGTCGTTGTCAAAGCGCAGGTCCATGCCGGCGGACGGGGGAAGGGCGGAGGCGTCAAGGTCGCCAAATCCCCAGCGGAAGCGAAGACTGCAGCCAGCGAAATTCTAGGAATGACCCTGCATACGCCGCAAACGCCGCCGGAAGGCAAGCTCGTTCGCAAGGTCTATGTTGAGGCTGGCTCGAATATCGAGAGCGAGTTGTATCTCGCAATCCTCTTCGACCGTTCGGCCGAAAAATTTGCGCTGGTTGCTTCGACGGAAGGCGGAATGGAGATCGAAGTCGTGGCCGAGGCGACTCCGGATAAGATTCTGACGACTCTCGTCGATGCGAATGTGGGTCTTCGCGACTACCAGATTCGCGATCTGGGTTATCGACTGGGATTCGCTCCAGACCAGGTGAAGAAGTTCGTTCCCTTCGTGCGCGGACTCTTCGATCTATACCTGGCCAAGGATTGTTCGCAGGTTGAGATCAATCCCCTCGTCGTGACCGCGGAAGGCGATCTCTTCGCCCTCGATGGGAAGCTCAATTTCGACGATAACGCGCTCTACCGCCATCCTGAGATCGCTGCGCTGCGCGATCCCGACGAGGAGGATGAGCGCGAGCGCGCCGCGAATGAAATCGACCTCGCCTATGTCGGCCTCGACGGCAACATCGGATGCATGGTCAACGGCGCCGGGCTCGCCATGGCAACCCTCGACATGATTCACTATTGCGGTGGTAAACCGGCCAACTTCCTCGACGCGGGCGGCGGCGCAGACAAGGAAAAGGTGAAAGAAGCCTTCAAACTCATCCTCGGTGACGAGAATGTCGAGGCCATTCTGGTGAACATTTTCGGCGGCATCGTACGCTGCGACTTGATCGCCGAGGGCGTAGTCGCCGCTGCGGCGGATCTTGGTGTTGGCGTTCCGCTCGTCGTGCGCCTCCAGGGAACGATGGCGGCCGAAGGCCGCGCGATCCTGGCGAAATCGAATTTGAACATAACGCCGGCGGAAACGCTGAAAGAGGCGGGCGAGCTGGCCGTCGCGGCAGTGAAAGGGGCGGCCTAGCATGGCGATTCTCTGTGACAAGAATACGAAGCTGATCATCCAGGGAATGGGCCGTATGGGTACTTTCCATGCGGGACTCTCACGCGAATATGGCACCCAGGTCGTGGGCGGCGTTCATCCGGGTAAGGGCGGCAGCGAGATCGACGGGATTCCCGTCTTCAATACCGTTGCGGAAGCCGTTGCCGCCACGGGTGCGAACGCTTCCGTAATCTTCGTTCCGCCACCGGGCGCAGCCGACGCGATTCTCGAAGCAGCCGAGAACGAGTTGGACCTGACCGTTTGCATTACGGAGGGGATTCCCGTGCTCGACATGGCCCGGGCGAAGGCGGCTTTACGGGGCGGTCGCACGCGACTACTCGGTCCGAATTGTCCCGGCGTCGTGACGCCTGAACAGTGTCGTATCGGCATCATGCCCGCTCAGATCACCAAGCCCGGTCCTGTAGGCGTCGTGTCGCGGTCGGGGACCTTGACCTACGAGGCGGTCGATCAGTTGACGCGTCTCGGAATCGGGCAATCGACCTGCGTAGGCATCGGCGGCGATCCCGTCATCGGGACCAACTTCATCGATGCACTCGCGCTCTTTCAGGCGGACCCCGACACCAAGGCAGTCGTCATGATCGGCGAGATCGGCGGGTCCGCTGAGGAAGAAGCGGCCGAATTCGTGAAATCGAATATGGATAAACCGGTCGCAGCCTTCATTGCCGGTCAAAACGCTCCAGCCGGGAAACGGATGGGTCACGCCGGGGCGATCATCGCCGGCGGCAAGGGCAAGGCTTCCGACAAGATTGCGGCGCTCGAAGCGAATGGCGTGGCGGTTGCGGCCTCACCAGCTGAGATTGGCGAAACGCTTGCGAAGGCGGCACCGGGGCTCGAGTCCTAGAGCGCAGGCTCGCGTCAGACATCACGTCGAGACAAGACAGATTTTGAAAAAATGGCGGGGGCTCGAGCGACGAGCCCCCGCCGTCTTTTCACGCCCCGATACAGGCACGATCGATCCGACCCGCCTCAGCTAGTTGGGCAACCGATCGAGCGGGAAGGGCGGCATCGCGATCGGTCGCGCCGCCAGCGACAACAAGGCATGCTCGTTGTCGTCCCCGGCGATTCGATTGATCCGCGCGACCTTGCAGGTTCCGCAGCGGTGAACGATCGCCCACTCGCCCTCCGGTCGGACCCAGATCGCGATGGGCTCCATGCCTCCACCACACGCCGACCGCCGGTCCCCCGGCCTCTCGTCGACATGCTTGCTCCACAGACAATTCGGACAATGATTGCGATGTTGGGTTCCGAACGCTCGGCCGTCGATCGTCAGTCTGCAGCGACGGCAATAGAAGTCGTCCGAGGCGCCATCGCGGCGCCCCCGTTGTTCTCTTCGAGTCAAGGGATCTCGCTTCACACATCGGAATGACATGCGTGCAAACTCGCAAGGCGGGTTCACGGACGTCATTCCTCATGCAGACCTTTCGATCTGCTCGAGTAAAACGCTCGCCGGGTGCGTGCGGGAGAGTCTTCGGGACTAGAATCTAACTCGGACTCGTCACGATCAATTGCGATCGATTGCGACTAATGACACGAGTCGTCACGACGAGTCGTCACGAATGCAGCGGAGAGCAACACGGTGGTGGCGATTCGAACAAGTGGCATGCTTCTCCTTCGGGTCTGAGGCGACGAGGAATTTGCCCGATGACTTCGAGGGCGTCAAGGCCGCCAGGCGCAAAGTCCGGTCAGCGCTCCGTCCATCGGTAGCAACCAAAGAGCGCAAGCAATCCGACGGATGCGGCGAGAAAAGAATTCGGCTCCGGAATTTCGAGTGTGACCCAAGTTCGATTGCCATTGCCGAGGGATACGTCACGAAACGACATCGAGCCCGTGACGAGCGAAACGACTCCGTTTCCCGCCGCGTCTCGGGCGTCCGTTCCGGTTCGAATGAACATCGAAGAGGATGCCAGATTGGAAGTCACCGTGATGCTGAGCCGACCCGTCGTCATCGGAAAACCGACGGCCTGGCCATTCTGCCCGGTGAAGGGGATCCCTACGCCCACCGCGGTCACCGCTGCGCCCTGACCGATGATCGTGCCGTTGAAACCGATCGTTCCTGTGAAGATGCCTGTATTCGTCCTGTATGCCGATCGGAGGGCCAGGCCATTGAAGGCTCCGCCTGCGATTCCGACGGTGGCGTCCGAGCCGACCGGGTCGACGATGGACAGAGCGAACTGGCAGCCCGATCCCGTGTTGAAGGGGACGAAAAATCCCTGAGCCGTTGTGCCCTCGCCGGCCGTCGCCGTGACCTTGCACGGCAGGTCGGCGGCCGCAACCAGGAATGGGGGTTGGTTGAAGTAGAACTTCGTGGTGCCGGCCGTTCGCAGGATGGCCTGACCTCCGAACTGGTTCCTGGTCGCGGTGAATCGTGCGATTCCGTTGATCGGGGGGGATCCATTGTTGCCCGCTCGCGCCGTCACGGTGACAGTCGGCGGAACTCCGTGGCCGTAGTTGTTGCTCGGGGAGCCGGATGCCGTCGCGTCGGCATAGTAGGTCACCGTCGCCGCGCCCTTTCGACCCCCCGCAAAGAGAACGTTCGCATCAGGCGTCGGAATCGAGACGGTCTTGTTCTCTTCCGTGAATGCCTGAGCGCCTGATGGCGTGCTCCCCGGGTGCGGGAAGTCGAATTCGCCCTGGGTTTGGATTGCGAAGATTTTGAAGTCGAAGTTGACGATGCCGACCGATTCTGAACCACCGTAGTGGAAGACGCCGGGTGACATCGTCAGCTGGCGAGGACCCGAACCCGGATCCAGCGTCTGCATGATCGTTGCATCGGGAGTGGGTTTGAGCTGGCCAAACTGGCCAAGCCCTTGACCGACGAAGGGGAGGTCCGCGGGCAGGAAAGGCGCGGCCTGGATCGTGATTCCCGTGAATGGACCGACCGTCGCGTGAGAACCGCTCGCCCCTTGCGAGGGTGCCAGCGAGATGGGGAGCGGTACCTCGAAACCGATCTGGCTGCGGATCTGACCGCCGAGCCCACAAACCGTTCCCGAGCAGGCGGCGCCGGCCTGAGCCTGAGCCGTGCCAGCCAAGAACACAGGCGTTACGAGCGCAAGAAAGCCAATTACCAGGATTTCGCGGGTAGACATCTGTCGAGGGTCCGATCGTCGAATCGGGGAATCGGCCGACTCGACGATCAGGCTACCACGACCGTTTGCGCAAGTACAAAGGCAGAGTGGCGACAGTTCCGAAACTGGACGGAATTGCCCTATACGAGAGGCCGCATGATAGGTCTACGGAGCCTAGATCTTCCAGGTGTCGCCTGAGTGCAGCAGGGCCTTCAGATCTCCGGCTCCGCGCTCTTCCGTCGCCGAGTCCACCTGCGCCTGCAACATCTCTTCGTAGGTGGGCTTCTCGACTGCGCGAAACACGCCGACCGGAAGAGGGAAATCCGGGCGCTGCAGGGTCGCCAAAACTCCGGCGTAGGAAGACGCATCGGGCCGCTCGTCATGCACGACGACCCCGCGCTCGATCGGGTCGTCCTCGTCTGCCAGTTCGATCACGCTCGGGATACCGTCCTTGAATACGATTCCCTTTCGCTGGCCGGGCTTCCCGAAAACCAGCGGTTCGCCGTGTTCGAGCACGAGGGAAGCTTCTGCACGGGATTTGCGATCCTGGACATCGTCCCAGATGCCGTCGTTGAAGACCGGGCAGTTCTGGAGAATCTCGACGAAGGCGGTTCCCTTGTGTTCGTGAGCACGCTTCAAGATCTTTTGCATGTGTTTGGCGTCGACATCGATCGTTCGGGCGATGAAGGTCGCGCCGCAGCCGAGGGCGAAGGCGATCGGGTCTACGGGATGGTCGATCGAGCCCTGGGGCGTGGATTTGGTCTTGATGCCGACCTTCGAGGTTGGCGAGTACTGGCCTTTGGTCAGGCCGTAGATCTGGTTGTTGAAGAGCAGGATCTGCGTGTTGATGTTTCGGCGAATGGCGTGCAGCAGGTGGTTGCCGCCGATCGAAAGGCCGTCGCCGTCGCCGGTGACGATCCAGACCGAGAGTTCGGGCCGACTGGCCTTGATGCCCGTCGCGAAGGCCGGCGCACGGCCGTGGATCGTATGAAATCCATAGGTATTCATGTAGTAGGGGAAGCGACTCGAACAGCCGATCCCAGACACAAAGACGACATTCTCTCGTGGGACGCCGAGATCGGGCATGACCCGCTGGACGTTGGCCAGGATGGAATAATCTCCGCAACCCGGACACCACCGCACGTCCTGGTCGGAAACGAAATCCTTACGTGAGGCTTTGACTGCCGCTTCGGCTGCCATGCTGTCGACTCCTATTAGGCCGATCTCAAATGGAGATCGTGAATGGCTTTCGTGAGCTCGGAAATCTTGAAGGGTTGCCCCTCGATCTTGGCGAGCGACTGAACGTCGACGAGATATTTGGCACGCAAGAGCATGGCCAGATGTCCATCGGAGAGTTCGGGCAGGAGGACCTTGTCGAAGCGACTGAGTACCTCTCCTAGGTCGTTCGGGAAGGGATTCAGATTTCGCAGATGCACCCTCGAAACCGATAGGCCTTCCTCGCGAACGGCTTCGACCGCGGCCGTGATCGAACCGAGCGTGCCGCCCCAACCGATGACGAGAATTTCGCCCTCCGTCGGTCCATCGATTTCGATCGGGCGGTAGCTTTTCGCGATGCCCTCGACCTTCGCCTTCCGCAAAGCGTTCATCTTGCCGTGATTGTCGGCGTCGTAGATGACGTTGCCGGTAATGTCTTGTTTGGTGAGTCCGCCGATTCGATGTTCGAGGCCGGGTGTTCCCGGAATCGCCCAGGGACGCGCGAGGGTCTCCGGGTTGCGGGCATAGGGCTGGAATTCACCGACGTCGAGCGGCGCCGCAAATTGGACAGGATCTCGCTCGAGGGAATCGACATCCGGGATCAGCCATGGCTCGGAACTGTTGGCCAGGTAGCCATCGCTCAACAGGATCACCGGCGTCATGTACTTCACGGCCATCTGGAAAGCTTCGAGCGCCGCGTGGAAGCAATCTCCTGGCGTGCAGGGCGCGATCACTGGGATGGGGCTCTCCGAATGGCGACCGAATAACACGGCGAGCAGGTCGCCTTGCTCGGTCTTGGTCGGGGAGCCCGTCGAAGGTCCAGCGCGTTGGACGTTGATCGCGACCAGCGGCAGCTCGACCATCACGGCGAGTCCGAGCGCTTCTTGTTTCAACACGAACCCGGGGCCGCTCGATACGGTGACCGCGAGCTGGCCGGCGAAGGAGGCGCCGATCGTCGATGAGACCGCGGCGATTTCATCTTCGGCCTGGAAGGTCTTCAATCCGAATTGGCGGTAGCGCGCGACTTCATGGAGGATCTCGCTGGCTGGTGTAATCGGGTAGGCGCCGAGAAAGACGTTGCGCTCCATCTGGACGCCTGCGGCGACGATGCCCCAGGCCAGCGCTTGGTTGCCCGTAATGTTTCGATACGTGCCGGGTTCGATCTTGGCTGCCGGGACAATGAAAGAGACGGGGAAGAGTTCGGTCGTTTCACCGAAGGCGTGCCCGGCACGCAGGGTGCGGAGATTGCCTTCGAGGATGTCGCCTTTGAATTTGCCGCCGAGCCAGCGTTCCGTTGCGTCCATGGGACGGCCATAAAGCCAACAGAGCACGCCGAGCGCGAAGAAATTCTTGCAGCGATCGATCTCGCGTTGTGTTAGGTCGAGTCCTCGAAGCGCTTCGCGATTCAATGTGGTGAAGGGCACCTCGACGAGCTGAAAACGCTTGCGAAGGCCGGGCAGGGGATCTTCGTCATACCCGGCGCGGGTCATCGCCTTTTGATTGAAGGCATCGATGTTGATGATCACCATGCCGTTGGGTCGAACGTCGTCGACGTTTGCACGCAGCGCAGCGGGATTGAAGGCGATCAGAACGTCCGGCTGATCCGCGGGCGTATGGATGTCGATGCTCGAGAAGTGGATCTGGAAGCCCGAGACACCGGCCATCGTGCCGGCGGGGGCGCGGATCTCGGCGGGGAAGTCGGGGAACGTGGACAGGTCGTTGCCAGCGAGCGCGGTTTCGTCGCTGAATTTCGTACCCGTCAGCTGCATTCCGTCGCCCGAGTCGCCGGCGAATCGAATCGCGACCCCCTCGATTTTTTCTGCGGTCTTGTGTGGTGATTGAGTCGGTGAGTTCGTTTCGGGTTTGCTTTTGGTCACGCTGATTGGTCTCGCAAGGGGCTGAATGCCGTTCGGGTCGCTCGAATAGGCGAGAGGCTCTGTCGGGGCATGGTTTTGGACATCAAAGGTCGAAATCGTCCTAGACGCGGCGTTGAGAGAAAAAGAAGATTCGAACCAGGGATTGAATGGAGTCGTGGAGTCTAGAGATCAGGTGAAGAACGGGCGGTCTGTTGAAGGAAATGAGAGGGTCCAACGAACCCCAATTCGCGTTTGCCTTGGGGGATTGTATCCGTCTCGTGGCGGTGCGAAAGGTCTGGATTGATTCGGCCGGGGACGGTCCCAAACTGCGATTTTGTGAGCCAGGTCGGTCCTTCCTGGCTCGGGTTGCCGCCCTGAGAACCTCAAGATTCAGGGGGGAAGGCCGATGCAGGAATCATGTTTCAACGTTCATCCGAACCCTTGCCGCTTTCGGAGGCGAGCCTGCTTGCTCTGCGTCCGGCGCTGAATACGCCGGTGCTGAACGTCAAGTTTTTGCCGGTGGGGCCCGCACGGGCTGCGATCGTGGTCTTTGCGGAGGAATACGGCGGGATCGGTTTGGCGATTGGCGTGCGATCCAACGAGAGCGGGCAGGTCGTGGTCTTCCGCAATCAGGCGCCGATCGACGCCAACGTCCCGGTGGCCGCGGCCATCGAGTCCGCCTTGAACAATGCCGAGCGAATGGGCTTTCTCTTCGACGAGGATATGGTCGAGGTGAGCGCTGGCGGGCAGGGTCGAACGGAGGCGATGGCGCTTTGGGGTCAATTGATGGGAGATCTCGAAACGCCGAGTTCACCCCAGGCCCAGGCCGCGCAGTCTGCGGGCAGCGAAACGGACCTCGAATCGGATTCAGGATCCGCTTTCAATACGTCGATCATTCCGGAGCCGTTGGACGAACTCGTCCTCGACGATCTGGCGATGGACGAGCCGCCCGAGATCTCACTCGATCTAGAGGCCGATCTCGAGGCGAGTGCAGATTTTGATGATCTGGAACTGGATGAACTCTCGTCCGACGAGTCGCTGGAAACGACTGAGCGGGTCGTCCCCGATCGGGTGGCGTCCAATCCGGCGCCGGCGCCGATGCCGCCGCAACAACAGCTATCGAAATTTCGCAACGCGCCCGACGATTCGAATCTGGGCAAGCCGTCGGGAACCGGGCCGGGCACCGACGTGGCAGAAGGTTCGGAGTTGGGGCGTATCCCGATCATTCGCGTTCGCCGCGAGGGATCGAAAAGAGTTCCCTATCTCGCACGATTGCTTTCGAGTTTCTGAAGCCGTGGGCTTCTCAAATCCGGATCAGGAGGAATGATGTCCGAAACAGTCCAACGCCAATGTGGTTGGCGCCTCTTTCGTGCACTGGCAGGAACGGGGGTGGCCCTGTTGCTTGCCTCGAATTCTGGGTGCGTGACGACCGAGTCGCTTTCCTCTTCTTCGCTCGAATTTGAAAATCGCGTGTCGCCGAGCGTCGCAAAACGTGATCTTGGAATCGACTACCTCGCTTCACGTCGGACGGCGATGGCGATTCGGGAATTGCAGAGTTCACTGAAACTCGACCCGACGGACCCGGCAACTCATCTGTGGCTAGGAGAGGCCTATCGGCGAAAGGGCAAGGCCGAAGAGGCGGAGGGGTTCCTGGTCGACGCGATTGCGCTTTCGGTCTCTGATGAGGATGTCTCGACGAGGCACGCAGCCTTGCTGAGCCTTTCGGCTCTACTTTCGCAATTGGGACGCTACGAAGAGGCTCTGCCGCATTGCCATGCCCTGGCCGATGATCCGACCTTCGCATCTCCTTGGCGGCCGCTGACGAATTGTGGCTGGTCGCTCTATCATCTCGGGCGCTTGGAGGAAGCCTCTAGTCACTACGTCGATGCGCTCGACTTCTTCCCCCGCTTTGGCCCGGCGCTGCTCAACCTCGGCATCGTGAGGCTTGAACAGGGTAAGAAGCTGGCCGCGATCAACGCCCTCGAATCAGCGCTGGAGTCCGGGCGACTTCAGCCGTCTGCGCTAGGCGAAACCCATTTCCGACTCGGTGAAATCTACGTGGGCCTCGGGCGCCGCGATAAGGCCGTCGTTCACTTCCAGGAAGCGACCGAGATGGCGCCCTTTGAAGATTGGGGCTCGCAGTCCCAGGCTTATTTGGATCTGCTTCACTAGACACAGGCGCTTGGCCGTCACCGCCCTCGGCACTCGCTGCTACCCTTCGATTGCATGGGGTGTTCATGAGCGAGCAAGGGTCGACGTCCAGGGGTTCGGACGGTGGGTTGTCGCAGTCTGAATTCGGCGAGACCTTCGAGTCCCGTCCGATCGGCGAATATCTGCGCCGGCAGCGAATTTTGCGCGGCATGTCGGCTGAAGAGCTCGCATCGATCACGCGAATTCCCCTGCGTTCCCTCGAACGGCTCGAGAGCGGCCAATTCGATGGCGAAACCGATGGTTTCGTCCGGGGCTTCGTTCGCACGGTGGCGAATGCGCTGGGGCTCGACGCCGAAGACGCCGTTTCGCGAATGTTGCGGGAGCCCGTACCCGGCTCCTGGGAGCGGCCGACCCCCGGTCGGAGTGCGAAGCAGGCTCTCGTGGGCATCGTTCTCCTATTCCTTCTCGTGGTGTCCTTTTTCGTGCTGCGCTCGGGCTGGCATCTCCTCTTGGGGACCGCGTCGACACCGGCCTCGCGCGAAGTCGTGCTCTGGCATGATCCGGTGCGGGCGCTGGCCGAGGCGCGGGGTGCCGAACTCGATGCGATCGGCGAGATCGATCCCGGGCCGCACAAGGTCGAAATCGACGCGACCCAGCGAGTCCCCGGGATCTCCGATGCGCTGGCGAAAGACTGAGCGGTACGCGAGATGATTGCGCTTTCGTCCGAGGCCATCCTCCTGCGTTCGGTCGACTACGGCGAGTCCGATCGGATCGTCCATCTGTTGACCTCCAATTCCGGTCGTTTGACGGCGATCGCCAAGGGGGCCCGACGTAGTCAACGACGCTTTCCGGGCACCCTCGATGTCTTCAATCATCTCAGTATTCGCGGTCGCCTTCGACCGCGGGCTTCGATGGCTTTCCTTGAAGGAGCGAAGCTACTCGACCCATTTCTCGGCCTACGTAGGGACGCCGGCCGCTATGCGCTGGCCAGTTTTCTGATCGAGATGCTCGACCGGCTCTCGCCCGAGGGCATCAAGGGCGAGGAAGCAGAACATCTCTTCGTCTATGCACGGGAAAGTCTGGGTTTGCTCGAAACGCTTCGGCCCAATGCGACCCTGCGCTTGTTGCTCGAGCTGCGCGGCTTCGAGGCCCTCGGGTTGCGGCCAGAATTCGGGCGTTGTGTGCGATGCGGCCGGGTACCCGAACAGCGCGTGGCCGACCGACATCGCGTTCATTTTCATGTCGCCGATGGAGGGCTCGTGTGTTCGGCGTGTGGTCTACGTCTGGATGGGCTGATTCCCGTCGAACTCGGCACCTTGCGGGTCCTGGACGCCGGCTTGGCGTGCCCGATCGAGGATTTGTCCAAAGTCGAATTGCCCAGTGCTTCGATACAGGAAGCTGCCCTTCTGGTCTTTCGCTTTCAGCGCTTTCATGTCGGGATCGAAATGCGAAGTGAGCGCTTTCTCGATGAAATCCTGCCGATCGCGGCAGGGGGTGCGGCTTGACCCTGGGGACCCGAATGGGGGATACTCGGCCGCCCTGAAAGTCGTGCACGACCCGAACGACACCTCAAACCAAGTGACACGTCTCCAACCAATCGCAGGATCGAGCCGACCCCGACCAGTGTCGACTCGTCCAGGGGCCCAAAGCATGTCCAAAGACGCTTCTGATTCTTCCGCACGCAGTGACGCAAAGGGCGAGGGCGACGCCACGGACGAGGGCTCTCGCGAGCGCCATCCACTCGCGATGGAGACGCTCGTTTCCCTCTGTGCCGCCCGAGGCTTCATCTATCCATCGAGTGAGATCTACGGTGGCATTGCCGGCTTCTGGGACTATGGCCCGCTCGGCGTCGAGCTCAAGAACAATCTGAAGGCCGCTTGGTGGCGTCGTATGGTTCGCGAGCGAGATGATGTCGTCGGGATCGACAGCGCGATCATCTCTCATCCCCGAACCTGGGAGGCCAGCGGCCACGTCGAGGGTTTCAGCGATCCGATGGTCGATTGTCGAACCTGCAAGCGCCGCTTTCGCGCGGACCAGATTGAAGGCGAGCGCTGCCCGGAGGCGCCCAAGAAGCGCGCGATCAGCGACTGCGATCTGACTGAGAGTCGCGAGTTCAACTTGATGCTGCGAACCGAGTTGGGTGCTTCCGTCGACGAGTCGACGACCGCCTACCTGCGTCCGGAAACTTGCCAGGCGATCTTCTCGGGCTTCAAGCGCGTCCGGGAATCCGCCCGTCAGAAGGTTCCTTTCGGCATCGCGCAAATCGGCAAGGCCTTCCGCAACGAAATCACGCCCCGGAACTTCACCTTCCGCTCTCGCGAATTCGAACAAGCCGAGATGGAATTCTTCTGTCATCCGAGCGAGGCCGAGCATTGGTTCGAGCATTGGCGTGAGTTCCGGCTGCAATTCCACAAAGATCTCGGATTCGACGAGCGCTTGCTCCGGACCCGGCCTCATGCCGCGGATGAATTGGCGCACTACGCCCGCGCCGCCGAAGACATCGAATTCCTCTTCCCCTTTGGTTGGCAGGAAATCGAGGGCATCCACGACCGAGGTGATTGGGATCTCTCAAGGCACACCGAATATTCCGGCAAGGAACTCGCGGTGACCGACGAGCAGACGAAGGAGCGCTTCACGCCGATGGTGATCGAGACCTCCGTCGGGATCGACCGGACGGCGTTGGCTTTGTTGGTGGCGGCCTATCGTCAAGAGACCATGGAGAACGGCGAGGAGCGAACGGTGATGGGGTTCCATCCGTCGCTGGCGCCAATCAAGGCGACCGTCTTGCCATTGTCGAAGAAGTTGGCCGAACGCGCGCGCGCGATCCATCGAGATCTGCGTAAGCATTTCAACGTTTTCTACGACGAGGCCGGAAACATTGGGCGTCGCTATCGACGCCAGGATGAGGTCGGGACGCCGTATTGTGTCACCTATGACTTCGATTCAGAAGAGGACGAATGTGTGACGGTGCGAGAACGCGATTCGATGAATCAAGAGCGGATACCCATCGCAGGACTCAAGCGTTACCTCACTGAGCGTTTGGAGGAGGCATCGTGACCGCTCGAAGAACCTCCACGTCCAAGGCAAAGAAGAAGACCCGGGCGAAGTCGGCCACGCCGAAGTCCGCCAAGAAGGCGCCAAGGAAGACGGCCAGCAAGGCGGCCAAGAAAAAGGCGGCCAAGAAAAAGGCCGGCAAGAAAAAGACAACGAAGAAGCAGGCCGCCAAGAAGAAAACTGCCAAGCGGAAGGCGCCCAGAAAGGCGGCCGGGCGAGCGATACGAAAGAAGGCGTCCGGGAAGGCCGCGAAGGCGTCCGTCAAGCAGGTTTCAAAGAAGTCGACACGACGTAGGGTGAGCGACAAGATGTCTTCCCATCGACAGGTCTACTTCTTTGGCGGCGGTCGTGCGGACGGAAATGCCGGGATGAAGGAGATCCTGGGCGGCAAGGGCGCGAATCTGGCGGAAATGACGTCGATCGGAATTCCGGTGCCCCCCGGCTTCACGATCTCGACGAATGTCTGCGCGGAGTTCAATCAGCGAGGCCAGAAGCTTCCCGTCGAGGTCAAGGCGGACGTCCTGACGGCCCTGGCGAATGTCGAGAAGCTGATGGACCGTCGCTTCGGAGATCCATCCAGTCCCTTGCTGGTTTCGATTCGCTCGGGTGCACGGGCTTCGATGCCGGGCATGATGGATACGGTCTTGAATCTCGGGCTGAACGACGAAACGGTTCGCGGTCTAGCTGATATGGCAGACGACCGGTTCGCCTTTGATAGCTATCGGCGTTTCATCCAGATGTACGGCGACGTCGTTCTCGGAATTCCCCACGATCGCTTCGAGCATCGGCTTGACGCCGAGAAAGAGGCTCGCGGCATCCGGGACGACACCGAACTCACCGGGGAGGATCTGCGCCGGGTCGTTTCCGGCTACCTCGAGATCGTCGAAGAATTTACCCACAAGCCCTTTCCCCAGGACCCGGAAACGCAACTCTGGGGTGCGATCGGGGCCGTTTTCAGCTCATGGGAGAATCAGCGAGCGATCGCCTATCGCCGCCTCAATGATATTTCCGACAACTGGGGCACCGCGGTCAATGTGCAGTCGATGGTCTTCGGCAATATGGGCAATACCTGTGCGACCGGTGTCGCGTTTACGCGAAATCCGTCGACCGGGGAGCGGAATTTCTACGGTGAGTATCTGTTGAACGCCCAGGGCGAAGATGTCGTGGCGGGCATTCGTACGCCGCAGCCGATCAATGAGCCCAGTCGCGCCGCCGATACGATGAGCCTTCCGACCCTTGAGCGCGAGATGCCGAAGGCCTATCGGGAGTTGGTTCGAATCTACAAGCGGCTCGAAAAACACTACCGTGATATGCAGGACATCGAATTCACGATCCAGGATGGCACGCTCTGGATGTTGCAGACGCGCAGTGGCAAGCGGACCGCCAGCGCCGCGGTGAAGATCGCTGTCGAGATGGCGAAGGAACGCCTGATCACGAAAGAAGAGGCGGTGCTGCGCGTAGACGCCGGTTCGCTCGACCAGCTGCTTCATCCGACGATCGATCGTTCCCAGACGTCCGAAGTCATCGCCCGGGGGCTGCCGGCTTCGCCGGGTGCAGCGGTCGGTGAGGTGGTCTTCTCGGCGGAGCAGGCCGAGTTGCGCGCAAAGGGTGGGGCCAAGGTCATCCTGGTTCGCACCGAGACATCACCCGAAGACATTGTTGGGATGCACGCTTCCGAAGGCATCCTGACTGCGAAGGGGGGTATGACTTCCCACGCCGCAGTCGTCGCGCGCGGCATGGGCAAGACCTGCGTGGCCGGCTGTGGCGCGTTGGCCATCAACTACGAACAAGGCGTCATGCGCATCGGCGAGATTCTGGTACGCGAAGGCGATTCGCTCACGATCGACGGATCGACCGGCGACGTCATGTTAGGGTTGGCGCCGACGGTGATCCCGGAACTCGGCGGTGCTTTTACCGAGCTGATGAAATGGACCGACCGTTTTCGTGATCTCGAGGTTCGGACGAACGCGGACACGCCGGAGGATGCGGCGGTCGCCCGGGGCTTTGGTGCGGAGGGGATCGGCCTTTGCCGGACCGAGCACATGTTTTTCGAGCCGAGTCGAATCCTCGCGGTGCGGGAGATGATTCTTGCTCCGGATTCCCATGCGCGAGAATTGGCGCTGGCTAAGATTCTCCCGATGCAGCGGGACGATTTTGTCGGCCTCTTTCGAGCCATGGATGGCCTTCCGGTCACGATTCGGCTGCTCGACCCGCCGCTTCACGAATTCCTTCCGCATACCGACAAGGATATCCATGCGGTGGCGAAAGCCCTGGCCACGTCGGTCGGCGATGTGCGCCACAAACTCGAGAGCCTTCATGAGTTCAACCCGATGCTGGGCCATCGGGGTTGTCGACTTGGCATTACCTATCCGGAGATCTACGCGATGCAGGTTCGCGCGATCACGGAGGCGGCCTGTCTGGCGGCGGCCGAGGGTGTCAAGGTGAAGCCGGAGATCATGATTCCGCTGGTCTCTCATGAGCGCGAACTCTCGACCCTTCGGAAATTGGCAGAGAAGGTGATTGCTGAGGTCCGGCGTGAACATGGCAATCCGCGGGTGCGTCCGACCATCGGGACGATGATCGAAGTGCCACGGGCTGCATTGACGGCGGACGAAATCGCGAAGCACGCGGACTTCTTCTCCTTCGGGACCAATGACCTGACGCAGATGGGCTATGCGCTTTCTCGCGACGATGCCGGCAATTTTCTGCCCGACTACGTCGAGGATGGGTTGATCGACGCGGACCCCTTCGTTTCGATCGATGAGGAGGGGATTGGTCAGCTGGTTCGCCTCGGTGCGGAAAGGGGGCGCTCGACGCGCCCGGACCTCAAGCTCGGAATCTGTGGGGAGCACGGTGGGGATCCCGCCAGCGTACGCTTCTTCGCCTCGATCGGTTTGGATTACGTCTCGTGCTCGCCCTACCGCGTGCCTTTGGCTCGACTGGCGGCCGCCCAGGCGGCGATTTCGATGCGACGCCAATCGCGTCGTGAGGAGGATGGCGAGCCAGGGGCAAGCGAGTGATCCCTCGCTCGCGCCATAGGCCGAGTTTCGTTGGGCTGTGGCGAGTGGCCGCTGCCTTGTTGCTGGTGGGTTGTGTCGGCTCCCGTGGACCGGTCTGGGCCGACGCTGTATCGGAGTCCGATCGGGCCGAGATCTTTGCGCAATTGCCCCAAGAGGCG
>CAZMFM010000030.1:30981-49206 GCA_964565565.1 uncultured Spirochaetaceae bacterium | reverse complement strand
GTTATACAGCATGGCCAACCAACTAACATCTATTTGTCTTGTTCGACGACCTGGGTTGGAGCTTTGGCTTTGAAGAAGAGTGATCGGATTCTTCGCTGATTGGTTCGCTGTATTTCGACTGCGCCCAGACGGTCGACGAGTTTCACTTTGCTACGGCCGTCGGCTGAAGAGCCTCCAGTAGGCTCGTCGCGCCGCTCGATGCTTTCTGATTCCGCCGTTGTAGATTCTGATTCCGATGGCTTTCGCCAAGATTCCTTCTGCGGTGCCGTCAATTCAGCTTCGTGACTTCCGTGCGAGACCACGCTGTATAACAAACCGCTACAGTCGGACAAATCCAGTCGTGCGTGGTCGACTAGCGCCGCCCACGTACTCGTTTTCCTTCGGAAGGTGGACATGTGCGGCTTGTGCCGTCTGGCGACGAGCGGTGTACAATCGAAGAAACCCCGATGGCGGATTCGCCGCTGATCGGCCTATCCGATCAACGGCAACCCGCTGGAAGATATCTCCATCTTGCAGAACTATGACGAGACCCTCGACATGATCATGAAAGGCGGCGTGATCCATAAGGATGCTTTCTAGCGCGCCAGGAGTCGGTCTTCGCCATGAGCTGAAGCTGATCTGCCGTGCCGATGGAATCGCTCTCCGAGTGTAGTCCCCCGGAAATTGGTCGCGGTAGGAAGTGGAATCTCTCACTGCTTTGCCCTGCGATGGTAGGTCTGATTGAATGCGGCCTCTGATGCGCGAGCTGGAACCGCCACCAATTGCTACAAATGAAGACCCCTCCTTAATGTGCGCCTTGGAGAGTGAGAGAGCAGTGTCCGAAAGCCTCGTCGTTGATCCGAGCCCGACCGTCAGCCAAGCCATCGCGACCCGCCGTTCGATCAGGCAATTCCTCGATCGCCCGGTCGAGGAGTCCGTCGTGCGCGAGATCCTCGAGCGAGCGCGCCGCGCCGCCTCGGGTGGAAATCTTCAGCCCTGGAAGGTCAGCGTACTCGCCGGCGAGGTCCGGGATGAATTCGTCCGGACCGTGGCCGAGCGCATGAAGGAAACACCCTTCGGCGAGGGACCCGAATACGATATCTATCCGAGGGATCTCGAAAATCCCTATCGCAGCCGGCGGGGCAAGGTCGCCGGTGATATGTACGCGCTCGTCGGCATTGAACGCGATGACCAGGCGGCACGCGCGAAGCAGATGGAATTGAATTTTTCATTCTTCGGCGCGCCGGTCGGAATGTTCATCAGCATCGATCGAAAGATGGGGCCGCCCCAGTTTTCCGATCTGGGCATCTTCTTGCAAAACATCATGTTGCTCGCTCGAGAGCGGGGATTGCATACCTGTGCGCAAGAGGCGTGGTCGCTGTGGGGGAAGTCGATCCGGGAGTTCACGGGGATTGCGGAGGAAGATCTGATGTTCTGCGGCGTAGCGCTGGGGTATGCGGACCCAAATGCGGCGGTCAATCAGCTGTATACGGATCGTGCGCCGCTTGAGGAGTTCGCGTCGTTTCGGGGGTTCTAGGCCGGCAAGCGCATTCGATTTCCCGTTCAGACCAGGCAATATGCGACATGCCTTCGATCGAAGGGAAGCCCGATTGATCGTGACCGTCTACCTCACTTGCCGCAGGGATTGCCCAGGGCCTTCGTCAAGGATCAGGTAGGCTATCGGGTGCCGACATAGCAACCAGGTAAAGTGAGGCCTCGAGATTGTCTAGATCGCGCACTCGGAAGCGAACCATCCGATCGACTAGAGAACCTCTTCGAGCTCCCTGTCGAGCGGGTTGCCGCGCGACATCAGGGCGCCTCCCACATTCTCGATTATCTGGCGTCATTGCGTGACGCCAGCGAGCACAAGCCGATCAGGTTCGTCCCCTCCGGCCGCGTTCGATCCTTGGGATCGCGCGCTCTTCCTGGCGCTGATGATCTTTCTGGCATCCCAAGGACTTTTCTTGCTGAGGGCGCCGGATCTCGGCCTGCACCTCATTGTCGGCGGCTACACGCTCCACAACGGCCTTCCGGAAACCAACGTCTTCTCACCGGTCAACTTCGATCATCCCCTCGTGCAACACGAGTGGGCCTTTCAGGTCTTGACCTACGGCCTCAGCGCGCTGTTCGGGATGAATGGGTTGGCCTGGGCTCGGCTCGTCGTCGTTCTCATGCTAGGCGTAGTACTGCACCGGGCACTGCGCCCGGGCAGGAGCTATGTAGGCGCGGTTGCCTGCCTCGCCCTCGGCCTATTCGTCGCACACCCACGATTCATATGGCGCCCCGAACTTTTCAGCATGTTCTTTCTGGCAATCGAATTCAAACTCCTGATCGATTTCGTCGAAGGTCGCCGTGATCGATTGATCCTCCTTCCGTTGGTCTTCGCGGTCTGGGCCAATTTTCATGGCTACTTCCTCGTCGGATTGATCGTGGGAGGATGCTTTCTGTCGGGTGAGTTCGGCGATGCGCTCCTTCGCGGAACAGATCGAGAGCGGGCGAAGCGCTTGCTCGGAATCGGACTACTTTGCTTCGTCGCGACACTCTTCAATCCCTACTTTATCGAAGGCGCCCTCTATCCCTTCAAGCTGTTGATCGGACTCTTTACCGTAGACAGCCAATTCACGACGACGATCAGCGAGTTGCGGCCGCCTTCCACCTTCAAGACGCTCTGGGCCATCAAGGCCTGGTACCCGCTGCTCATCCTCTTCGCTGTCTCCTGCGTGGCCATGCGGCGAAAGATCCGACTCTCCTATGTGCTCACGGCATTGGCGATCTGGGTCATGGCTCGTTCGACCTTTCGCAATATCGGCCTCTATGGCATGACGTTAGGTGTGTTGGCGGCCGTTCAATGGCAGACGAGACCCTCATGGAGCCCCTCCCCGCCGTGGGCCGCCTTCCTCGCTCGTTCGAAAGGACGTTGGAATACGCTCGCCGTCATCGCGGTCCTGATCGGTCTTTCTGGCTTCATCGCCACGAACGGGCTCTATCAAGTCGAACTCGTGCGGCGCACTTTCGGTGTCGGCGTCTCTTCCCACTTGCGCTCTCCGGCGCGCGGCTTCATTGCTGAAAACATTCCCGAGGACGCTCAAGTCTTCAACACTTTCGATCTTGGTTCACGCTACCTGTGGTGGTTCTATCCGGAGAGATTGCCTTTCATCGATGGCAACGGGGACGGCTACCCACCCGAGTTCTATCGGGAGTACAAGAGAATCACCGCCACCAGGCAACCGTTCGGGCCCTATGCGCGCCGTTACGGGATCGACTGGCTCTATCTCGATCTGAAATCGAGGCTCGTGCGTGACATCTACCGGAACCCAGTCTGGCATCCGGTCTTTCTCGACAGCGATGGAATCATATTCGTGAATCAATCAAGCCAATTTTCCGACCTGCGCCAGAAGATCGATTTGCGCCGAGACCTGGCACGTGGACAGATTCCGGATTGGACGCCCACGCCGTTGCCGACTCTTTTGAATCGAACGCTTCCGCGCAGAGAGCGTATCCTTGCCAGATTCCTCTCATCGGTTGGCGAGAGGAAGGCAGCATTCGCCGTGCGAGTCCACGAGAGTCGCTTCCAGAAAAAGGAAGAGTGACGCTCGACGCAATGTTGCGTCCGTTCTGCCTAATGAGATCCCGCTCATCGGTCGCCGACGACGGGCATCGCAAGTAACATGATTGTGTGGAAAAACGTGACACACTTGAAAGGCTGATTCCCGAACAGGTCCACGAGGAGGATTCCGCGGCGACCGAGTCGCTCGATCTGCATCTCGAGCGCTATGAGTTCGCGGCCACCGAGGCGGGCAGCGGGCCGTTGTTAGACATAGCTTGTGGCGTCGGCTACGGGACGCGTTTGCTGGCGGAGCGGCGCCCCGACCTTCGAGACCTGACTGGGGTCGACATTTCGCCACAGGCGATTCGATATGCAAGGGAACACTATTCCAATGGCTCCGGGGGGTCGTGTGCCTCCGGCGCTTCCGATTCCACGGGTGTTGCCAACGCTTCCAGTGATGCCGATGGCACGATCGGCGAGGTTCGTTTCGTCGAGCAAGACGCGATGACGTTTGGCGGCGAAGGCCCGGGCGGGATGACATTTGGCACGATCGTGAGTCTCGAAACGATCGAGCATCTTCCCGACCCTGACGCCTTTTTCGCACGTCTGGCCGGATTGCTCGGGCCGGGCGGCGTGCTGGTCGCTTCCGTCCCGGTCACAGTTTCTGTCGATCTGAACCCCCACCATCTTCATGATTTCACTGAACGTACATTTCGCCGGATGGGAAAGAGAAATGGACTCGTCGAAATCGCCTCACACAGGCAGATTCAGAGCGCACGCATTCGAGATCTCTGGGGATCGGAGCGCCGCTTTCGCCGCGAGAACCTTCGGCCGAACCTGGCCGCCTACTACGCCTCTCATCCGGGAGCATTCTTGAAGCGCGTCGCGACAACGCTCCGACGGGGCCTCGCCAATCACTACCTCACGATCGCATGGAAGAAAGGCGGCTAGGTCTCGTGGATTCTGGGAGCCCGATGTCATCTCGAAAGAGCCATGCCTCGAAACGAGGCGGCGTCCTGGTCGTTATGCCCGCCCGAAACGAGGCCGAACGAATTGGATCGCTGCTCCTGGATCTGCAGGCTCGTCAGCCCGAGGCGCGGTTGCTCGTCGTCGATGATGCTTCGTCCGATGCGACGGCGGCGGTCGTCGAAGCAACCGGTGCAAGTGTTATTCGGCTGCCATTCCATCTTGGCTATGGGGCCGCTCTGCAAAGCGGATACAAATATGCTGTCGCACATGGCTTCGACTATTTGGTGCAAATGGACGCAGACGGCCAACACCTGCCGTCCGATGTATCAGGGCTCCTCGAGCACGTAGCCCATGACGAGTGCGACCTCGTCGTAGGCTCTCGTTTCATGCATGAAATCGATGCTTCCTCGAAGGTGCCCGCGCAACCCTACGAGATGGGGGCGCTCCGTTCTCTCGGACGACGGACGCTATGCGCGTTCGCTCGACTGGGTGGCCTGGAAATCAGCGATCCGACGTCGGGCTTCCAGGCGATGAATCGGCGAACCATGGAGCTCTTTGCCTCCGACTGGTATCCCTTCGACTATCCGGACGTCGACGTGCTCTTGTTGGCTCATCGTCGTGGTCTCCGACTTCGCGAGCATCCGGTCGACATGGCGCCAAGCCCGCGACCTTCCACCCTGCATTCAGGTTGGCTGCCCGTCTACTACGCCTATCGAATGATGCTCTCTCTCTGGGCCTTGGGTGCGATACCGCGGCGTGATCGACACGACCCGACTGAATCCGAATGACGAGCCCCTGACGACGACAGCGTCGAACGCGAGGAATCAGATCGACATGGACGAAAGAAGCTCAATCCAGCTCGAAGAACTGCGGGCCCTCTTTCTGAATGCACCGGAGTCGGACGCCACGCGTCTTCTCGCGATTGTTGCAAGCATATCGCTTGCGGCCGCCGTGCTCTGGCTCGTCAGACGAAGGTCGCTTCGTGAAGAACATACGATCATCTGGATTGCGATTGCCGCTGGATTGATCTCCGTGAGCGTCATTCCGGGATTTCTTCCGATGATTACGCGCGCGATCGGAGCGTGGACATCGAGTTCGACACTCTTCTTTCTAGGGGAGGTGTGTCTGGTTCTGCTCTGTCTGAACTTCGCTGTTCAAATCTCCCGCGCCGGTATTCAGATCAAGTCCCTGGGCCAGGAGGTTGCGATTCTTCGCACCCGTCTGGAGGAATTCGAAGCGTCCAACCGGGAACCGTAGGCGCAATGGCTGGCTCGCCCTTCGAAGCGAGCTCCGACTGGGTCGGCTCCTTCGGGCCCGTTACGCTGACGTTCAGCTAGACAACATTGGGACTAGCTCGTCGGTCGCCCTGGCTAGCCGATTCGCCCCCGCCTCGGTCAGCTCCTGGCGCGATCCGTAGCCATAGAGAACACCGATCGTCTCGATCGAATTGTCCGCTGCACCAATCATGTCATGCTTTCGATCGCCGACCATGGTGGCATGAGCCGGGGCGATTTCGGCCTGCAAGAGCACAAAGCGCAGAAGGTCGCTCTTGTTGGCTCGCGTGCCGTCGAGTTCCGAACCGAAAATCGCCTCGAAGAAGGGGGCCAGCTCGAAATGTTCGAGAATCTGCCGTACGTAGATTTCGGGTTTGCTCGAGGCGACGAAGAGTCGCAGGTCCTGGCTCTGGAGTTTGGACAGCACGTCGTGGATGCCCGCATAGGGTTCGTTCTCGAAGAGGCCGACGCTCGCGAAGCGTTCGCGGTAATAGGTGACCGCGGCCGGCGCTCGCTCGTCGTCGAGGAGTTGCTGGAAGCTCTCGAGTAGCGGCGGTCCGATGCACCAGGTCAGGTCGTCTATGGGTGGGATCTCCGCACCCATTTTTTCGAGCGCAAATTGGATCGAGCGGGTAATGCCCTCCTTGGGGTCGGTCAGCGTTCCGTCGAGGTCGAAGAGAACGCTTCGGCGCTGCGCATGGCTCGAAGGCTGCTGCATCGCCGGGGTCGTGGAGGTCGTGGAATTTCGGGACATGGCGCATTCTTAGCGCTTGGCGCGCTCTTTCGCTGTTGCTCCAAACCGGCGTCGTCCGAGTGCGCCCGCAGAATCGGACAAAGCCAAAACGATGTCGTACGCTCATCGACGGGGTGTGACGACTCGGAGGATGAACAATGGCAGTGGCGGAATCCTTTGCAGGTCTCGATATCGCAAGGCTCTCGGGTTCGTTGGGGGCCGAGGTTCGTGGCCTCTCACTCGACGGCGCTGGAAGCGAAGAAGCCAGGCAGATCGAATCGCTCTTGATGGAGCACCAGGTGTTGTTCTTTCCGGATCAGCACCTCACACCGGACGCACATATCGGCTTTGGCCAACTCTTCGGTGAACTCGAGGCGCATCCCAATTTGAACCTCGAGGCGGAACGCCCAGAGTTTTTTGAACTCCATGCGTCCGGAGGAAAAGGCGCGATCGCCGACGAGTGGCATAGCGATCTGAGTTGTCAGGAAGAGCCTTCGCTGATCGCAATCCTGCACATGGTGAAATGTCCGCCGGTCGGGGGCGATACAATGTGGGCGAATATGTACAAGGCCTACGACGAGCTGACTCCGCCGATGAAGGAGTTTTGTGAGGGCCTGAGTGCATTGCACGACGCCCATCCCCACAACCATCCCGAGGCGATGGCCGTCCACCCGGTCGTTCGCCGTCATCCGGTGACCGGCCGCAAGTCGCTTTTCGTGAACGAGCATTTTACGCGTCGCATCGTCGAGCTCGGCCACGAAGAGAGCGACGCCATCCTGTCGTTTCTCACGAGTTGGGTGACGCGGCCGCAATTCACATTGCGCTATCGATGGAGCGAGGGAACGATTGCGATGTGGGATAACCGATGTACGCAACATTGTGTCCTGAACGATTTTGAGGGCGATCGGGTGATTCAGCGGGTGACCGTGATGGGCGACCGGCCCGAGCCCGCAGAAGCCCCGCGCTGGGAGCCTTGCATCAAGCCGATCAGCGCAGCTAGTCGCCACGATCGTCAGTTGCGCTCCTTCTTGAAACAGAAGAGCGATGGGTGGCCTGCGTGACAGAGGCGGCTGGCGGGACGGGAGCGGAAATGCTCGGCGATCGTGCGATCGTCGTCGGGGCTGGGGTCGGCGGGATTTTCGCAGCGGGCGCGTTGCGCTCCTTCTTTCGAGAAGTGGTCGTGCTCGAAAAGGACGAAGTGCCACAGGGCGCAGCCTTCAGGAAAGGGGTTCCGCAAGGGCCCCACGGGCATATCGTGCTGAAGCGCGGAGAGAATATCGCCGAGGACTTCTTTCCCGGGTTCAGGGATCGTCTTCGCGAGGCGGGGGGCGTCGAGTTGACCTTCGGCCGAGACATGGCGCGTTATGCCTTCGGCAAATGGAGCGCCTCTCTGGATCTGGCCATGACGATCTCGTCGCAGACACGCCCGCTTCTTGAACTCGTTCTCCGCGACTCGCTCCTGATGAATCGGAATGTCGAGATTCGAGCGGAGTGCCGATTTCTGGGTTTTCTATCCGAAGCGAATCGGATTCGCGGCGTACGAATACAGAGAAGCGGGGGCGTGACGAAAGATCTCGAGGCGGATCTCGTCATCGACGCTTCCGGCCGGGCCACGAAAACCCCTGGCTGGTTGGCCGCGAATGGATTCGGTGAAGTCGAGACGGAACGGATCGGAATCGATCTCTGTTATGTCACTGGTCTCTTCGAGGCCGGTGCAGTCGATGACGGCCGGCCTCGGCTGTGCTCGATTGGTCAGACTCCGCCCGCGGTTCGTGGAGGATCCTCGCTTCCGGTCGAAGGCAATCGATGGATGGTTACGCTCAGTGGACGAGGGGACGACGGGCCCTCGACGGAACTCGGCGCTTTTGTCGAGTACGCCAAGTCGCTTCCCGATTCCTGTATCTACGATCGCATTTCGGCGGGTCGCCTCGAAGGCAGCCTGCGCCGGTTCAAGACTCCGGAATCGTTCTGGCGGCACTATGAACGGATGTCCGGCTTTCCCGATGGGCTGATTCCGATTGGTGATGCCGTTGCGGGCTTCAATCCGATGTTTGGTCAGGGCATGAGCGTGGCCGCGGTCGGCGCCGAGGCGTTGGGCCTTTCACTCGCAGAGCGCGCGGCGTCCGGCGAGGGGTTGTCGGATCTGCCTTCGTTGGTCTTGCCGAAAATCTGCGAGGCGATTGCGGAAGCCTGGGATGGGCCGGCGACCATGGATTTTCTGTATCCCAGCACGGTAGGCGAGCGTCCTGCGGATTACGCACAGCGGCGGGCCATTTTCTTCGCAATGCAAGAAATGGCGGAAGAGGACGAAGACTTGCGACGAGCGCAGTTTGAGGTCGGAAACATGCTTCGCTCGAGAACGACGCTCTTCAGTCCCGATGTCGTCGCCCGTTTGCAGAAATATCTGTCCGCCGAGTCGGGGAGTTGATCGAGTTCGCGGCAAGACCGCCGAATGGCACGGTCAGCGGTTATGCATGCCCGAGTAGGATCGGTCGAGAGGAGGACTGAATGACGCTTGAAACAATCTTTTTGGTCTGCAATAACGGTGTCCTGCCCGCGTGGCTCTTGCTCGCGATCGCACCCAATTGGTCATGGACCCAGAAGATCGTTCACCAGATCTGGATCCCCATTCTCCTGGGCAGCGTCTATCTCGGCGTCCTGGCGACGAGTCCCGCGACACCTTCGGCTGGCGGCTTCTCGAGCCTCGATGGCGTGATGACGCTTTTTACGAGTCCGCATTTCGCGCTGGTCGGTTGGGTGCACTACCTCGCCTTCGATCTGTTCGTGGGTGCCTGGGAAGTACGTGATGCGAAGCGCCATTCCATTCCCCACCTCTTTGTCGTGCCTTGCCTCGTCATGACCTTGATGCTCGGTCCGATAGGCTTGCTCGCCTATCTCGTTCTTCGCTTCGCAATGAAGCGGGAACTCAATCTCAACGAGAACCTGTGAGACAGGGGAGGGCTCTGGAGTCGTCATGGAAGCGTTCGAAGAAATCAGACCCAAAGAAGCAAAATTCATCGATGCACAGAAGATGTTCTTTGTCGGCACGGCACCCATGTCTGCCGACGGGCACGTCAATATCTCGCCGAAGGGTTACGCGAGCTTTGCGCGGCTTGATCCGAAACGAGTGGCCTATGTCGACCTCGGTGGGAGCGGGATCGAAACTCACGCCCATTTGCGCGAGAACGGTCGCATCTGCCTGATGTTTTGTGCCTTCGACGGCGATCCCTTGATCCTCAGACTCTATGGTCAAGGCGAGGCGCATCAATTCGGCACCCCGGCCTTCGATGCGCTTCGCCCGCATTTTCCCGAGATCGAGATTCCAGTTCGCGGCATCATTGAAGTTGCGGTTACACGCGTGCAACGTTCCTGTGGTTGGGCCGTTCCCAACTATGATTTCGTCGCCGACCGTGACATCCTGCACAAACACAACGCCAAGCGAACGCAGGAGCAGTTCATGGCACGCCGCATCGAATCCAATCGTGCGAGCATCGACGGCCTGCCGGGGTTAGAGGCCGCCGCGGACGAACGCTAGCGCGCGACGACGGGTTCGTTCGCCTCGTCGTCTATTGGCCGAGCTGATCGAGGATTTCCGAGTCTTCCGGAAAGCGCCCCACGTCGTGTTTCGAGAAGATCAGCTTCCCGTCGACTTCGACGTCGAAGATACCGCCTCGCCCGGCGATCAGCTCCGAGGCATGGCCAGCTTCATCCTGGATCTTGGCAGCCAGACTGGCCGCCCGTGGTTTGTAGTTTCAACTCGCGCAATACGTAATTCGAATCGTCATCCCGGTTCCCTTCGTCGTATTAGTGGATCGTCGGCCGCGCGTGACCTGCCGTCGCTCGGGCCAGGCCCAGCTAGCTCAGACCGACACCCTTGGGCGCCTGTTGTTTCATGAAGCCGAAGAGATAGCCGGCGATGCGTCGCATCTGGATCTCTTCCGAGCCCTCGGTAATCCTGTATCGGCGATGGTGTCGATAGATATGCTCGAAGGGCTTGTGACGCGAATAGCCCAGACCGCCGTGGACCTGCATGGCGCGATCCGCTGACTCACAACAAAGGCGATTCGACCAGTAATTACACATCGAAACCTTGTCCGATACGGAGAACGCGCCTCGCTCGTCCATCGTCCAGGCGGTCTTGTGGATCAGGGCGCGCAACATCTCGCATTGGGTCTGCAATTCGACGAGCGGGAACTGGATTGCCTGGTTCGTCGACAGCGCCTTGCCGAAGGGCTTGCGATGTTGGGCGTATTCGACGGCCTGGTCGATGCAATATTGCGCCGCCCCGAGGCTCGAGGCAGCCTGGCGGATCCGGTTCTCGTTGAAGAAATGTTGGATGACGCCGAGCCCGCGCCCCTCGCCGCCGAAGATTGCGCCGTCGTCGACGGAGACGTCGGTAAACGAAACCCGACCGTGGTCGGTCGGCATGTTGAAGGTCCAGAGCATCTCTTCGATCTTGACGCCCGGGGCCTTCATCGGAACGAGGAAGGCCGTGATCCCGCGCGCGTCTCCGGCCTTGCCACTGGTACGGGCCATGACCATGTCGAACTCGGCCTTGTGGATCCCGGTATTCCAGGTCTTTTCACCGTTGATGCGCCAGCCGTCTCCGTCTCGCACCCCGGTCGTTTCCATATGCGTGGCGTCGGAGCCGTGTTCGGGCTCGGTGATGCCAAAGGCGAAACCGCGTCGGCCCTCGGCTAGGCCCTCGATCCATTCAGCCTTTTGCACGTCTGTTCCGTATTCCAGCATCAACAAGAGGCCGACGTTGTTGCCGACGATCGAGTGTTCATTCTGCAGGTCGTTATGCAGCCCGAGGCCGCGATGGGCCAGGTGTTCGCGGATGATGGCCATGCCGAGAATGGTTCCGTCGCGTCCACCGAATTCTTTCGGAAAGGGGTAGCGATAGTGCCCGGCCTTGTCTGCGCGGCGGCGGGCTTCGGCGAGTAGCTCTTCCCATTCCTCGCTCGGCAACCCGTCGCGATCCCAATCGGTGCGGGCGTCTTCCCGGCGATGATCGAAGAAGCGGATATTGTCGTCTTGTTCTTCGAGGGGTTTGATCTCGCGCTCGATGAATGCATCGAGCTCATCGAGGTAGGCGGCCAGGTCTTGCGGAATGTCGAAGTTCACGATGAGTCCTCTGGATGCCGTCAGGTGCGGACGGGTTGAGTCGAAGTGGAGGGGCGCAGGCGTATATCAGGAGCATACGTTAGGCGTCGGTTCAAGCGGTGCCTCGAGTCCAATTCTACCACGGTCGATGTGATGCTTCAGCGACCGATGGACCGGATAGGTCGCTTCCGAGGACCCTGCCGCGCGATCGCCAAAATTCGGGTAGAATCGAGCTGAACACGAGGAATTCGTTCTCGTCGAGCGTCGCGTCGAAGTGGGCGCGCAAGCGAGCGGGATCCGGAGAAATCGTGAATGGCCGCGCAAGGAACGGAACGAGAGAGGAAGAGTATGCCCGATTCGCCGATCACCCATCGCAGCTTCATCTCCTACATCGATCGAACGCGCGAGTTCTATTCCGCGCAGGGGTATGAAAAGCCCTACCGATGGGCTCGTCATGGTGCCGTGCCCTTCGCGCGACTTGCGAAGCCGCTATCCGAATCCAGATTGACGATTATCACGACTGCGAGTCCCTTCGACGAGGCGGATTCATCCAGGAGTGCGTCGCGCGGCAGCAAGCAGGTCTGGTCTGGGGAGATGAAGACGACACCCGATCAACTCTATACCGACGATCTCGCCTGGGACAAAGAAAGTACCCACACAAATGATGTCGAGTCGTTTCTGCCGCTCGAAGCGTTGCGGTCCTTCGTTGCTGAGGGGCGAATCGGATCGCTGACGAAACGATTCCACGGTGTGCCGACCGACTACAGTCAGCGCCGGACGAACGAGCAGGATGCGCCGGAAATCGTTTCGCGGTGCCTGGAAGACGGGGCAGACATCGCATTGCTTGTACCCCTCTGACCGGTTTGCCACCAGACCGTGAGTCTGGTTGCGCGGGCGTTGGAAGAGCGTGGCATTGCGACCGTCGTTGTCGGGTCGGCTCGGGACATCGTTGAAGAATGCGGCGTGCCGCGCTTTCTTTTTACGGACTTTCCCCTGGGCAACCCCTGTGGCAAACCGGATGATCGCTCGATGCAACGTGAACTCGTAGGCCACGCACTCGATCTCCTCGAAACAGCCCGCCTGCCGCGAACGACGGTCCAGACGCCCTACGTTTGGGACGAAGACGATTCGTGGAAGGCGCGTTATGCGCGCGTCGACGCGGCAGAGGCCGAACGATTGCGTCGGGCAGGGGAGGCCAGGCGGGCCATGCAAGAGAAGGCCCACGTGTCTGGGCGCGCCCGCTCGAGCTGATCGTTCGCTAGGTGACTGGTTTTCGGGCTGCCCGTCGCTTCGCCTCGCGACGGTGCTATACCGCGTACGCCGACCGCTATTGCGCGGGCGTGGACTTTGCTTGCCGGTCCCTGGGACCGCCCCTTTCGGAGCATTTTGATGAATGAGATCGCCCGATCGACTCGGGGAAGTCGGTCATGGTTCCGCGTGATCTTACTCGCGCTGGCCTGGCTCTGCGTCTCGGCACTCGTTGGCTGTTCGACGACCGCCGAGTCGGGGGCGGGGATTGGGACCACGGATTCCGAGCAAGTCGTCGCCGCTGGCCCTCGACGAATGCTGTCTACCGGGGAGATCCTCGGGACGACCGGTCGCTACGGCGGACTCGTTTGGCGCGGCATTCCCTATGCCCGACCGCCGATCGGGGAGCGCCGCTTTCGCGCGCCGGTCCCAGCCGCGAATTGGGCCGGTACGCGGGAAGCGCTTCGCTTCGGCTCTGTGTGTCCGCAATACGCGTCCGAGACGAATACCGACCAAGGCTTTTCGAGAGGCGACCTCGTTGGCAGCGAGGATTGCCTCTTCTTGAATGTCTACGCCCCGGTCGAAGCCAGCCCCTCGAAGGATTCGAAGGGAAGTCGCCTGCCGGTCCTCCTCTGGATCCATGGCGGTGGCAATACGTCGGGTACGGCTTCCTTCTACAACGGCAGTCGCTTGGCCCAGGATCATCAGGTCATCGTCGTCACGATCAACTACCGCTTAGGCTTTCTCGGTTGGTTTCGTCACCGGGCTTTGCGTGCAGGCGTGGAACCGGCCGAAGCATCTGGCAATTTTGGCACCCTTGATCAGATCCTCGCCCTCGATTGGGTGCAAGCAAATATTGATGCGTTCGGCGGTGACCCGAATAACGTGACGATCTTTGGTGAGTCAGCGGGCGCCTGGAATGTCATTTCGTTGCTGGCCTCTCCCCTGGCGGCCGGAAAGTTCCATCGCGCGATTGCCCAGAGTCCACTGACCTGGAGCTTCTCGCCGACGGAAGCCGAGAACTACGTTGACGATCCAATGCCCGGCCGACCATCGAGCTCAAACGAAGCGATCCTTCGTGTGCTGATCCACGATGGTCAGGCAACCGATCGCAGGCATGCGAAAGCCAAGATCGCGGCCATGGACGACGCATCGATCAGCCGTTTCTTGAGGGAGCAGCCCGTCGCGGCGCTCTTCTCCGGGTACCAGTCTGAGGGGAGCGAGGTCGAAGACGGCTATACCTGCCCGCGGATTTTCGAAGACGGCGCCGTTCTCCCCGCCGTGCCATTGGGCCATGCCTTTCGATCGGATAGCGCATTCAATCGCGTGCCCGTGATCCTGGGGACGAACAAGGACGAAGAGAAACTCTTCCTCCTCTACGACAAAGAGTACACGTCCCAGGTCTTTGGCTTTATTCCGACGATTCGAGATCGCCATCGCTATATGAGAGATGCCGCGACCATTACGCGGATCTGGCGAATGATGGCCGTCGACGAGGTGGCGGAGGACCTTTCGCTGGCCATGCCCGGGCAGGTCTTTTCCTATCGCTTCGATTGGGATGAGGAACCGAGTTTTCTTTGGACCGATCTCGGCGAGTTGATCGGAGCGGCCCATGGTTTCGAAATTCCCTTCGTCTTCGGACATTGGGATCTCGGCCCGAGTTCCCATCGCCTCTTCAACGACGGAAATAGCGCGGGCCGGCAAGTGTTGGGTTCGGCGATGAGATCCTATTGGGCCGAGTTCGCGAGGAACGGTCGTCCGGGTACCGGGCACGATGGGAAGCAGCCAGAGTGGTTGGCCTGGCAGCACGGTTCTTCACGCTTCGCCGTGCTCGATACGCCCGGGGACGGCGGCGTTCGCATGTCCGCGGGGCGAGATTCGACGGATGCCATCGTGTCGACGATTCTCGCCGACGAGAGCTACCAGTCCCTGCGCCGCCGCTGTACGGCATTGGCCGCGATCAATAATTGGGCGCCTCTAGCGTTCACGGCTGAGGATTTCCGGGAAGCCGGCGGTGGGCTTTGTCGATCCTTTGAACTTCGGAAACTCGTCGATCCGCTTTGAGGCGCCGTCCTCCGCCCAAAGCTGCCGACGCTGCGCTGATTTCCGTGCGACGCGAACGTCGGGTATCGTGTCTCGCGAATTTGCAACTCTTTCCATTTGCACACCCACACGGACACCCACACCCATAACCCAGGAGTCACGATGCCCAGTCTTTTTGATTTCGAAGTGGCCTCGATCGAAGGGGAGCCGATCCGACTTTCCCAGTTTGAAGGTCAGCTCTGCCTGGTCGTCAACGTCGCAAGTCGTTGAGGCCTCACCGATCAGTACGCAGGTCTGCGTACCCTTCACGATGAGTCGGATGGCTTGAATGTTCTCGCCTTCCCTTGCAACCAATTCGGCGCCCAGGAGCCCGGGACCGATGCGGAAATTCTCGAATTCGCAACGTCGAAATATGGCGCGACCTTTCCGATGTTTTCGAAGGTCGATGTCAACGGTGATGGCACCTGCGAGATCTATCAGTTCCTGAAGGCGGGTCAACCCGACGCCGAGGGAAATGAAGACATCGCCTGGAACTTCACCAAATTCCTGGTGGGCAAGGATGGCCAGGTGATGCAGCGCTTCGCACCGCAGGTCACGCCAGAAGAGATCGCCGAGGCGATCAAGGCTCTCGACTAGCACTCGTCATCGTCGGCGCCCAGCTGAGGCGCCGACGATTGCGTGCCAGCCGGAGTGGTCGAGTACGGGCCGATCCTGTTCGGAGGCGGCGTACCGGGATCAGATCAAGAGCCCGACCAGGTCGAAGACCGAGACGATACCGACGAGCGGCTGTTCGTCATTGCTCTCGTCGAGGACCAGTACGCGATGGATTCGATGCTTGTGCATCAGGGCGGCAATGTCGCTGACGGAGGCGCCGGGCTGGATCGAGATGACGCCCGTAGTCATGACTTCGGAGACGGATCGCTGGCTCAGCCGATCTTCGAAGTCTTGAAGATCCGTCTTCCACTCATCTTCCTGAAACGAAAAGACACCTTCGTAGTAGTGAAGGTCGACGGCCGCCTCGTCGTGGGTCTCGTTCGCGGTGCGCAGAAGATCTCGTGTGCTGACGACGCCGACGACATCGCCCGTGTCGTTCACCACCGGCGCACCACTGATATCCTCGGCGACAAAGAGCCGATATACACTCAGCAGCGGATCGTCGGCCAAAACCGTGACGACGCGTGGTTCCATGATGTCTGCAGCGGTCACCGTATCCGTTGTCCTGGTCGTAGCCATTGTCGAAACCCTCTTCCTGTTTGATTCTATTCCGTTCGCAGTGCTTCGTTCCGTGTCGCATTCGAGCGAATCGGCCCATCCCACTGCTCGATTGCGACCGGATAGAAGATAGTGCACGGAGTCTCTCCTTCACCTCGTCACATCGAACGGTGCAGCCTTTCGATGCTGCGGTTTGCGTATTAGTTGAGGCGCGGCTTCGCGACTGTGGCCGAGGGCCTCGGATCTTCCGGGAGCCGATTCGAAACGGCCTGCACCTTGCGCGAACCCGGTCGACGATCGAGAATCAAGGCACACCCTTTCAGTCGATTCGGCATGGCCTACGGTTGGTTCTGGCCAGGACGAAGGGTCGCGGCCTATCAGGGGGAATACTCGATGAAATCAGATGTTGAAATTGCGAATGAAGCGGTGGCGAGGCCGATTGCGGAAGTGGCCAATCGGCTCGGTCTTTCGGAGCAGGATCTTCATCTGCATGGTCGCGATATCGCCAAGGTGGATCTTGATGTGCTCGAGCGTCCGCGAATGCGCGAGGGTGACGGGCGTCTCGTACTCGTTTCCGCGATTACGCCGACACCGGCGGGTGAAGGGAAGACGACGACCTGTGTCGGACTGGCCGATGGACTTTCGCAACTCGGGGAATCGGTCTGCCTTGCGCTCCGCGAACCCTCGCTCGGCCCTTGTATGGGCGTGAAGGGCGGTGCTGCGGGTGGTGGCTATAGCCAGGTGATTCCCATGGATCGCATCAATCTACATTTTACGGGCGACTTCCATGCGATCACGTCGGCGAATAATCTGCTCTCCGCGATGCTCGACAATCACATCCACCAGAAGAACACCCTCGATATCGATGTGAGGCGGATTCTTTGGCGGCGCGTGCTCGATCTCAATGATCGGGCGTTGCGAAATGTCATCGTGGGCCTCGGCGGGCCGCCGCATGGCGTTCCGCGCGAAGCCGGCTTCGATATCACGGCGGCCTCCGAAGTGATGGCGATAATTTGTCTTGCGTCGAACGCGGACGATTTGCGTGAACGTCTCGATCGGACACTGGTTGGCTTCGATCGGAGCGGCGCTCCGATTACGGCGCGTGATCTTCAGGCAAGCGGGGCGATGCACGCGCTCCTTCATGAGGCGCTGCGCCCGAACCTCGTTCAAACCCTCGAAGGGACGCCGGCCTTCGTTCACGGTGGGCCCTTTGCCAACATCGCGCATGGCTGCAATAGCGTCGTGGCTACACGGATGGCGATGCACACGGCGGATTGGTGCATTACTGAAGCGGGCTTCGGCTTCGATCTCGGCGCCGAGAAATTCTTCGACATCAAATGTCAGACGTCCGGGCTCGACCCGGTGGCCGTGGTGCTTGTCGCAACGATTCGTGCGCTCAAGATGCATGGCGGTCGAAAGCGCAGCGAGTTGGGTGTTCCCGATGCAGAGGCTGTTCAATTGGGCCTGCCCAATCTCGAAAAACATCTCGAGAGCATCCACCGCTTCGGCAAGCGCGCCATCGTCGCGATCAATCGCTTCGGTGCGGATACGGAAGATGAAATTCTCGTCGTGAAGCGTCGCTGTGAGGAACTCGGTGTGCCGGTCGCCATGACTGATCACCACGGGCGAGGGGGAGAGGGCGCGAAGGATCTCGCTCGCCTGCTCGTCCAAGAAACGAAAGAACCGGCTACGCCTTTTCGCCCGCTCTACGAATGGAGCGACGGCGTCGAGGACAAGGTCCTGGCGGTGGCGCGCGCGATGTATGGCGCCGAATCCGTTAGCTATACCAAGAAGGCGAAGCGGGATCTTCGTGAGCTGACGGATCTGGGTTATGCAGGGCTTCCCATTTGTATTGCCAAGGTTCCTGGATCGCTTTCAGATGACGCGAAGTTGCGCGGCCGACCGCGCGATTTCGAGATCACCGTTCGCGGCCTTCGCATCAACGCGGGTGCTGGCTTTCTCGTCGTCTTGACCGGCGAGATCATGCGCATGCCCGGGCTACCCGTGCATCCCCTGGCCGAAGTGATCGATGTGAAGGACGGACGAATCGTCGGCCTTTCCTGATGTCTCTTGTGGCTCTGTTTCCGCCTTTGGCTTTGCCTGCAGCTTTGCCT
>CAZMFM010000030.1:0-30881 GCA_964565565.1 uncultured Spirochaetaceae bacterium | reverse complement strand
CGCCTGGGGCCGAGCGGTTCGCTCGAAGCGTTCAGTCGAGAAAGTCGACGTCGCGTAGAAAACGGTGCATCTGTTCCAGGTAGTCACCTCGATCGAGGTGGATCAAATGATTGCCCGGGAACCAGTGGATGCGGCATCGATCCCAATGGTCCCATAACAGCCGCGAGTGTTTGGGGGGCGCCATGCGGTCGCCGACACCGCCGATGATCATCAGGCGCTCTTTGTCGATCGCGGGCTGATGGGTCAGCGGAGTGCTGGCCGCGAGCAGGCGACGGCCATCCTTGATCGAGAGGTCGAGAGCGGTCAATCCCATGCGGATTGCCAGGCCGGTAGGTTGCCATTCCATGATCAGATCGAAGGGGCTGACAACGGGGACGTTGGGGATGGCGAATTTCAGTCGCTCATCGACGCTTGCGAGCAGGGCGGCCGTCCAGCCGCCGAGGCTGATGCCGGTGACGCCGACCTTGGACACGCCGCATTCGAGCTCCAACCAGTCGATCAACGCGCGCAACTCGCAGGTCGCCTGAGCCATATGCTCATTGATCGCGCCGATCCCACAGGCGAAAAAACCGTGACCACTATAGAGGGACCAGGGTTCCTGGCGTAGGCCGTGATGCGGCAAGGTGTAGAGCAGGACGTCGCAGCCCTCTTCGTAGTACGACTGCAAGGCGAAGAAACGCTCATTGATCCAATAGGGATCGGCCATGAAACCGTGAATCGCGATCAGTGTTGGCCGTGGTCCGTCGGATTTATCGGGATCGTGTCGCCAATAGCGGGCGCGCGCGACGCGACTTTGGGTATGACGCGCGAATCGCTTTCGGTAGTTGTCGCTATAGGGTTCGTAGGGTGTTTCGAATTTCAGCCCTTCGCAGCGCCCGTCCTTGGGCTTGAAAAATGCTCTACGCGGTGCGTAGCGGGTGATTTCAACGGGTCGACTCGGCCGGTCAAAGAGCCTTCCGGGCTCGCTCTCCGCGAGATCCATATAGAGTTGCAGCTCGTCCCTGCTTTCCGAGGCACGCATTCCCAGGGAGGTACCGACGAAAGGCAGCAGGCTGGTTGGCAGCGCCGTCATGCCGAGCAGGCTCGACCCGGCCGTTCGAATCGCGAGATCACCGAGGGCGGTGATGTTCACCTTCAGCCAATCGCGCGGTTCCAACTCGAAGCCTTCGGGTCTTTGGGCGAAGTTGCTTTCCAGGTTTTCCCACCAACATCCGTCCGGCATGATCGAAGGGGAGTGGGCAAAGGTTTCGTGTGCAATTCGTGAGACAACACTCGATCGGGGCACGGCAATTCTCTCCCATGCATTTCCAAGTGGTCGCAAACCCGCTTTGCGAACCCGGACAGTCTAGCGAATCGGCTAGCTCCGGATGGGAGAAACGATGCCCGCTGTCACGATGGCTTGTGTCCTTGGGTCAAGCCAACCGGCAAACCGAAGTCGTGTGTCGCTACGTCGATTTCGTAGGCCGTTCGAACTTCTGTTGGCGCATCGCCGAGCATCGAACGCAACTGTGCGATGGCGGGCTGGGCAGTGCCGCCACGGTGGATCCAGTCGTCGAATTCGATTCGCAGTAGCCAATCCTCCTGGCGCGTGACGACCAGGTCGGCCTCTTCGAAGAACGCCTTCCATTGCTGAAGGCTGTAGTTTCGGACATGCGAGGGATCGCGCAGGATTTCGACTGCGTTCATGAATGTGTCGAGCTTCGGATCGGGCTTCGAGATCGAATCCAGGATCAAGAGTTGGCCGCCGGGTCGCAAGACGCGGGAGGCCTCGCGAACGGCGAGCGCGACATCGGCGAAATGATGTGGACATTGCCGGGCAACGACCAGGTCGAAGTGTTCGTCTTGGAAGGGAATCGACTGCGCGTTGCCCAGTTGAAGGTCGAGATTTTCGATGCCGCGCTCGGCGGCGAGTCGAGCGCCTGCCTGGAGCATTTCTTCGGTGAGGTCGAGGCCTATGACTTCGGCGACCAGGGGAGCGAAGGCCAGGGCGGTATGTGCCGTACCAGTCCCAAGGTCGAGAACGCGTTCATCGCCCGCCAGCTCCACGGCCTGGGTCATGCGGCGCAGATCCTCTGGGTCGGAATGAACGCCGCTCGTCGCGTAGAGCGCTGCCGATTCGCCAAATCGATTCTGGATTGCCTGGTCGTTGTCCATTCTGGAGTTCCTTGTGTTTGCTTTTTAGTGAACCAAAGTTAATATATAACCATGGCAAATCATGCAAGCCCCGTTTCCCGAAAGGCGGATTCCGCCCTTGTCCCCACATCACCGGTCGCCGAAGCGATCGAGTCCCTGCAGAGGCTGACGGAGGCCTTCGTCTTGCGTCGGGAGCAGCTGGCGCGATCCGTCGGTTTGACCGAGGCTCAGTGGCGGGTGATCGAAGAAATTTCGACTGAACACTTCATGCCCTCGATGTTCGCGCGTCGACGAGAATGCAGTTCGGCGGCGATCTCCAAGATCCTGCGCCAGCTCCTCGATCGAGAACTGATCCGCGTTTCGATTGGCAAGCGGGACGCACGAAAACGCGAATACGCTTTGACGGCGGCGGGTCGGCGTCTTGTTGCGCGTTTGCGCAAGGAACGCGTGAAGGCAATTGATGCTGTCTGGAGTGATTTGTCTCGGCGAGATTTGAGTCGTTTTGCTGCATTCAGTGGCGAATTGGCGATTCGTCTCGAATCCTATGCGGAGGACAGGTCTCCGGAGGGCAGGCAGTGAAGCGGGTCGATCAAGACGGAAGGGCGGTAGTTCTGCGTGGTCCGATGAAGCGCTTCATGATCGTGTTTTGGCTCTCGTTGGTCTTTGGTTGCTTCATGATTCCGTCCGCAGATCATCCACTGGGCAAGCTTGTCTCGAAGGGAGTCGGAGTCGCCGCGGAACCGCGCAAACCCCTGGTCGTGATGTTGCCCGGCATGGGTGATCGGATGGAAGATTTTGCGGAGGCGGGATTCATCGAGTCCGAATCCTCTCGTGACTTCGATGTCGTCGCGGTCGATGCGCATTTCGGGTACTACCGAGAACGGAACCTGATCCCGCGACTCCATGAAGACATCATCGCGCCGGCTCGGGACGCCGGGTATCGGCAGATCTGGTTGCTCGGTATTTCGATGGGTGGCTTCGGCTCGCTTCTCTATGCCTCGCAATATCCCGAAGAGATTGCCGGCGTCATCCTGCTTTCTCCCTTTTTGGGAAACCCGGAATTGATTCGAGAGATCGAGGACGCGGGCGGCCTTCGTTCTTGGCAGAACGATGCGACGGATCTGGAGGAAGAGATCGATCAGGCGCAACTCGATCTCTGGAATTGGTTGAAAGGCCAAACGGCGAGCGTGAATGGAACACCGGTGATTCTCGGCTACGGCCGAGGTGAGCGCATGGCAAGAGCCTATGGTCCACTACTCGAGGTCCTCGAACCCTGTCGCGTCTACGTGCGAAAGGGGCGCCATCGATGGTCGACCTGGCGGCCGCTTTGGGCACAGATTTCCGAGGAGTTGACGTTTTCGACCGAAACCGGCCAGCCTGTCCGATCATGTGCTGACGCCGCGCTCGTCGTCGGACCGAACCTTTGATGGCGTTTTCCGATAAGCGACCTGGTCGTGTGGGTGGCGATCCTCGCCCACATTGGCTTTCAGGTCGGCTACCGTCGGATCATGGCGATCTCTTCTGAAATCGTGGGTCGCGTCGGCGAATCGTTCGAGCATTCGATCGATTCGCGCTGGACGATGGCGTACGCGGCGGGCCTGGAAGATCTTTCCCCGGCCTTCTTCGACACGTCCGCTCGACCGGACGTCCTGGCCCACCCGCTCTTCCCTGTCTGCTTCGAGTGGCCGCTCTTTCTCGACCCGCGAGGCCTGCCACTCGATCTGGCTGCACACGAACGCGTGCGAGGCGTCCACCTAACGCATGACCTCACGATTCATCGGCCGATTCGAGCCGGTATGGAAACCACGACCCGGGCCACCCTGGTCAAGGTCGAGGCTCGGCGATCGGGTGCCCATCTACGCGTCCGAATCGACACGGCTTTGGCGGACGGCGATCCGGTTTCGACGACCTGGTACGGCATGCTATTTCGAGATGTCGGAGTCGCCGGCGGGGATCGAGCTTTAGATGACGCGGGACCCACGCTCGAGCCAATCGCCGAAGTGGATCCGGGGAGTGGGCAGAGCGAGGGACGGCAGCGCGAATTCGAGCTCCCCGTCGCCGCGAATGCCGCTTGGGTCTATTCGGAGTGCGCGCGGATCTGGAACCCGATCCATACGGACGTTGCCTTCGCGAAGGAGGCCGGGCTTCCCGGGCCGATTCTGCACGGTACGGCGACACTGGCGCTGGCTGTTTCGCGCGTCGTCGCCGAATGTTTCGACGGGGATGCGGAGCGGGTGGTGCGCATCGCTGGAGGGTTTGGCGCGATGGTTCCGATGCCCTCCACGCTCAGGTTGCGTATTGGTGCTGTGAGCCAGGATCGGGGTCATAGTGAGGACAGCGTTCGCTTCGAGCTGTTCGAGCCCGGAGGTGGGCGAGCGATCCGCGATGGCTTGATCGTGGTCAGGGGCTAGCTGGCTGCGGAAAAACTCCGGACCGAGCGAAGTGCGAGGTTTTTGAGGCCGATCGAGGCGCGTCTGGGCCTCGAGTCGATCGGGGGTGTCCGGTCGAGCTGGCGAGCGAGGCCGATGCGGTCCGGACGTCGACCAGCACTCGTTCACTTTTCGTTCAGGCCGTCTCGGAGAGCCAATCGAGAATCAGTCGGTTGATCTCGTCCGGCTTTTCCTGATGCACAAAATGCCCAGCCCCCGATATGCGCTCGACGCGAAAGCCCATGGGGAAGTCTTCCTCGAGGAAGACGTGATCGTAGAGGCGTGTGTCCATGCAGCCATCCTGCGCGCCGGTGATCGCGAGGGTTCGAACGGGGACGGTCGTGAGTGAGGTCGCTTCCGATTCTTTGAAGCCGAGCATGATGCCGGGCGAAACGTTCTGGCGATAGTAGGCGAGCATGGCGCGCTTTACGCCGGGTGCTTCGAAGGTGTCGCGCAGCCCAGCCCATTGCTCGTCGGGCAGATCGTAGTCGGGGGACCACGCCTTCCAGAGCCGCTTGATCAGCGCCCAGTCGTTTCGTTCGACGGCGAACTCGGCGATGCCCGGTAGCTGGAAGAACATCATGTACCAGGAATACCGCAGCTGGCTGGGAACGTGACGCATGCCGTCTGTAAGCCGTGCGGCGTGGGGTACAGCGATCGTCGTCAAAGAGGCGAAACGATCCGCGGCGAGCGCGCCCGCCACATAACTGATGCCGGCGCCCCAATCATGGCCAACGAGATGGACGCTGTCTTCGCCGAGATGATCGAGCCAGGCGATCACATCGCGGGCGATCGTTGCCAGGGAATAGTCTTCATCATTTGGTTGGGAGCTTGGCTCGTAGCCTCGCAAGGTCGGCGCGATGACTCGGTAGCCGGCCTTCGCGAAGGCTGGAAGTTGAAAGCGAAAAGATCGCGCGTTGTCCGGGAAGCCATGTAGACAAAGGACCAGCGGCTTGTCACGGTTCTCCTTCAAGCCGCAGCCGATGGCACTGAATTCGAGTGTCCCACTTCGAAGCGTGAGCGACTCGAGCGGAAATGGCCTCCCTGAACCATTCAATTTTTCCGATGCAGGCATGGCAACTCCAATCTGAAGCTGTCGAGCGTACCCGATCAGGGCTCTTCCTCCAGGAGGCCGAGCGTTCCGGTTCTCTCGCTATTCGCCCGGTGTCGCTACACTGGAGCCTCGAAAGCTGCGGACGCGATGCCCTCGCAATCGAGCGAGCCGGACTGGATGTGTGGTCGGCCTGTCTCGAGCCGGGCGATGCGATCGATGGAATGCCGGTCACGGCACATACCTAACAAGTATCGGATACTGGAGAGAATCGTGAGTGAAGAACTTTGGAGTCAGTCGGCGTCGAAGCTGGCTGAGTTGATTCGGCAGGGCGAGGCCTCCAGTGTCGAGGTCGTAGAGAGCCATTTGCGGCGGATCGAAGCCGTCAATCCGGCCGTCAACGCGATCACCGTCGTGTTGGCCGACTCGGCTCTCGAAGCCGCGAAGGAGGCCGACGGAAAATCGGGGACGGGACCGCTTCACGGTGTTCCGTTCACGGTCAAGGAAAATATCGACTGTCTGGGGTCGGCAACGACGCAAGGTGTGCCGGCCTTTGCGGAGGCGATGCCGCCACGAGATGCCCCGGTGGTCGAAAGGATGAAAGCCGCGGGCGCGATTCCGATCGCTCGGACGAATATGCCAGAGTTCGGTTTGCGGATCTCGACGGACAATCCGCTGCGTGGGCGCACGCAGAATCCCTGGGAGGCAACCCGGGTGGCTGGAGGCTCGAGCGGCGGAGAGGGCTCTGCGTTGGCGACCGGGATGACGCCGATCGGACTCGGAAACGATATTGGCGGGTCGCTTCGAAGCCCCTCCTATTGCTGCGGTGTGATCGGCCTGAAGCCGACCGTCGGTCGAATTCCACATGTTTCGTCCCTGCCTCCTGAAGATTCGGGCCTCTCGTCGCAGATCATGCTCGTCGAGGGGCCGATGGGTCGTCATGTCGAAGATGTTCGATTGGGATATGAAATTCTATCCGGTCGGAATATCCTTGATCCCCTTTCGGTCGACGCGCCGCTCTACGGCCCTGATCCGACTAACAAGCGCGTCGCACTCGTGACGGAGGTGCCCGGAGTGGACCTTCCCGACTCGACGGTCGCGGCCATCAAGGCGGCCGGAGAGATCATGGCGAGCCAGGGCTGGGAGGTCGAGGAGCGAAATCCGCCGGAGCTGTCGCGGGTGACGGAGGTCTGGGGGCAAGTCCTGTCGATGGATATCTGCGTGACCTCCGAATTGATCGGCCCTTTGATGGCGCCCCGTTCGCACGAGATGTTGCGCGAACTCGTTGCGAAATATCGTCCCGATCAATTGCTGCTTCCGGTGGTTCATGCCGAGAGAGATCGCTTGAGCCGACTCTGGTCCCAGTTCTTCGTGGACTACCCGATCGTTCTCGGCCCGACCTGGACGGACATCCCCTTCTTGCATGACGAGGACATCCAGCCTGGATCGGGTGTGGACCTGACGATCGACCGGATTCGCTTCATCACGCCGGCCAACGTTTTGGGGATTCCAGCGTTGGCGCTTCCGATGGGCGTGTCGGATGGGTTGCCGACGGGAATACAAATCTATGCGGATCGCTGGCGTGAGGATCTCTGCTTGCTGGGCGCGGAGATGATCGAGACGGTGGTCGGGCAGATCACGCCCGTCGATCCGGTCGTGGCGCGATGAATTCTATTCGTACTCGTACACGTACTCGTACACGTACACCGGCAAAGGGGGCAGGCTGTCATGGGGGATGAACGAACCGATTCAGCCAGCATCGAGGAGCGTTTCGAGCGGCTCGAGAGCAAGGTCGTCTATCAGGATCGCACGATCGATGAACTGAATGAAGTCGTGACGAAGCAACAAGATCAAATCGACGGGCTGATCGCCGAAGCCGGGCGCTTGCGTCAGGCCCTCGTGGGAATCCAGGAACGTGGGCTCGACGTCGGAGAAGAGCCGCCGCCACCTCACTATTGAATTCGGTCGCTTTTTTCGAGTGGAGACAGTCGGAAGCGAACGGGTTTCGAACTCGCCCGTTCAGTCAGGCCAGTCAGCCTCATTGGATTGGTAGGAGCGGGCAGGAGAGGACAGGAGTCAGTGGGACGCCGAGCTTCGTGGTGACGCTCTGGAGCGCGAGAACAGCGCGTGGCTCAGGGAGTGGCGCTTCGCTCGTTTCGTTCGAGGCGGCCGAGCGATACGATTGTGGCGATCCCGAGCAATAACAGGCCGAAACACAGGAGGGTTGTCGTGCTGTAGCTTCCTGTCGTGTCGCGCAATCCTCCGGCGATCATCGGTAGGCCGAAGCCAAAGGGCACGATGGCCAGATTGGCGAGACCCATCGAGCGTCCAAGACCAGCCGATCCGAACTTCTCAGCGAAGAGATGACTAATGACAGGGAGCAAGCCACCCGCAGCGACGCCGGAGACCAGGAGGGTGAGCGCGCTCGCCGAGAGCCCCAGATCAGCAAAGAGCAAGGCAAAGCAGCCGGCCTGTGTTATGAAAATGCCCAGTAGAATTCGCACGGGCGAGTAGCGATCGGCCATCGTGCCTAGCACGAGAGTGCCCGCCATCATCGCGCCCTGCATCCCGCCCAGGATGCCGCCGGCATAACGCATCGATGCGCTGAGGTCGATCAGGAAAGGTGCGACGTGGGCCGTCCAGCCGGTCGTGATTCCGATCCCGATCCCGAGAATCAGCGCGATCATCCGGAAGCTGGGGGAGGCGAGTAGGCGCTTTGGCGTCCACGGCTCCGGTGAGTCGGACGAATCGCCTTCGGGCCGTGACTCTTGACCGAGGTCATTGGGGATCCCGAGCGTGATCGCAGGGATTCCGAATAGGAAGATAATGGCTGCGAAGAGCTGCAGCGTCGTGCGCCAACCCCAGGCATCGATGGCAAAGCCGGCTATGAGCGCGAAACCTATTCCGAAGACGGGAAGGCCCAGGTTGGCGATGCCGAGCGCGCGGCCGCGATGTTCGGTGGCCACCTTTCCGACGATGGCGGCCGTTGTGAGCGGGCCGAGCATCGGGATCCCGGTCCCGACCAGAACACAGAGCGCTGCGAGCGTGCCTAGACTCTGGGCCTGTGAGGCCAGCAGGATGGCGCTCGTCATGATCGTGCAGCCCGTGAACATTACCACCTTCGGTGAGCCGCGGTCTAGCCAAATTCCGATGGGAACGCCGCAAGCAGCAAGCGATAGGGTGATCAGGGAAACGCCAATGCTGATTTCAAAGGTCGAGGCATTGAAGGATTCTGCGACCGGGCGCACGAAGAGTGTAAAAGAGGCGACGGTCGAGCCGACTGCGATGCCTTGTGCGATGAAGGCCGCTGCGATGACGCCAATCGTCCGTCGATTCATCGACAGCCTTCGATCCCAGTCGCTTCATGCTTTGGCATCGTTCCCTCTTGGTGGAAGATCCGGCTCTCATCCTAGTCTATCGCGCTCACGTGCTAGACGGTGGAATGATACTTTGCATATGGGCCAGTTCCCGAGCCATCAACCAACCCGGTAGAGCGCGTTTATTGGTAAACTCAGGCCTCCGGTCGATCCGTGGCACCGTTCACGCAGCCTCGACCGTCCAGGAGGTCAAGACTCTTGCGCATCGCAATCGCTGGCATCGTTCACGAGACTAATACCTATTGTCGGGATCAAACCCAGTTGGCGGATTTCTACGTGGCCCGCGGCGAGAAAATTCTTCGTAGCGCTGGGACGGCCACCAACGTGGGTGGTGCGCTCGATGCTTGCGCGAGACTCGAGGTGGAGGTTGTCCCCATCATGGTTGCCGCCGCGCAGCCATCCGGGGCGATCGCTCGTGATGCCTATGAAGAGATGAAAGATGAAATTCTTGCCGGAATCGCGCGCGAGGCGTCGATCGACGGAATCTATCTCGACCTGCACGGCGCCGGAGTCGTGGTTGGCATCCACGACCTGGAAGGGGATCTGGTTTCGGCCATTCGGGAACTGGTCGGCCCGCGACTGCCGATGACGGCCAGTTTCGACTTGCACGGCAATATCACACAGCGCATGGCGGACGCATTGAATGGTGTCTTTGCCTGTCATCAATACCCACACGTGGACATGCATCTGCGGGCCGCCGAAGCGGTCGAATTGCTAGTCGAGATGTGGAGGGATGACTTCCGGCCGACGCTTCATGTAGAAACCATTCCAATGTTGATGCCCATGACGACGACCTTTCTCGGTCCGGGAATGGAAATGCTGGAACGCGTTCTGGCTGAAGAGGCCGACGACGAAATCGTTGATGTCAGCTGGTTTCATGGCTTTCCCTATACCGATATCGAATATGTCGGTACGCATATCTGCGTCACCAGTCGCGGCGACCGGGACCGTGCTGCATCCCTGGCGAAGAAAGTCGCGACGGACCTATGGCGGCGCCGTCAGGAATTCACGCTGACGAGTCTGTCCGCGACGGAAGCGGTGGAGCAAGCCCAGGCCGCGGCGAATCGGCCGGTCGTGATCAACGAGACGTCTGACAATTGTGGCGGGGGCGCGCCCGGGGACGGTACGCACCTGCTTCGCGCGATGCTCGACGCCAAGCTGGAGAACGCTTGCTTTGGATTCGTTGTCGATCCCGAAGTGGCCGAGTTCGCACACAAAGCGGGTGTGGGCGAGACGATCAGCGTTTCCCTCGGCGGCAAATATGATGATCTTCACGGTGAACCGCTCAAGCTGTCCGTCTACGTGAAGGCTTTGCACGACGGTCGATTGACGATGCAGGCGATGGCCAAGGGGGCGCGGATCAACTACGGCAAGATGGTGAGGCTCGTCGTGCAGGACATGGACATCATCGTTGCGAGCAATCGGTCGCAGACCTTCGACGCCGAGCCCTTTCTGGCGGTGGGGGTCGACGTGACGAGGCTGGACTATATCGCCCTGAAATCCAGCAATCACTTTCGCGCCGGCTTCGCCGAGATCGCGGGTACGATCATCACTGCGGATACACCTGGGCTGGTGACTCACCGGATCGAAGTCTTCCCAAGAGAAAACGCTTCCCAACCGATGTGGCCAATCGACGAGCGGGCGAACTATTCTCCGGACTGAGCCCGGTCGGGTGCCCACCACCTAGCGCGGCGTGGCAATACGAAGACGCGTTTCCTGGAGAGTTCTCCATAACGTCTTCGAAAAATTCAGAAGGCTAGGCATCCGGTCGCTCCTGGCGTGGAATTTTCGGAAGCCTCGCTCGAACGACTCGAGTGGCTCCATCTGGGGAGAAGGGCTTCGCCTTTCGGGGCGGTCGTGCGAGCGGGTCAATCGGGGAAACATCCGATGTCGTTCTCGACCTGTGCTCGCTGTCTTCGTGACACAATGTCACTTTGGTCACTCAATGTCGCGAAACGACCTAGCAGTCTGCGGAAACTTCCATTTTTCGTGATGCACCCGCCTTTCGCGTTCACTCTACAAAAGATGAGAGCAACGAATTGACTCAGGCATGCATTTGTCCACGGCATTAGTATGCATTGGCTCGAATACAGCCGGTTTTCTGTAGACAAGTAGACAGATGAACCCTAGGTAGGACATAAGGAAATCAGCACGAACAACCTGGAAGGGAATCAGGACGATGAACTTTGCATCCGCCTCGCCAACTCGAAGCCGCGTTCGCGCGAAGAATTGGTCGAGTCCTCGATCGGCACTGCTCACCTTAGTCGGATTGGCCGGATTAGTCGGACTAGTCGGCTTGGTTGGCTGTGCGGCGAACCCCCAAGTGGAACCCGCGGCCATGCGCAGCGTCGAGACCAGTGCCGAGAAAATCGCTGCGGGACGAGCACTCTTTGCGACCTGCGCGGCATGCCACGATATTGACGGTTCAGGGCGGGCGGGCGCAGGCCCGCGATTGATTAGTGACTCATTGCTGGCGGCATCGAGTGATTCCTTCCTGATGAACACCATCAAGAACGGTCGACCGGGAACAACCATGATCGGCTGGGGGGTCATGTACAACGACGATCAGATCGCGACCCTCGTCGCCTATCTGCGCTCACTCAACCCGGTCCTTCCGGCGAGCCTCGACGAGTCCCCTCTCAAGGGAAACGCCAGCGATGGCGAACCCATCTTCACAGCAGTCTGTTCTTCATGTCACGGACGCTCGGGGGGCGGCTATCAGGAAAGCGCGAACGGCACGGGGATCGGCCGCAAAGCGTTCCTCGAGGGTGCCTCGGACGGATTCCTTAGGTACCTGATTCGGAACGGGAAGTCGGGCACCGCGATGCGGGCCTTCTCTTCGCAAGGAACGGCGATGGCTGTCATGGATCTCACGGATGAGCAGGTCGACGGTGTGATCGCCTATCTCCGAATGAACGCCTGGTAGCCGCGTTCAATTCAACCGAATACGTCACGACCGAAACCATTCAATCGAAGCAGTGAACGAACGCTCATCGGAGGAAAGAAGACATGTCACGTCCACGCAAGGGACACGATCGCGAGATAGCCACGGCTGGGTACGGCTCCAAAGAGCAAGAAGTGCTCGCCGAGATGCCCGAAGATGCACCCGCGACCGGCTTTCGTCGCCGGAGTTTCTTGCTGGGTGCCGCCGCGCTCGCCACCGGAGGCAGCCTGGTCGGGGCAGCCGCTTCGAGACCTAACGCTGCCCACGCTTCGACCGTCGAACCCAAAATCGAGGGCAATGATTCCCAGAGCGCGCCGCCGAAGAAAGATGTACCGAATAACATTCTTGCTCAATGTCCGTACTGCGGGGTGGGCTGCGGAACTCTCATCCAAACGGAAAAGGGGCGCATCGTAGGGATGAAGCCCGATCCATTGCATCCCACGAACAAGGGCCTGCAATGCATCAAGGGGTTGACCTCGGCCGAAGCCATATACGTCGATCGCCTCACCAAGCCTCTGATTCGAATCGATATGACCGACTCCCTGACCGGCCACGTGAGTCAGACGAAAGGACGTTTCGATCCGAGCGTATTTCGGGAGGCCAGCTGGGAGGAAGCCGAAAAAATCATCGTCGATCAAATTGTGGGCACGGTCAAGAAATTCGGCGGGAACTCCGTCGGCCTCTACGGATCGGGGCAGCTTCCCGTAGAGGGTCAATGGCTCGAGAATCTCTTCATGAAAGGCGTTCTTGGTTCGAATACCATCGAAGCGAATGCGCGAATGTGCATGACCTCGGCGGTGACGGGATATTTCAAGAGTTTTGGAAGTGATACCCCGCCCACATCCTACGACGATATTGAGCTCTCGGATATGGTGACCCATTGGGGACACAACGCGCGGGGCTCCCATCCGATCGTTTTCTGGCGAGTCGCCGATCACAAATCAAAGACTGGCATTCCGACCTTGGTAGTCGACCCTCGACGAACGGGTACCGTGCAGGGCTTCGAAGAAATCGCACGCGGCGACACCGAAAATTCCTATCATTTTTCGACGATCAATGGTGACATCGCCATCCACAACGCAATCGCCCACGTGCTGCTAGCCGACCATGAAGAAGCCGTCGACTGGAACCTGCTGAAGAATCACACAACGGGTTGGCAAGAATACGTGGAAGGTGTGAGGGAGCGCTATTCGCCGGAGCAGGTCGAGCACATCACCATGATTGAGCCGAAGCATCTCCGCAAAGTCGCCGCGGAATGGGCCGCCGCGTCGATCAAGGGGCGCAAGCGTGGCTCCGGAGGTGTGCTCTCTTTCTGGGGAATCGGATACAACCAACATCTGCACGGCCAGAACAACACCGTCAGCCTGATCAACCTGATGGCCCTATCGGGCAATATCGGGCGGCCGGGCTGTGGGCCCTTCTCGATGACGGGGCAACCCAACGCCATGGGAGAGCGCCTCACGGGTGGTCTCACGGGACGGTTGCCCTTCAACCAGGGAATTGAGAACGAAACCTGGCGCAATCACATCGCGGATATGTGGAACATTCCGCGCAAGCGCCTCGAAGGTGTAACGAAGCTTCAGAACGCGGGAATGGCGATTGGCATGATGGAGCGGGCCTTGAAAGGGGAAGTCAAGGCCATGTTCCTCATCTATGCGACCCATATCGATCTACCCGACCAGAATACGCTCGTCCGTCCGGCCTTGTCGAAGACCTTCAACGTCGTCCAGGAAATCTATCGTCACGCGCCTAACAATCTCTACGCTGATGTCATTCTTCCGGCAGCCACCTGGGGCGAATGGGTCGGTGGCACCTATATCCAGTCGGAGCGACGCTTCTACGTCACGGACGGAACCGCGAACCCCATCCCTGGAACCATGCCCGACATGGATATGGTGATCGACAAGGGCCGTGCGATCGCAAATGGTCTTGGCCTCGATGGCGACAAGATCTTCCCCTACAAGCGCATGGCCAACGGTTTCTTCAACCCCGAAGATGTTTTCCGCGATATCGTGAAGGCCTCGAAGGGCTCCGATGCGGACATTTCCGGGATGCTCGAAGTCGAGGAGAAGGATGGTGTCGGCCTCTACGACCAGATCCGCAAACATCGCGGAATCCAGTGGCCGGCCCCTACCTACGCCATCGCCAAGCAAGGTGGAACCAAGAGGCGATTCATGGGCCAGGAAAACTGGAAAGACAAGCCCTACGGATCATTCCGCACCAATGATGGCAAGCTCCATATCCATCTCTGCGAACAGGACTACACCCATCGAGTAGAAATCACCAAGGAACTCTCGAGAGCCGGAACGGAAGATGGGTACTACATCACCGATCATATGGATGTTCTTGAACGTGCCAGGGACGCCGGCCTGACACCCGAGCTTCCGGACGACGAACATCGTGGCAAGAAGTGGAACAAAGTACCCAAGGACAAATATCCCTATTGGATCGGATTGGGCGTCGTGTACGAGCACTTTCATACTTCGAAGACGATTCGCTCCGGGACTACGCGCAGACTCGTGCCTGAAATGTATGTCGAGATGCACCCGGATGATGCGAAGGATCTCGGCTTCAAAGACGGCGAGTGGGTGAAGATCGTGACACGGCGCGGGGAGTACCAGGCGCGGGTGTCGATCGGTCTCGACTCGCGGGTGAAGCCCGCACGAAACACGGTGCCGAGGGGCTATATGTTCAGTCCCTGGAATCTTTCCGTTGCCGATTCGGCAGATCCGGCCAAGAATCGCTGGCTCGTGAACGCCATCAGCCATCGCGCTTTCGATCCGGTCAGTGGGCAAGTCGATTTCAAGAAGCTGGCTGCGCGCATCGAGAAGATTGGCTGACTAGACTCGAGTGACGATTCGCGTGGATCATGCGGATCGTAGAGGAGGACCGTGCAGGCATGAAGCGGCGGAGCTTCCTCGGGGCCGCGGCAGCGGCGGCCATGGCAATGGCTGCCGGATTGCTCAAAGGCGTGCGTCGTTCGGACGGATCGTGGTTGCTCCGACCGCCGGGCGCATTGCCCGAAGCCGAGTTCTTGAGCGCCTGCCAGCGTTGTTTTCGATGCGTCAATGCTTGTCCGAACGACTGCATCCAGTTTCACGGATTGCAGGATGGCCTCGACCTCGCCTTCACTCCGTATATCCGAGCTCGTGAAAAGGCTTGCACGCTCTGTGGCGAATGCGCTCAGGCTTGTCCGACGGGGGCCATCGCTTCCTTCGAGCCGACCGCCGAGGGCTGGATCGAAAACGTCGACATGGGAAGCGCCCGACTCAATAAGAGCCTTTGCTTCAGTTACAACGGTCGGACCTGCGGTGCGTGTTATCGGGCTTGTCCTTTGCCCGGGCATGCCATGAAGATTGGCGTTTTTGAGACGCCGATCCTTCAGGGTGCCGACGCCTGCGTCGGCTGCGGACTCTGTGAGCAGGCCTGCCTGCATCTTCCACAGGCCATCCGCGTGGTGCCCAAAGCGATCGAGGAACTGGAGTTTCTATGACGGCACATTCACGACGAAATCAAATCATGCGTCATGGACTGCAATTGCTGGTCATCGCCTTCATCGTCTATTCATCATTCGGGGGCCCGTGGCGAAACTACAAAGTCGCTCACAACCAGTCTCGCATCGTCGCACTCATCGAAGGCGAAGTCTGGGGAACCCTTTACGGAGCCAACGAAGACATGCTCTCGCTCGTGGGAGATCCCTATCGAATGAGTTTCGGCTTCCTCGGACTGCCAGGGTCGGCGCGCGTCTTCGGGGTGGAGCTTGCTGATCCCGTCATTGGGCTGAGCCATGCGCTCACGAGTGGTTCGTTCACGGTCACCTTGCTCCTCGGGCTGCTCGTTCCGCTCCTGCTCGCCTTTTCGCTCGGGAAAGTCTTTTGCAGCCATCTCTGTCCGATGCGCCTCTGTTTCGAGATCGCTCAGGTTATGCGCCGTGGTTTGGTCCAGCTCGGCCTTCCCCTCCCCGAGCGCAGAAGCCAGACCCGAATCGGCGGTTGGATACTCGTCGGTGGCCTCGCCGGCGCGGCCATTGCCGGTACAGCAGTCTGGACCCTGATCCTTCCCTATGTCGCCCTTTCCGGAGCAATCTTTTCGAGCATCGTTGCCAAAACGAGCCTGGCCCTGTTAGGCGTTGTCGTTTTCTGGCTTGCCATCGACGCCCTGGTTGCACCGGGATTCTTCTGCCACAACCTCTGTCCTACGGGATTCGTATTGGAAGAGCTGGGACGCTTTGCGCCACTGCGAGTCCGAAATCTTGAGCCCGGCCCATGCCCGCCCAGTTGCGGACTTTGTCAGGAAGCCTGCCCCTATGCCCTCGCGCCCATGAAGGGTGACCCAGAAATGAGCTGTGACGCCTGCGGCGAGTGTGTGTCGGTCTGTCCGAGCCAAAGACTCTCGCGGAAATTTGTGCTTCCCATTACTCCGAAGAGCGCTCTTCGTTTGGGAATCGGCCTCCTCGCACTCGTTTTCGCTGGCCTACCAACGGTCGCGAACGCCAATCACAACAAGGGCTTCCCGCACCACGGCTACTACGAGAACTATCCCCAGGTTCCCGTCGAAGAATTCACGGCGACATCGAAACGTTGGGAGGCGCGCGCGACGATCTTCAATTTTCAGGGCATGGATCGAAATCTCTCCGATACACCCAAGGACGTCAAGATCTACCTGGCCCTTTTCGATCGCGAGCTCGAATCCGGATACACTGGGCCCCTGACCGTCGATATTTTTCAGGCTGAGGAACTCATTGCTCGTTTCAGCCGCGATCACGTCGATGAAGAGGCCGTCTATTCGACCCGCGAAACGCTTCCGCGAGGAGGCGACTATCAGTTGGTTATCAAGCTCGGCTCGGACCCGGTGAATCCGATCGCGACTCTCCCGTTGTCTTTCCACGTCGAATTGGCCTCGGACGCGATGTCCTGGTACCGGATCGCGGCTATCGCTCTGCTTGGCGCATGCGCTTCTGTGCTCGTGGTACTCGGTCTTCAACGACAGCGACGCTCGGGGACTCGCAGGCGGCAGGCGAGTGAATGAGTGAACCCGCCGAGAATTCCCTTGACTGAAATCACGCGCCGACAATGGTTCGCACGAATCGGCCCGGCGGCCGTCGACGCCGTTCTACGTCCACTCGAGGCGCGCGTCGAGCGGTACTTTCCGCCTCAGCGACGCCCGCCGGGTGCCAAGGCGGAGATCGTTTTTCGGGCATTGTGTACGGCTTGCGGCGAGTGCTCCAAGGCTTGTCCCCACGACGCGATCTTCACATTCAATGAAGAGTCAGGCGCCAACGTTGGCACCCCGGTGATGATCCCCGACCGCAATCCATGCCAGATGTGTGAGGATTTGCCTTGTGTTTCGGCCTGCGGTGAAGGCGCGCTCGAATTGTCGACGGGCGGTGACGGGATTGGCCGGGTCGACGGCATTGGTTGCGTCGAGGTGGCTGAATCGCGCTGTCTGGCGAAGGCCGGACCGGATTGCGGCGCGTGCGCGAATCTATGTCCCGGTGATGTAGATGCTCTGTCCTTCGCAGAACGCGTGCCTGTCGTCGAGCGGAGCGAATGTGTCGGATGCGGGTTGTGCATCGAGGCTTGTCCGGTCAATCCACCAGCCATCGTCCTGTTGGCGCTCTAGGGATTCGACCTTCGTCATTTCATCGACAGCATTGCTCACCCGGTGACAGGCCAGCGAATCGAATCGAGGAGAAGCGGGGAATGAAGGGAATGGCAGGCGTTCGAGATCGAATGAGGAACTTCGCCGGCACAGTCGGCATCGTCGCCGGGTTTGCTCTCGCTTGGCCCATCGCCGCGATGGGTGCAGCAGAGGTTGTCGAGTCGGCCTCCTCGGACTGGGAGCGTGCACTGGACAACGCGTATTACAAATTGCACTTGAATACCCGATTGCGATTCGAGTTCGCGGACTTCGATAACCTCAATACGTCGCAGGCCTATACGGTGCGCACGCGACTCGGTATCGAAACGAAAAGCTTCCACGGCCTTTCCTTCTACGTCGAGGGCGAGAACACCAACTCCTTCGCAGACTCGACCTACTTCGATGCGGTCGAGGCGCCGACCGGCCAGGCTCCGATCGCCGATCCCGAGACGACGGAGCTGAACCAACTCCTGGCCCGGTATCAGAACGCAGACTTCTTCCAGCTCGACATCAAGGGAGGGCGTCAGCGCATCAAGCTTGACGACGATCGCTTCATCGGGAATGTCGGCTGGAGGCAGAATGAGCAGACCTACGATGCGGCCGTCGTAACATTCTCGCCGGGCGTGGCAGACTTGACGGCGAGCTATGGGTACATCTGGGATGTGCGACGCATTTTCGGCGGCCAAGGTCCACCGAACCGCCGCGATTTCGATTCTCAATCGCACATCATTCGATTCGCCTACGACGGCGTCGAGGGGATGAAGATTGTCGCCTTCGCCTACCTCCTGGACTTCAATGACTCACCCGGCAATTCGTCCAACTCGTACGGGTTCCGCGTCACCGGCCACCAGGCTGTCAGCGAGTCGTTGACCCTGAATTATGTCGGTTCCTATGCGCTGCAGATGGATGCGGCCGCCAACCCCGTCGACTACACCGCGCACTACGTCTCGCTAGAAGGGGGGCTGGCGGACGGCGATCTTGGCACTGTAGCCGTCGGTTATGAGTTGCTCAGTTCGGACGACGGCCGAGCGCGTTTCGTGACGCCGCTCGCCACCGCCCACAAATTCAATGGATGGGCGGACGTCTTTCTCGACAACGGCGGCACGAATGGCCTTCAGGACCTTTACGTCTCAGTCGGTCCGAGACTGCCCTTCGGTATCAAGGGAAAGTTGATCTACCACCGCTTCTGGAGCGACGAGGGGCGGGACTCGCTCGGGGGCGAGATCGACGTGATCGTCTCCAAACAGATCAATCAATACGTTCAGCTTCTCAGTAAAGGGGCTTGGTTCGACGGGACCTCAAAGGGGCCGGCGGACGGTTGGCGCTTCTCGCTGGAGACGAATCTCACATACTGAACAGATGACAAGGCAAATCATGTCTCTTGCCGAGGGCATAGCATCGCGAGGCTCTTTGCTTTCGGCGAAACCTCAAACGAAACATTCTATGGGCCGCACCTGGTCGGATGCCCGCGGCGTAGATCGAATAGTACGTCTGGCCAATCTATGTGTTAAGCGATTCGCTTCAATTCCGCTTCGATCGCCTGTGCGAGTTCCGGCGGCTTGAGCCCGAATGGGCCGCGCTCGGCCTGGTAGGCGACCTTCCCGCCACGTTCGATCAAATACAAGCGAGTGGGTAGGGCTCCATAGGCGCTGGTGATCTTGTCGTCGATCGGGTCGACGACGACCGGAATCTTGATCTTGGTGTGCAAGGCGCATTGCGCTGCTGCTTCGTGTCGTTCTGCGTCGCTTGTGGGGTCGATGAGGCGAATGTCTTCGTCGCGATTGGGGGTCACGACCCAGCCGTCTTCGGGATGCGCCTCGCGGACGTACACGACGACGAAGCGGACGCGGTCGCGGTATTGCTCCCAGATTTCATGGATGGCTCCCAACTGGGAGCGGTAGGGTGGTCAGGTATAGGAACCGAAGACTAGGGCGACAGGTCGCTCCTTCGCCTCACTGGCGAGGTGAAAGGTCTCGTTGGTCTTTTGCTCGAGTCCGTCGGCGTAGTCGTAGACGGGAAGTTCGAAGTCGAAGGCGACATCTCCGACGGTCAGGTCGGGGGTCGAGAGGTCCTTCAGGCGTGGATCCGACCAAAGGTCCATTGGCGTCTTGGGCGAATCATCGGGCGTGAAGGCCTTCCAATCCAGACCGGTCGGTGTCTCTGCCATGGCTTCCTCCTGCATTGCGATTGATCGAGTAGAGTGCCCAGAGTGTAACGGCTTTCGACTCGCTGCAAGGGTGAGTTGGCCTACTGTATTGGGAGTCAGCATAGGCTTGGAGGGCGGGACGAGATGAAGACGGCAATCGCGATCGGTGGCGCCGCGTCGGGAAAGAAGGACGACTTCGACGAGGTGGTGGACTTTGCGGTCGAGGCTGAAGCGCTTGGGATCGATCAGGCCTGGAGTGCGGAGGCTTGGGGCTATGACGCTGTTTCGACGCTGGCATTCCTCGGTGCACGGACGAAGGCGATGACCCTGGGTACGGGCATCATGCAGATCAGCGCACGCACGCCGAGTATGACGGCGATGACCGCCATGACGATGTCGGCCATCACCGGCGGGCGTTTCATCTTGGGCCTTGGCGCTTCGGGGCCCCAGGTCGTCGAAGGCTTGCAGGGGCAGAGTTTTGCGAGGCCGCTGCTGCGAATGCGCGAAACGATCGAGATCGTGCGTCAGGCGTTTCGTGGCGAAAAGTTGAGCTATGACGGCCAGCATCATGTGTTGCCGCGACCCGGCGGAGAGGGCAAGGCGTTGCGCCTGTCCCAACCGCCTAATGCCGAGATTCCGATCTGGCTCGCCACGCTCTCACCTCGGGCGCTCGAATTGACAGGCGAGCTGGCCGATGGCTGGCTAGGCACTTCGTTCACGCCCGAAGCGGCCGAAGCGCACTTGCAATTTCTACGTCGCGGTGCGGAGAGAGCGGGAAGGTCTCTTTCGGATATCACGCTCTGCGTCGGTGCGGCGGTCGCTTTCACAGACGATCCCGACCCCTTGATCCAGAAGACCAAGGCCAACGTGGCGTTTCAGCTAGGAGCCATGGGATCGGCGAAGACGAATTTCTACAACGACGCCTACAAGCGAAGTGGTTTCGAGCAGGCAGCAGTCGAGGTTCAGAGTCTGTGGGTCGAGGGCCGGAGAGAGGAGGCGATCAAGCGTGTTCCGGATGAAATGGTCGCTCGTACGACGATGTTTGGGAATGAAGCCTTCGTCCGCGAGCGTATTCGCCTCTACCGGGATGTCGGAATTGATGTATTCCGTCTCGATCCGATCGGTCGCACTGTCTCCGAGCGACTCGAGACTCTCGGTCGAGCCGTTGCGATCGTTCGAGAGGAAACCGGCGACTGAGTGGAGCCGCTCGCGGCGACTCCACTCATGGGCTCAGACGGGCAGGGCAGATCCCAGCTCGAGACTAGCCGCAGCAGCTGACGGGAGTCGAGGTCGTTTCTTCGAATTCGCCCCCGGTTCCGAATTGCTCGGCGTCTTCGACCACTCGGTAGATTTCCCAACGCATACCCTGCGGATCGAGCGCCCAGACCTTGTTTTGTTTGGCATAACAACAAGTCTGTTCGTCCTCGACCGAATCGACGAGATCGGCCGCCTTGAGCCGATCGGTGGCGGCGTGCACGTCGGCGTCCTCAAAGACTTCGATACCTAGATGGTTGAGGCGCTCGTCGGCATCGGCGTTCTCGAAGAGTACGAGCTTGAGCGGTGGTTGATCGATCGCGAAGTTCGCGTAGCCCGGCTTGCGTTTGTTGACTTCTGCATCGAAGAGTTTCGAATAGAACGCCACGGCTTCATCGAGGTTCTTTACATTGAGAGCGAGTTGGAAACGCATGGAATGAATCCTTTCGTTGTGGTGAGTTGAATCATCTTGTGAAATGGCTCCTCGTGCGAATTTTCGAACGGGGGGCCGTGTCGAATCGTCGGTAATTCAGTCGGCGCTCGCGGTGCCGGCTGAGTCCCGAGCGAGGTCGTCGGCATCCGAAACGACTCCCTGCTTGACGGGAATACCCTGTTGAACGAAGGCATCCCCGTCCGCCCAGTCGCTGTGGGCGGTCAGCCAGAGACGGACGAGATGGCGCTTTTTCGCGGGCGCGTCGAAATCTTCGAACTCGGTTCGCGCATGCAGGACGGCGTTGTTCTTGAGATAGTTGACCTCACCCGGCTCGAGGCGCATTTCGACATGGAACGTCGGGTCCTCCGCGATGGCATCGATCAAGTCGAGTAGTTCGGCTTGACCAGCGGTCAGTCGCGGGACCTGCGAATGGCGTTGGGCCTTTCGGATATACCAGGGAATATAGAAGAAGGTCAGCTTTCCGTCGGCATAGCGGCAGATTGGCAACTTGAAGAAGGGGTCCTGTCCTTCGGACTCTTCGTCGTTGCGATCCCAATAGAAGGGTTCGTAGAGAATCGGGATCAGGTCTTTGCGTCGGCGTAGAATTTCATTGTAGAGCGCTGTGGTACTGACGAGCCGGTTTTCCCCGCCGGATTGACCTTGGCGGATGCAAAGGAGTGCAACCAGATCCGATCCGTCACTGTGGAATCCGAGATCGACTCGAGTTTTGTAGAGACGCACGGAAGTGTCGTTCGGATCTGCGCCGGTATCCCGGACGTGACCGAGCAGGTCGCCCGCCGCATTCTGTGAGACCGCCGTCCCCATATACAGGCCGAGTCCCCAGTGGAACAAGGCGATGTCCTCTTCGCTGCGACCCGCGACCGGAATGCCTTTCACATTGATGAATCCCCGGCCGTTCTGGAGACTGTCCATCCATTCGGCGATCGAAGGGCCCAACGTGGGCAACGGAAAGTCGTCTCGCGTGAGGGCGGTCATCGCCTTTCCGCTTGCCCGGGCAGCGGCGAGCCCATTGTCCAGATCAAGAATTTCTTCTGGAGTCAGATGGCGAATCCAATCGCTGCTTTCGAGCAACTCCGGTCCATGCCAGGTGGACGGTGTGTCTAGCGGTTCGTATGCGATCGAATTCATGTCTTCTCCTTGATTCGAGGCGCGGATACTACGACTAACATTGGGGGCCCGTGCCGGCGAGGCCGCAATTTTCGCCCGTTGCATCCGTCCCGCCGGGCCCGTCGACGCCGCGGCAGCAATTGGCCGTCAAAAATGCGAGCAGGTCGTTCACGGCCGAAAAGTCGGGGCTGTAGATTCGTGATGTGCCCTGACGCTCGCATCGAATCAGGCCCGAACTCTTCAATTCCTTCAAGTGGAATGAGAGCGTTGCGGACGGGATCTCGAGAATGCGCCCGATCGCCCCAGCTGCGAGGCCTTCCGGCCCGGCCTGGACAAGGGTTCGGAAGAGATCGAGTCGCGTTTCCTGGGCAAGTGCCGCGAGAGAGCTGATGACGATTTGTTTATCCATAATTCCAATGCTATAGAAATATAGACATAAGTCAAGCCCGCTTGTCGATTTCGAATCGCTGACAACCGTTCACTCGCTGGACCTGCGGGTCCTTTATGTGGGGTAGGCGTGTGGTCCGGCGTCCATCAAGGCAAGCAATAGGAGGTCAAACCGATGAATGCTGCATTCGTTCCATCTCCCTGGGGGATCCAATGTGGTTCTGGATCGCCACGAACTTCGCACCCGTACCGCATTCCGGTTGCCGGATTCTCGAGGTGTCTTGATGGGGCTCTTTGAGCGTTTCTTGACCTTCTGGGTCGCCGGCGCGATCGCCTGCGGGATCGTATTAGGCGTCATCTTTCCCGGCGTTTTTGCTGCGCTCGCTGATTTCGAGATCGCGGAAGTCAACGGCGTCGTAGCCGTTCTCATCTGGGTCATGATCTATCCGATGATGGTGAATGTCGACCTTGCGTCGCTTCGCCATATCGGCGACCGACCGAAGGGGCTTACGATCACGATCATCGTGAATTGGCTGATCAAGCCTTTCACGATGGCGGCGCTTGGATTCCTCTTCTTTGAAGTGATCTTCTCAGCTTGGGTGGACCCCTCGGAGGCGAAGCAATACATCGCCGGAATGATCTTGCTCGGAGCAGCGCCGTGCACGGCGATGGTCTTTGTATGGAGTCAACTGACTCGGGGAGACGCGACCTACACGCTGGTCCAGGTTTCCGTGAATGACCTGATCATGATCTTCGCCTTTGCGCCCCTGGTCGCGTTTCTGCTCGGCGTGGCCGATGTGGTCGTGCCGTGGTCAACGTTGGTTCTGTCGGTTGTCCTCTTCGTCGTCGTCCCTTTGGTTGCTGGATATGTCACGCGAAGGGTTCTGGTCTCGCGAAGCGGACAAGGGGAGCAGGGTGAAGCGATCGAGGCGTTCGGCGCGAAGCTCAAGCCCTTTACGATTCTGGGATTGTTGGCCACCGTCGTCTTGCTATTCGCCTTCCAGGGACCGAGGATACTCGAACGACCTGTTCTGATTGGCTTGATCGCCATTCCCTTGATCGTGCAGAGTTATGGAATCTTCCTGATTGCCTATGGCTGGGCGTGGGTCTGGCGGGTGCCCTTCTCGGTCGCGGCGCCGGCCGCATTGATCGGCACTTCGAATTTTTTCGAGTTGGCCGTCGCGGTGGCCATCAGTCTTTTCGGCCTCGAAAGTGGGGCCGCGCTCACGACCGTGGTCGGGGTCCTCGTCGAAGTTCCCGTGATGCTCTCGCTTGTCGCGCTGGCAAATCGAACGAAGCGGCATTTCCCGAGCGATACAGACCAATCAGGAGCTGAGCTACGAGACGCATGATGTTTGCCCTCCGCCACGATGCCTCCTGATGAATGTGCGAGACTAGGGCGTGCTCAAAGATGTCCCGCTGATTGACGACCCATGGTTCTATCTGACGGCAACGCTTGCTGTTCTGATTCTGGGGATCGCCAAAGGCGGTCTGGCCGGCGGACTTGGCCTCGTCGCGGTTCCTCTCATGTCACTTACGGTCGCACCGGCGCGCGCCGCCGCGATCCTGCTTCCAATCCTGATGTTGATGGACGTCACTGCGCTTCGAACCTATTGGGGACAATGGGATCGTGAGAATCTGGTCACAATGATCCCGGGTGCCGTCCTGGGTACGGCGATCGGCTTTGCGACCTTCGAGCTTCTTTCGTCCGATCATCTCAAGGTCATGGTGGGCTTCATCGCCTTCGCTTTCGCGCTGCGCTGGTGGCTTGCTCGAGCCGCGGGCCCTGCCCGGAAGGCAAGCATGGGAAGTGGAACGTTCTGGTCGACCCTTTCGGGCTTTACCAGCTTCAGTGTGCACGCCGGTGGACCACCGATTCATATCTATCTGTTACCGCAACAGCTCGGGAAGGCGACGTTCCAGGCGACGACGGTGGCCTTCTTCTTCGGAATCAACTGGTTGAAGATCGGTCCCTATGCCTGGTTGGGTCAGCTCGATGTCTCGAACCTGGCGACCTCGATGATCCTGGCGCCGCTCGCGCCGATCGGGATCCTGGTGGGCGCCCGACTGCATCACCGAATCGATGAGGCAGCCTTCTTCAAAGTGGTCTACGCGTCACTTCTCGTATTAGGCGTGAAGTTGATGCACGACGGAATGCTCGGGTGATTCGAGGCTGTGGCAGCCGGCGCGGCGCGGGTCGGCTGGGGCGCATCTGGGTCGTGCCTGGGTCGCATCTGGGTCGCATCTGGGTCGCATCTGGGTGTTGGAGGTCGGATGCGAGTCGGCTAGTCGAGTCCTGGAATCATCGCCTCGACGAGCGCGGGTCCCGGGGTGGCCAGGGCCCTCTCGAATTGCTCCGTGAATTCTTCCGCCGTGGTGGCGCGGGTCGCCGGGACGCCCAGGCCCTTCGCGATCGCGACGAAGTCCATGTCCGGACGCGAGAGGTCGAGCATTTCCTTCGCTTTCGTGCCCGAGGTTTTTGCCCCGACCCGGCTGAGTTCGATGTTCAAGATTGCATACGAACGATTGTTGAAGATCACGGTCGTTATGTCGAGACCCTCACGGGCCTGGGTCCAGAGTGCCTGAATTGTGTACATGGCACCGCCGTCGGCCTGAAGACAAACGACCTTTCGATCGGGACACGCCACCGCTGCACCCGTCGCGACCGGCATCCCCTGGCCGATCGCGCCACCCGTGAGAGAGAGCCAATCGTGAGGCGGTGCGCCTGCCGTGTGATGCCCCAACCCAAACCCGGAAGTCGCGGCCTCTTCGGAGACAATTGCATTCGCTGGTAGCAGTGCGCCGAGCGTCTGTCCGATCGTGTCCGCCGTGAGCGGGCCGGTCGGTCGTTCCGGTCTGAATGCGACGGCCAGCGTCGGGCACTCCGCCGGCGCATCGACGGCCTCCGCGAGGGCTTCGAGCGCTGCGATGGCGTCGTCGCCGCCACCCGCCAGAGTCTGGACTTCACAACCACTGGGAACCAGATCACTCGCCTTGCCGGGATAGGCAAAGAAGCTGACAGGGCTCTTCGCGTCGACCAGGACCAGGTTGCGCATTCCCTCGAGTTGATCCACGGCGGCTTCGGCGAAATAGGCAAGCTTCGAGATGGGCTGAATGCCTGCACCGCGCTCGACCCGCGCCGGAAAGGTTTCGGCGAGCAGCGCGGCACCGGTTGCAGCGACGATTCGTCCGGCAGCGGCGAGACCTCTAGCGCGCAACGCTGTTCCGCCTAGAAAGAGAAGCGATTGCTCGCCCGAAAGCAAGCATTTGGCGATTCCCTCGATGACTTCGCCGTCTACGGTCGATCGAATGTTCGCGCTCTCGGGCGCTGCGACCACGCCGCCCTCCAGCCAACAGACATCGGCCGGCAAGATCAAGGTCGCGACTTGACCGGGTGCACTCGCAGCCGTGGCAACGGCGGCGGCCGCGGCACTTCCCGTATCCTCCGGACGTTCAACGGTCTCGACCCAGCTCGAGACATTGCGCGCCACGGTCGCGATATCCGATTGCAGCAGTGCATCGTATTGGGCGTGGTAGGTAGCGTGGTCACCGACGATGTTGACGATTGGGATGTGGGCCTTGCGGGCGTTGTGCAGATTCGCGAGACCGTTTCCCAGCCCGGGCCCGAGGTGTAGGAGTGTGGCCGCCGGTCGATCGGCCATGCGTGCATAACCGTCTGCTGCCCCGGTCGCGACCCCTTCGAAGAGCGCAAGAATGCCACGCATCTCGGGGACATCGTCGAGGGCGGCAACGAAATGCATCTCCGACGTGCCCGGATTCGCGAAGCAGGTATCCACTCCACAGTTCACGAGGGTTCGGATCAACGCTTGTGCACCGTTCATCTTTGACATGTCTGCTCTCTTTGTCTGTCGGGAACCGAGTCGCCTGGGCCTGGCCGCCGATTGGGCCTCCCCGCCCGGGGAGACGAAGAGGGCCGGTTCGGTCGACTAGCGATCGGCCAACTCTTTGGCCCACTTCTGATAGAAGTCTTCGATGGGGCCGAAGCCGGGTTCGTTCTCGAAGGCCCCCTTCGTCTCCTCGATGATCTCGTCATTGGTCTTGCTCCGGTCCCAGATCGAGCCCTGGGGTTGTTGGACATGCCAGGGCGAATCGCAGAAGACCTCGATTCCGTTTCCTTCCGGGTCGGAGAAATAGATCGACCAGGCATTGCCATGGGTGAACGGGAGACGGTTCGGCACGCGCCCATCCTCTTCCAGGATTCGGTCCATTTCCTTCACGTCATCGAGGGATGCGACACGAAATGCGAAATGGTTGACCGAGTTCGGAGGGCGCTCATCTCGTTGCTTGTCGACGAAAGCGATCTGATGATGGTCGGATTCCACCTGGCTCATGAAGACGATCTCAGCATTGTCGTCGCCGGGACCCGGGAAGGCGCCTCGGTCTGTGACCGTGAAGCCCAGAACGTTTGTATAGAAGTCGATCATCTCTTCCATGTCTCGGACGAGCAAGACCGCATGGGACCAGCGCAATTGCATTGTGGAGTCCTTTCGTGAGTCCAGAGAGTCAACCACGAAGGTCGCTCTCACGCGACCCATTGCGCTCTTCTTTCCCGCGAAGCGGGCGAGAGCGGCCCGGCTTTCCAGAAATAGAGCGGGTATCTGGCCAGTCAGAAGAGTACCGTTTCGAGTGCTCGGGGCGGGGAGCGAATCCGCCGCTGTGCCCACCGCATCCAGGGTTCGGATCGCGTGGCGAATCTCTTTCGAAGGGTCGATTTGTCTGACAGCGATGTTCTGAAGCGATCGACCGTGTTGCTCTTCGGCACGGTCGGCGTGCCCCTCGCCGTGATCGGCTATCCGATCGCGATCTGGCTTCCACCCTTCTACGCCGGTGAACTCGGAATCAGTCTGGCCAGCGTTGGACTGATGTTGATGTTGGCGCGCTTCTCCGACGTCATCACAGATCCGCTGATTGGTTTTCTGAGCGACAAATGGAAGACGCGCTGGGGGCGACGGAAGCCGTGGATCCTGGCGGGTACGCCCTTCATGGTATTCGGCGCGTTCAAGCTCTTCATTCCGCCCGAAGGGGCCGGAGCGCTCTATCTACTCTTCTGGATCAGCTTCATGTTTCTGGGTTCGACCATGGTCAGCTTGACCTATCAGGCGATGGGCGCGGAACTCTCCCCGGACTACCACCAGAGATCGCGTGTGACGGCCGCGCGCGAAGGCTTTGTACTCCTCGGACTGATCATTGCGGCGTTCGTACCCGCAGTGGTCGAGTACATGGGTGAGCGTGACGCTGGACCAGTCTTGCAGGCGATGGCATGGACCATCGGTATCTTGATGCCGATCACGGTCTTTCTGCTGGTCGCGTTCGTGAAAGAGCCGGTTGTCGAAGACCATCGAAATATTCCCTTTCGGGAAGGCTTGCGTCATGTCTGGCGTAACGGCCCCATGAAGCGCGTTCTGCTGATCGTTCTCTTGGTGACCTTTGCGGAGTCCTTTAGAAACGCACTCAGTGTCTTCTTCATGCGCGATCTGATCGCGGTTCCGGCGATCGGCATTCTCTACTCCTACTATTTCGTTTCCGGCCTCGTCGCCATTCCCGGCTGGCTCCTGTTAGGCAAGAAAATCGGTAAGCACAAAGCGTTCGCGGTCTGCATGGTCACTGTATCGTGCGTCAGCGTGGCGACGTTTTTTCTCGAGCGGGGTCAGGTGACGGAGTTCACGGCGCTCTTTATCGCGAAAGGGGCCTGCTTCGGCGGATTACAATTTCTGCCCCTGTCGATGTTGGCCGATGTCGTCGACGTCGACTCGGCTCGCTCGGGCGGGCGGCGCGCCGGCGTCGTTTTCGCGATCTCGGGAATGGTGGTCAAGATGGCCGTCGCGGTCGGGACGGGCGTTTCGTTACAGGTGCTCGGGCTTGTCGGCTATATCGCCGACCGTGAAGCAGCGATGAACAACGGTCCATTCGAACTCATGTCCCTGGCCATCTCCTATGCCATCGTGCCCGCGTTCTTCTTTTGTGCTGCGCTGTGGCTGACGTGGCACTATCCATTGACCGCTGAGCGGCACGCGCGCTTGCGCGATTTGATGGAGCGGCGCGAGGCACGTCTTGCGGCCAGGGCTGGGAATTCGTGAGAAATCCTTCGATGGCCAACATTGGACCAGGAGCTTTATGCCATGACGGAATCTTTGACGACGGTAGAAGAGAGCGATGGAGTGGTCGTCTTGACTCTGAACCGACCAAACAAGAGAAACGCGCTTTCGCGGGCCCTGCGAGATGAAATTGTTTCGAGATTGGACGAATTCGAGAAGAGTGAACGTGTCCGTTCGGTCGTTCTGACCGGAGCCGGCCCGGTTTTCTGTGCAGGATTCGATCGCGATGAGTTGGCGAGCGGTGCGATGGAGCAGATCTTCGCCGATGCGAACGAATATCACCGTCGTGTATTCACTTTCGGGAAGCCCTTGATCGCCGCAGTTAATGGTCCGGCGTTGGGCGGTGGCTGCGATCTCGCGGGGATGTGTGACTTTCGGATTGCCGCGACGACCGCAGTATTTGGCCAGCCACAGGTTCGTTTCGGAGCGGCCGCAAGCTACGAGTTGATGCGCGTCGTTCTCGGATCGGGCCCTGCACGAGAAATGTGCCTGACAGGGCGTAGCTACGATGCCGAGGAGTCCCTTGCTATCGGATTCGTCAATCGAGTGGTTCCCGGGGACGAACTCCTGGCTGCGGCGGGCGCGCTCGCCGCAACGATCGCTTCGCTACCCGAAGGCGTCGCCGCGAGTTCGAAGCGCGGCTTCGTGGCGCATCAGCCGGAGATCTTCTGAATTCGACCGATTTGAGTTTTCATGTGTTGAATGTTATGTGTTAGGGGATCGCTGCGGGCCGAAAACAGCGACCGACGCAGACGAGGAAAGATTGAAAGCTCGTCACGCCGGTCGCCTTTTAAGCGCCTGTCCGACTCCATGCGAATGCGGTAAGCATGGACCCAGGCGAGGCCCGCTCCTCAAAGGAGAACATCAGAAATATACGTTCCCTGAACGCGAGAGTCCGTATACGCCTTTACATGGAAAATTATTTTGAAGATCCACCCAAATGGGTGGGGCCCACGGGGTGATGAGTTCCTTAAGGTCAAAAGATGCCAACTATGGCCCATGTCGACGTGGCGAGGATTCTGGGATCCAGCGCCTTGCTCGATCTACTTCCGAACGTCGAACTAACAGATTTGGCGACTCATGCTCGAGAGCGCCATTTGGCTGCTGGGGAAACGCTCTTCGAGAAGGGCGAGCCGGGGGCCAACGTCTTCTGGGTTGTGGCCGGTCGGCTCAAGCTGACGGTGAACAACCAGGATGGGGGCGAATTGCTTCATGGCATGATCGAGCCCGGCGACTATTGCGGGGAGATCACCGCCATTGATGACGGACTTCGTGGGGTGAACGCGATCGCCGATTGTTCTACGCACACGCTTTCGCTGAATCGAAGCGTCCTTTTGCCGGCGTTCGAACGAAACCCGAAAGCTGCGTTGAAGCTGGCTCGTCTTCTTTGCGGTCAGATCAGGATTGCTGGCGCGACGCTCGAGAATCTTGCCTTTCACAGCGCTGAGACGCGGGTCTTTACTCGGCTCATGTATTTGTCGCAACAATACGGGGAGGTCGATCTTGCAAATGGCGCGTTGCGGATCAATCACCGCCTTTCCCAACAGAGCCTGGCGGACAGTGTTGGGTTGACCCGTGTCATGGTGAATCGTCAATTGAGCGCGTGGCGCGAGCGCGGGCTGATCGAGGATGGACGCGGCTTTGTGCTTGTGCTCGACCCGAAAGAGTTGGAGGCCTTCGTTCACCGAAGCTCCGATGGCCCAACTGCCCATTCGGGCTAGTCCTCGGATTCAAAGACGCGGCGATAGAAGATTCCGGCGATGGCGGCACCAAGGATCGGTGCAACCCAGAAGAGCCAGAGCTGTTGCAGCGCCCACCCGCCTACAAAAATCGCAGGTCCCGT
>CAZMFM010000029.1:16033-50168 GCA_964565565.1 uncultured Spirochaetaceae bacterium | reverse complement strand
TGGATGGTGATGGTCTTCATGGTGAGTTCATTGCTTTCGATCGGTTATTTGATGCCGATCGTCGTGCGCGCCTTCTTCCGGCCTCTGCCCGAGGGAGAGGAGGGCGGTATCAAAGAAGCGCCGCTCTTGATCCTCTTGCCGATCTGCACCACGGCATTGGCTTGCTTTGCCATCTTCTTCTACGCCGACGAAGTCTATCGACTTCTGGCTCCGGCGATGGGTCTCGGAGGCTGACCATGGCAGACGAATCTTCGCCACAAGAAGAGCGACCCACGGGCGGGCACGACGAGAAGAGCGAATGGTGGCTCGACCGGCCGAGTAGCGTCAATTTGATCATCAAGGTCTTGATCGTGGCCTGTGCGCTGACCGTGGTGGCGGACTTCTTCTACAAGAAGCATGGCGACTATCAATTTCAAGAGTGGATCGCCTTCGATGCAGTCTTTGGCTTTCTGGCATACGTAGGCCTCATCACCGTTGCGAAGGCCTTTCGGCGAATCGTGATGCGCGACGAGGACTATTATGATTGATGTCCTCGTGAACGGAATGCCGCCCGGTACGTTGCTGATCCTGGCGGCGATTCCCGCGGTCTTGTTGCCGCACAGACTCTCGCAAGCCGTGATGATGTCGCTGCCGGTTCTGGGTCTGGCGCATCTCCTGTCGCTGCCCGCGGATTTCGGTTATTCGATCGAGGTCTTCGACTACACACTCCAGATCACTCGGGTCGACGCTTTGTCTCGCGTCTTCGGAATCGTTTTCCATATCGCCGCCTTCCTGGGTGTGCTCTATGCGTCCCACCAAAAGGATCGGCTCCAGGCGGCGGCCGCCTTGATCTACGCGGGGGCCGCGATCGCCGCCGTCTTCGCGGGCGACCTGATGACGCTCTTTGTCTGGTGGGAGTTGACCGCCGTCTCCTCGGTCTTCCTGATCTGGGCGAGTCGCACGGAAGCCGCGCTCAAGGCGGGCCAGCGGTATTTGATCATCCAGGTGATCTCGGGTCTGCTGCTGCTCGCCGGCGCGATCCTGCTCTACCGCGATTCGGGAACCCTCGCCTTCGAACATATCGGCCTCGAGTCCGCGGGCGGTTGGTTGGTCTTTCTTTCCTTCGGAATCAAGGCGGCCTTTCCGCTGCTTCACGGCTGGATGAAAGACGCCTACCCGGAAGCGACGGTCACCGGGACCGTCTTCCTCTCTGGCTTCACGACCAAACTCGCCATTTACGCCTTGGCACGAGGTTATGCGGGAACCGACATTCTGATTCCGATCGGTGTCACGATGACCGCGTTTCCGATTTTCTTCGCTGTGATCGAAAACGATCTGCGGCGGGTCCTCTCCTATAGCCTGAATAATCAGTTGGGCTTCATGGTCGTCGGAATCGGCGTGGGTACTGAACTCGCGATCAACGGCACCGTCGCCCACGTCTTCGCCCACGTCCTCTACAAGGCGCTGCTCTTCATGGCGATGGGTGCGGTGTTATTTCGGGCCGGAACGATCAAGGCTTCGGAACTTGGCGGGCTCTACAAGTCGATGCCCTGGACGGCCTTCTTCTGCATCATCGGGTCGATCTCGATTTCGGGCTTCCCTTTGACCAGCGGCTTCGTCAGTAAGTCGATGGTCCTCTCCGCGGTCGGCCACGAGCATTACCTGATCATCTCGCTCGTCCTGCTCTTCGCTTCGGCCGGCGTACTCGACCATTCGGGGATCAAGATTCCCTTCTTCTCCTTCTTTGCCCACGACAGCGGCATCCGTGTCAAAGAGGCGCCGCTCAATATGCGCTTGGCCATGGGTATCGCGGCCGCATTTTGTATCGGCATCGGCGTCTTCCCCGAATACCTCTACGCGATCCTGCCCTACGCCGTCGACTATGACCCTTATACCGTCTCGCACGTCGTCGCGATCCTGCAGCTTCTACTTTTCGCAGCCCTGGCCTTCGTCTTCTTGTGGAAGGTCGGTCTCTATCCGCCGGAGTTGCGCAGCGTCGTCCTCGACGTCGATTGGATCTGGCGCAGACTCTTGCCGGCCGCCTGGTCCGGTGTCGCGGAAGGTTGGATGATCGGGCAGCGCCTCTTCCTCGGAACCGCAACCCGCGCCCGCCTGGCCCTGCTCGATTTCACGCAAGCCCAGCTCAGTCCCTGGACCCGACTCGGAGAACCTTGGCCGACCGGGGCGACTGCGATGTGGGCGGCAGTCCTGCTCTTCGCCTATCTGCTGCTTTCGTATTGACCCGGGGCTCGCCTGGGCGGCAACCGGTCGGCGTGATGGACCCTGGTTAGTCCTTCTTCGCGGCCTCAACGCCGAGGGGGCCGAAACGCTTCTCGTATTGGGTGACGACACCGCCTAGCAAGATGGCCAGTCGCTTGGCCGCATAGGGATTCAGGATCACCCGATTGCTGAGGGCGACATCGACCTCGTCCCCGACACCCTTCCAGCTTTGATTTGTGCCGAAGAGGAGAATGACCTCTTCGCGTGTGCTGGCGGCATTCACGACATTCGCATACGTCGTCGCCATCTTGCTGTCGTCCCAATTGACCTTGGGCTGACCCTTGGTCGTCGCTTCACCGTTCTTCGAGGAGGCAGATTTGGCCATGAGTGTTCATCCTTTTGAGTGCGTGCACGCTTCGACGTGCGGGGAATTCGCGGGGAGTAGGGAGTAGTAGTCAATAGAGAGTAGGGAGCGATGGAGCGTATTCACGAGCTAAGGGTCAGAGGGGAACGGTGATCGTGAATTGTAGAATCGGCGCGGGGTCGTAGGGCATCGTCTGGATCTGATCCCCGTTCTCGTCTTCGATTCGCAGGTCGCCTGCCAGGGCCACGCCAATTTCTAGGTCGATTCGCAGTCGACCGAGCGTGTCCTGGATGATCTGCGCGTCGGGCAGATAAGAGAGCCGTAGGGCTGGGATGACGGCGCGGTCCTCAGCGACCCCTTGGGAGCCGGTTCGGAGAATCACAACTGGATCGACTTCGAGGACTCGTTCCTTGAGTCTGAAACGCTCGCGGCGATAGCGGACTGATGTCGTGACCTCGAACTGATCATTGACCTGGTAGACGACTTCGAGCTTGCCTCCGCGCGTCGTCCAGCTTTCTGCGTGGACCGTGATGCGCTCCATGGGTTGCCAATCGAGGAGGAGTAGTGGTTGGATGTAGGCGTTATCTTCGATCTCTGCGACGCCCAATATCCCGAATCCGAAGGTCAACGTCGGCGAGAGCGTGACCTTCGCACCTAGCAATCCGCCGGGCTTGAAGCCGTCGCCGAGGTCGGCACCGTTCTCGAGCGAGGCTTCGAATAGAGGCCCACCAAAGATTTGCCATCGCTCGCTGATCTGAAGCTCGAGCATCGGATTCAATCGGGCGACATGAACTGTGTTCCACGGCTTGAACGCCGAGCCCGCAATGGTCGGCGGGTCATCGAAATCGTATTCAAGCCCGTAATAGCTGCTGACGGCGCGGATTCGGATCCTGTCTGATAGGCGAACGACGAGCTGAGCGCGTCCGAAGCCGCCGGTCGTTGCGAATTCGCCGTCGTCGTCGAGATCGGTCTTGAACTGTCGGATGAATCCGATCTCTGCCTCGGCCTGTAGCCAGTCGTCGTCATCGCCATCATCGCTCGCGCGTGCCATACCCGGGCTGCCTGAAAGAAGCAGACAGAAGACGACCAGTGGCGGGAGCGCACGACGAAATCGATTCAGATTCTGGAGTATGGGGCGAGAAGGCTTCATGTGGCTCCGCCGTCCATGCGGCAGTTCATGCGAAACTGAAATGCAACTCTTTCAACGCTTATGCAGCACGTTTGATACTACTAATATTTCCGCGAAGTATGAAGCAAAAGTCGTACAATGTGGGGAATTCGGCTAATCCAAGGATGGGGATTCCTGATGGTCGCGCGGACGATCGGGAAGGCCTGATTTGAATTGGCCAAGCCAGTGATCCGCGCTCTTCGGCCCCCAGCGTTTCCCGCGTTTCGGCCGCAGCGACGGTTACGGAAAGGCGCGCAGGTGTCTCGGAAGGCGTTCAAGAAAGTCCGTTTCGCTTCCAGGGTGCGGACGACGATCACATGCTCGATGGCTGTCTTGTCATGGTCCGTCACGCCCGCGCCCGCATATGCACTCGACCTTCTCGAGAGTTTCGAGCTGGCTCAATCGAACGATCCGATCTTTCTTGCGGTGACCTTTGAAAAACTCGCGCAGGACAGCTCCCTTCGCATTGCCTGGTCCCGTCTATTGCCGAGCGCCTCAGCCGAAGCGGGCTATGTCGAGACGAGGCAGTCAGTTCAGAGCAGTGACAATACGATCTTTGCCGTCGGATCGACCAGTTTTCCGGTCAAGACCTACGGCGCAAGAGTGACCCAGCCGCTCTTTCGGATGACCGAGTGGGCCGACGTATCACAGGCCCGAGCGAGCGTGAGACAAGCTGCGGCCGAGCTCGACCTTGCATTTCAGAATCTCATCTTCCGCTCGACCAATGCATACCTTTCGGTTCTCGAGGCGGGGGAGGAATACGCTCTTAGAAAGCGTGAGCGAGACGCGTTAGGTCGCCAGAGTGAAATCGCGCAGCGCCGATTGGATTCGGGCCTTGGCATCGCGCCTGACGTCTACGAGTCAGAGGCTCGCTTCGCACTGGCCGAGGCGGATGAGGCGATTGCCTTCGTCGAACTCGAAGACGCGATCCAAGCTCTGGCCGAGATCACAGGGCAGGTTGACACGGACCTTCGGCCTTTCGGTGAATCGATTCCCTTTGCGCCGCCCGAGCCGGCCAACGCTGAGCTTTGGGTTCGGATGGCGTTCGCCACGAATCCAGACCTCGAAGCGCATCGCCAGGCTGTCGAGGTTGCAGACCGCGAGATCGACAAACAGCGCGGGGCACATTTTCCAACCATCGATTTCAACGCCTCGTTCAACAGCCGGGATTCTGATGGCTCGCGCTTTGGTGGCGGAAATCAGGTCGAGACGTCCGAGTACGGAGTAACAGTCAATGTGCCGATTTTTGCCGGTGGATCGGCGCTTTTCGGTACGCGCCGGGCACGTGATCTACACAAGCGGAACAAACAACAATTGATACAGACCCGTCGCGGCGTCGAGCGGGCCACGCGCAATGCCTTTCAGGCGGTCGGCTCCCTGGCGCGTCGCGTTCAAGCGCTGCGCAAGAGCGCCGAGGTGCAGACGCGAGCGGTCGAGAGCCGGCAGAAGGCAGTACGCGCAGGCGTCGATAGCATGATCAATGTGTTGAATGCGGAACGTGAACTCTATGCGGCACTTCGAGACTATTCCCAAGGCCGCTTCAATTATGTGCGTAGCGTGCTTCGGCTGGAGCAGTCCGTGGGCGCATTGGGTGTCGAGGATCTCGAGCGGGTCTCGGAGTGGCTCGAGTAGCCGCCCGCGTTGTGCCGGATGTCGATGCGAGTTGTCGCGCGTTGGTTTGAGAGTTGAAAGGGAAGAGAAGGAAACGAGACCGCATTCGGGTCTCGGCAAAAATTTGAATCGGGCGTCGGGGGGTGCTCGCGAGCAGGACTGATCAAGTGGGGCGTGCCGACTGTGGTGCGCGTGTTGAAGGGTCGGATCGTTGTCGAAGATTTTGAAAGAATCGGCTGAAGAGCCAATGAGCAAGTCGACTGGATTCGGCCGGTGGGTCGAAAACGTCCGTGCCGGCCTCGAACGGCGACATGCCGCTCCCTCGGCTACGCCGGCTCGTGATGCGCTCGTGCCGCGCCCACGACCCTATCTCGAACCCCTCGAGCCTCGGATTCTGTTGTCAGCCGATGTCGGCCTCGTGCCCGACGCCTTGCTCGCCCCCCCGACGGACAATTTCGATCCCCATGTTCTGATCGAGCCCGAGATCCACGACGAAGTCCTGGTTCGCGAGCCGAGCCGCTTCGAAGACATCGTAGGGACGCTGGACATCAGGTCGGATAACGGGATGGGCGGCCGCCCTGACAATGTTTCGAACGGCAGCTCGAGCAACAGCTTCCCTAACGCCCCCAACTCCCCCAGCGCCCCCAACGTCAGCACGAATAGCAACGGCGTCGACGCCGAGACGACGTTCGAACTCGACGGTCAGTCATCCCCAGAGACGGACGTTCTGGGGCAAACCGTCGTCGAGCCCGGTTCGGCCGCGGATCTGCTGCGATCGCGGTTGTGGCAGGCGGATTGGGCTGAGCAGACCACCCTGCAATCCAACCAAGCGAGTCAGGTCGTTGTGATCGACGGACGGATTCCCGAGGTCTCGTCCCTTCTCGAGGCGTTGCTCGCGGAAACGCTGGACAGTCAGGCCGAAGCGGATGCTTCGCAGGGCGATGTTTCGTCTTCTTCGAGTGATTCGCTGAATGTGTTCGAGACCAACGACGAGGGTACGCCCAAATCGGCCGTATGGTTGGGAGAAGGCGAAGGCAGGGTTGAATTCCTTTCTCGAGAACCCGGGACTCGTTCTGCGGAAGCACTCGCCGAAGAACTCGAGCGGCGCGGCATTGCGGTCGTTGTAGTCGACGCACAACGAGACGGAATCGACCAATTGGCCGAAATCGCCCGGGCCTATCAAGGAATCGGCGCCATGCATGTCGTTTCCCATGGCGCGCGCGGCCGGTTGACGCTCGGGAACAGTCGCATTACGTCGGAGACGCTACGGCAGAGATCAGATTCCCTGGCGACGTTGCGAGATGCGTTAGGCAGCGATGGAGATTTGCTGCTCTACGGATGCGAAGTCGCGAGTGGCGAGGTGGGCATCGAGTTCGTATCGACGTTGGCGGAAGTGACGGGCGTCGATATTGCGGCTTCGAGCGATCTGACCGGGGCGACGGCGCAGGGTGGGGATTGGGATCTCGAAGTCTCCATCGGTACGATCGAGGCGACAGCGCTCAATGCGCCGCAGTTCAACGGCTTGCTCGTCGACTTCGCCCTCGAAGATCCGGCCTCGGATCCGGATGTCACTGTTTCGCTCGGGTTCGACGCCAGTCTGGGGGCGAGTGGTGAGGGCCTCTGGGTCTTGACTTCGACTGGGGGGGCGTTTCTTGATGAGGCTTCCGTTCCCCAGACGCGGATCGAGTTCGCCACCACCGACGATACGATTCGCGTCACGACCACCGGTGGCAATGACCTCCTGACGCTCACCAGTGTGGACCCGATCTTTGCGGGTCAGATCATCTTCGATTCCGGTGTCGGCGACGACACGCTTCAGATCTCCCCTGATCTTCCGCTCGGTCTCGACGGCTTCAGCGGTACGATCGAGCTTCGCGGTGGTGATGGCGCGGACGCTTACCTTTTCAGTGAGTCGGCCGCTGCGATTGGAGACGTGACGGTCATCGAAGGGGCGATCCCGTCGGCCGTCGGCGAAGCAGATCGCATCGACTACGGGGGGGACCCAGATCGATTCGTCAGTGGCACGATCACGATCGAAGACACGACTGGGGCGGCGAACGCTGATGTGATCGAGCAGGTGGAAAATCTCGGATTGCGCAATGCGGTCGTTGCTGAATTGATCGACGGGTTGGGGGCGTTCGCGGATTGGGCCGGTCGCCTCGACGCTCAGGGTGACCTTGCGACCGCGCTGGCGGGGCTGCGCGGCAATGCGGATGTCGGCGTCGGTAGCGCGCTCGACCTCGGAGAAGCCTTCGATCAGTTGGCGATCGAGATCGCCGCCTATCAAGCCGCCGTCGAACGCGGCGAGGAAAGTCCGCTCACTGCTGAATCCTTGCGTGCTCTACTCGAAGGCTTTCAAAAGCGTGACATCGAACATCTCGACCGGTCGATATCGGGTGGTGTCGTTGGGACGAGCTTCGGAAATGCCACAGACGGATTTGGCCTCACAATCCAACTCGACGACGGCGAAGTCTTTTCTCTCGGCCTGGCCGCACGAACCGACGTGGAGGCTGAGCAACGTTTTCTCGTATTTGGCGTTCGGCTGACCGAACAAGGCGACCCGGATCGGGCGTTGACGTTTACGCGACAGGGAAATGGGGATGCGACCGTTCGTCGTTCCTCGGGCGATTGGAAGACCGACGGGTTCAGGCAAGGCCAGACGATCGACATCGATGCGATGTTTGGGGATGGTGACCAGAGCGGGGCTTTCGAGATAGAGGCCATCTCGGGCGACGGGCGCTTGCTCACGTTGATCGATGCGGACGCTGGTCAAGCGGTATTCGATGCGCTTGCTGGGGATGATGACGAGCGAAGCAGCAGCCTGGTTACGGTGGCGGCGGCGCGCACCATTTTTGATGCCAACTCCAGTTCAGCTGCCGGCGCGGTAGATTGGAAGGCGCTCGGATTTCGAACGGGCCAAACGATCGAGGTCATCCTCGATCCCCTGACCGGCGTGCCGACAACGAGCGTCTACACGATCGAGCGTCTTTCCGAAGACGGCCGCGTGTTGACCGTCGAAGAAACATTGTCGTCCGAGATTCGCAACGCCCGGGTGACTGGCAAGGCGATCCTGGCCGTCGGGGATACGGATGTGACGACGGGAAGCTTGCCGGCGCTCGTCAAGGCGCTCAACGCGGCGATCGACGAGAGCGATCTGTCGGGCCAGGTCCGCGCGATCGCAACAGACCTCGATGGAAATGGCGACCCGACGCGATCCACACGGCTCGTCTTTCAGGTCCTCGACTCCGAGATCGAGGACCTCGCCATCGAGTGGACGGCCGGGCCGATCGTCGAATTGGGCTTCGAAACGGCGAGCCTTTCGCGCTCGAACCTCTCGAGTGAACTCAAGGGTCTCGGCTCACTCGATGTTCGCATTGGCGCCGGCTATCGACTTTCGACCTTTACATCCGAGACGAGCAGCCTGACCCCGATCACCCTCGTCAACACCTCGATCCCCGCTCCCAATAGCGAGCTCTTCGCGGGCGCGGGCGCTGCGACCCTTCTCTTCGAGGCCGACTCGGATGGGCTCGGCAAGCTCACGCGAGGGGCGGGTTCCTGGAACGATCTCGTTGCCGTCGGCCAGACGATCACGATCACCCATGACCCCGTGAGCCCGTCTGCGGATCCGAGGCCTAACGACGGCACGTTCCGTGTCGTTTCGATCAACTCGGGTTCGGACGAGATGGTGCTCGAACGCCTGCTCGCCGTGACCGAGTCGACGTCGACTCCGGGAGAAGGGACGATCCTTCGAACGTCGGGCTCCTGGCTGGTCGAGGGCTTCGAGCCTGGGCAGACGATCGAGGTCGCACGTACGGTCGACGTCGGCGGCTTGGCCACCGAGATCACGCGAATTTTTTCGATTGCCGGCGTCACAGCGAACGAACTCCAGATTACGGGTTCGGACTTTACGGACGTTGGTGGCTTCGTTTCGGTCGATTCGATTCGCGCCGTCGATGCGGTGGCGCTCGAATTCGATCCCGATACCGGGCTTCTGACCCTCGACTTCGCCTATCTGGCCAACCGGTCGAGCGCCTTCAGCGTAGATCTGGGTGATGCCGCCGTCGCCAAGGGTCTGCTCCTTGACGCTTCGGCCTCCGTGGATCTCGAATCCAAGTTGACCTCTCGGCTGCGGATCTCCCTCGATCTGGATAGCCAACCGGGGTTTGCGATCGAAGTGAATGGATTCTCCGTTTCTGCGGAGACGAGTGCATCCGATTCTGTGGACAACGATCCGGAACGAAACCTGAAGGCTGGCACGACGGCGAATATCGGATTTCTGGGCGCCGAGATCGCGCCTACTGGTGGCAGCCTTTCGATCGCTGCGCAACTCGATCTGGCGGGCGGATGGGGTCCCTTCACGACCACGGAGCTCGAGGCAGAAACTGCCGACAACGATGCGCTCGCCCGCCGTGTCCTCGATCTCGATCGCGTGCGCGAGTCCTTCAGGCTCGATCTTCCGATCGTCGTCAGGCCCGGACTCGATCTGGTGGGCACCGGAGACACCTTCTCGGTCGATGATCTTGGGGTCTTCACGAGTGCGACGACGCTCTTCGCCGAGAATGCATTCGACGGTGTCGAGGCGCTCCAGGACGAGGCCCCGGATGGCAATACGGTCTTCCATAATTTCGCTGAGGTCGAGTCCTTCGCGAATATTGATGCGCAGGGTTTCATTCGACTCTTGGGAGAAATTCGCACCGGGCTTCAGCGTGTCAGCCAGAGCGAGTTGATCTCGGGCTTCGATCTGCCCTTCGTGACCGGAGCCCTCGATACCGTCTTCGATCTCGCGGATGCCTTCGGTGATGCGCTGCTCTATGACGACGGCGATGACGGACTCGATCGCGACGACGACACCTTCCTGATCACCGACCTGAATCAGATCCTGGCCGACCAGGGCCTGGCCGATTTCGTCGAGTTCCGAGTCGTCGATCTCGAAGCGACGGACACCGAAGGCGATCGAACCTTCGAACTCTTCGCGATCGATTCCAGTGTCACCGGGGTCGAGATTGCGATCGCCGCCGGCGACGAATTCTTCGGCTTCGTTGCCGGCTCCGCGCAACGTGGGGAAGAAGGCGAGGCCCCCGAGATCACCGGCTTCAGCGCCTTCACTCCGACCAACGGCCGCTTGACCACGGACCAGAGGGCCGAGATTACCGTCACCCGCACGACCGGTTCGAGTCAGGCGACCGTCTCCGTCTCCGTCGCGGAGACGAGCAGCAACAGCAAGGTCGGGAACGACGTTGCGAAGCTGCTCGACGCGAATAATGCGGCCACCTTCGATACGGCACAGGAACTCAAGGCGAAGCTCGTCAATCTGGCCGTCGATGCCCTCGGCGTCGATGGCCTCGCCTATGATTCAGCGGCCAATCTCCTGACCTACGAGATCGATCTCACGAACGATCTCTTCCAAGAGGAGTTTTCCGTCGACTTCGATCTGGATCTCGGCCCCCTCGGCGATATCCGGACCGTCGGTGATCCAACGATCACGATCGGCGGGCGCGTTGGCTTCAATATCAAATTCGGGATCGACCTCTCCGCAACGCCTAACGGCCAAGCGGGCATCGAAGAAAATACCAATCTGACCGAGTTGCGCGGCGTCGACAATGTCGACGACTTGATCAAGACCAATCCCGCGATCACTGCCCGAAATCTGGCCGGTGTGGTGGATACCGCGAACGAGGATCTCGAGATCACCCTCGACCGCGTTCGCATGTCGGGGAATCCGGACCTGGTCTTCAATGCCAGCGAGACCCTCGATGTCTCGGCGGATACATTGGTGAACAATCTCGTCTATCTGGTCGCGCCGGAAGACTTCGAGATCGTTCTCGATGTCGATGGAACGCTTTCGAGTACCGGTTTTCAGCAAGCCTCATTGCGCGTTCCAGCTCGTGGGGCGCCGACGGTCGAGGACGACGGTCGTTTGACCTTTACGACGCCGGGGCTCGACTTCGGCGTGCGCCTGGACAGGATAGGCGGCCCGGTCACGGTCACCGGCGAATTCTTCCAGGTACTGCTTGCCGCGCAGACCTATACGGTTTCCTCGGAACGCGTCTTCAAGAGTCGATGGCTCTCGGATATCGAACGAGCGATCAAGCAGGCCCAGAACGACCGGTCTGCGAATTCGATCACTCGCAGCGATGGTCAGACCTGGGCAGCGGACGGCTTCGCCCAGGGCCAGATCATCGAGATCACGGGCAGTGAATCGAATAACGGCTTCTACGAGATCAAATCCGGGGCGGATAGCGACACCCTCGAGCTGGTCCAGGACCTCGAAGCCGGCGCGATGAATTCGAATCGCGATCCGATCCCGGAAACGGGCATCCAAATCGAAGGGCCGGGTACCGTTGGCGTTTCGACCGACGGCGCCTTCGATGAAGTCGAAGCGGGAGAGTTGATCCAGATCTCCGGGTCGCTTCGCAATGACGGATTCTACGCGGTCGATTCGAAGTCGAGTGATGGCAGGACGCTGACGCTCTCGGTCACCTTGGACCCCGAACCGACGTCGAGCAACATCGAACTCGTAGGCAGTGGTGTGTCGCTGCGTCTGGACCCGACGAATGATGGTGATGCGCGCTTCGTACTCCAGCTCAACGGCAGGCCCTTCGAAATATTCCTGCCCGCCGAAGCCAGCGCCGATGACCCCTTCGCGCCTAATACCTCGGACAATGAAACCCTGACGGACCTGGTACAAGATCTTCGTTCGGCACTCTCCCGGGCGACCGATCTGGCGGCGACCGGGGACGACGCGGAGGTGGATTTGAGCAATCGCGTCGAGGTCGGACTCGACGGGACGCGCCTCGTACTCACGTTGAAGACCGTGGAGCTTGGCGGTGACGCGGGCGACGCCAGCGCGATCGCGCTGTCCTTTACGTCAACGGGGCCCATTACCGGAACGATTACGCGATCGGGGGCCGACGACGGGGATGATCCCGGGAGTTGGCTAGAGGATGGCTTCGAGCTCGGACAGCTGATCCGCCTTTCGCAATCCGACGACAATGACGGCCTCTATCGGATCGTCGGCACAGATCCCGACGACGAGACGGTGATCAATGTGAGACGGCTCGACCGGGCAAGTCCGATCTTGCCGGGCTCCGAAGAGCAAGGTGTCGAAGTCCGTGGCGCCATCGCGCGCTTCGATGCGAGCGAGACCCTCGACTTTGAAACGAGCGGGATCGTCACCCGCAACGGTCCAGGCAGCTTCGTGGCCGAAGGCTTTGAAATCGGACAGATCGTCGTGATCGAACGCGCCGGAGCCAATAGTGGGAGCTACCGGATCGCGAGTGTCGGAGCGCAAAGCCTCACGCTGATGGATCCCGATTCTGGAGTGGTGGGCCTGTCCGGCCCGGATTCCACCGTATCGGGCGTGTTGCTCTCCGCTTCGTTCCGGATGACCACGATCAATGCGGGTGCCCGGGCGCTCGGCTTCGGAAGTGAGTCGAGTCCCGATACCCAGGCCGCAAGTTTGGCCGATCTGATCGTCGCGACCTCGGATGGCACTGAAATTCTCGTCACGCTCGATGGGGCGACGACGATCGGCGACGTGCTGCGCCGGATCGAAGAAGCCGCGGGCGGAACGGTGCTAGGCGGCGCAGACCTGATTCGGGCGCGGGTGTCCGAGGACGGCACCGGCATCGAGTTGCTCGAACGCGGTCAGCTGACCGGCACACCGCGCTTGACCTTCGAAGCGGCCGGCAACCGGATTCTCCGCTCCGAAGGCGATTGGCAAGACGATGGCTTCTCGGTGGGCGACACGATCGAAGTCAGCGGGACCGCGTTGAACGATCGCACGGATTTCGTGATCAGCGCGATCGAGCGCGAAGACCCCGGCGACCCGAACTCATCCGCAACGATCCTGGTCCTGGGCACAGGCGTAAGCGACGAGGCCTTCGTTCGCGAGGCCGACATCGTGAATGCGACGCGTGGCTTCGTATTGGGAGACGAGGATTTCCGAATCCAGCTCATTAATGGCTCGATCGCTGCGCTGGGGCTCGGCATCCTGCGCACGGATGCAGCACTTGATGCCAACCAGGATGGCCGGGTCGATCTCGAGGACCGCGACGGACTCATCGAGGGCAGCACGATCGGGGGCAGCTCGATCTTCGACCGGATCTTCATTCAAGATCCGACGCTCAGCGCCAGTCTCTTTCTGGAACCAACCGACTCGGAAGGCATCGACGTCGAGGGGAATTTCGGTTTCTTCGAGTCGACCCTGAACGCCAACGGCAGACTCGTTGCCGAGGCCTCGATCACCCTCAACGATCCAGGCGAGGGCGTGAACGACGATGGCAAGATCACGTTACGCGAAATGGCGGACGGCCTCGAGGACGTCTTCAACTTCATCGATGTCCCGCGCTTCGCCGGCAACAGCCTCGACGACTCGGCCGGATTGATCGCGTTCTCGAACGTCGGCGAGACCGGTCGCATCACTCGTCAAAATGGAGGTTGGGGCGACGATGATTTCCGGGCCGGTCAGAACATCACGCTGCGCAGTGCCAACGGGCGCGACGGCGACTACCTGATCGATCGACTCGAAAGCTCGGCCGCGGACGGTCGCATGGATGTGTTGGTTCTCGAAGAGCGCTTGCCCGATGGCGATCGTCCCGATCCGATCTCGGCCGCCGGTGCCCTCGAGATCGTGGCGGCGATGGGAACCCTCGTGCTGAAGATCGAGCAAGCCGAGCTGGGCGGCTTCGTCGACTTTGCGGCGCTGGGAGCCGATGCCGCCGTCGTCGTGACGCTCTTCGATCTCGGAGATCCCTTCTTCCGCGAGACCGTTGGGCCGGCCTCGAAGGCGGGCGGGACCGTCACCCTCGATGCCACGGATCAGATCCGCGTTGTTCGCGCGGCCGGGGACGCATCGATCGATGAGACCCTCGACGGATTGCGCGAAGCGCTCGGGAATCGAGAGGAACTGAAAGCAGAGATCACTTTTGTGGTCAGCACCGGCGGCTCAGCCGGGGACGAACGGACCGCCTTCGCCAAGATCATCGCCATTGATGCCGACGGGCGAATCCGGGTTGACGAAGATTTCGTAGACGACATCGCCAACGTCACGATCACGAAGGTGCTCTTCACCAAGCCGCCGCGAACCGAGATCGACACCCCCGATCTCGGCAACCTGCTCGACTTCCAGAATATCAGCTTCCTGGACATCATCCGCGGTCTGCAACTGGCGTCGGATTTCCTCGGCCAATTCGAAGAGTTCGGTTTCCTCGACGATGCGATCCCGGTACTCAATGTGAGCTTCAACGATCTACTCGACTACAGCGAGGAATTTGCGGTCGCGATCGAGGACTTCCAACGCGATCCCGCCGCCAGTTTGCAGGGTCTCGAAGCACGCCTCGAAGAAGTGCTGGGCATCGACGACGGAACGGATACGTCGATCGGTCAGGACCCCTTCGACATCGAGCTGATTTACGCGACAGAAGAATTGGCGGGTGCCTCGACGGGCGAGACGAAGAGCATCCTGCGCATCGACTTGATCCTCGGAACGCAATTCAACGAATCCCTGGGCATCGAATTCGATCTCGGCGGGGAGGGCGTGCTCGCGGGCGCGGCCGGGTTGCAGGCGAGCGGTGCAGCGGAAATTCGCATCGCCATGGGCATCGACATTTCGGAAACGGCCATGCGCGGCGATCCGGCGCTGGTCTTCCGACAAAATGGCGGCGCCCAAGACGACGAGATCGAGCGGCTCGACGGATTCACGTGGCTGGGTGACGGATTCCTGCCGGGCCAGACGATCAAGATCAAGGGCACGGGCAATAACGACGGCCGCTATGACATTCTCGACATCAGCAACGATGGTCGGACGCTGATCCTGAAGGACGACCTCGTCGCCAGCGAGGGCGCCGAAGCAGTGGGCGTGACCGGCATCGAGGTCATGGGCTCTCGCGAGATCTCGCTCTTCGACGACACGGCCATCAGCGCGACCTTCAATGCCGGTGCCGAGGATCTTAGTTTTCGTGCGGCGGTCGGGCCCCTCGGTCTCTTCATCTCGGAAGGCGAGGTCGATCTCGGCGGCCGGATTGCCGGGGAGCCCGGTGCGCCCGCGGACGCGCCCCAGAATATCTTCCGAGCGGGACTCGACTTCGACCAGCTGGGAGAGGACGGCAGCGCCCCGATCTTTGCGACCGGCGTATCCGGGGACGCCGCCGATCCCTACCAACGGCAACTGCTCGACCAGATCCTCGACGATCTCGGTGGGTCCTTCTCAGCCGAAGTCGAGGGCGGCCTCGATGTCGTGTTGCCGGTCTTCTTTCCGACGGAAAGTCTCGAAAAGGGTTCGGTTGAATTTCGGGTCGGGTTGGGGATCTCCTCGGAGAACGGACTCACTACCTCGGGCAGCGGGCTCGAATTCTTTCGCCTCGGTGAAACAGACCCCGTCGCCTTCTCCGAGCTCTTCAATCTGAGCGACCTGCTCGATCTCGGTCAATTCAGTCTCTTCGACAACGTGCTCCTGGCCGTCGACGGTTTCGATCTCTTCCTCGGCGGATTGCAAGATCTGCTCGACGGCGAGATCTTCGGAATCGATTTGCCTCTGATCGGCGACAGCCTCTCCGATGGTGCGCGATTCATCGAAGACCTGCGCGAGGATTTCGTCGAACCCTTCCGTGAGCTGGTCGAAGATGCCGAGAGTTTCGTCGACGATCAGGAAGATCCCGACCGCAATGCTATTTCGAAGATTCTCTTCGACCTGCTTTCGTCGACCGGTTTGTTGCTCGTCGTGCGCGATGCCGAGGGCAACCGCCTGGCCGAGGAAGATATCTTTACAGCGCGGAAGGAGAATCTGGTCGCTGATCTCGACGCTGAACTGGGGGCCGGTCAATTCTATCTGCGTCAGGCCATCCAGCTCGATGGCACGCGTAGAAATGAGGCGGGCAGCTTCTTCGAGGCCGACGGCACGACACCGGTCAGCGATGGCGAGATCGACATCGCCCAGATTCCGACCGAGAGCCTCCAGGATCTCGCCTTCCTCGAATGGGATTTCCGACTCGGTCAGGATCTCGGTTTCGTCGACACCGACATCGCACTCGATTTCGGATTTCCGGCGCTCGGCCTCGAAGCGGATGGCGCGATCGGATTGGAGCTCGGTTGGGATCTCGAGTTGGGCTTCGGACTCAATTTTCAGGACGGCTTCTATTTCGACATCGGATCGGCCAGCGAACTCGAAATCAACATCGATGTCGTACTCCCCGACAGCCTGACTGGACGGCTGGCCTTCCTTCAACTCGACGCGATCAATGCGGGCAGTGGACTGGGCGCGAGCTTCGTCGTCGACGTCGTGAACAAGGACGATGCCGGCGACGACAAGCTCAGCTTCGTCGAACTCGGAAAACTTCGCCTCGAAGCGGGACTCGCGGCCGAGGCGCGGGCGCTACTCGATCTCGAATTGAAGTTGAACGAAGAATTGCTGGCGAATTTCGCCTCGGTCTTTCCGACGGTGCTCGCAGAATTCGAATTCGATTGGGGCATCGGAAGTCGCGGTGGCGTCACGCTCGGATTCGAGGCCTCGACCAGCGATCGCGGGACGATCACGCGCAGCGATGGCCGAAGCTTCATCACCGAGAGCTACATGGTCGATCAACGGATCCGGATTTCCGGCACCGACGACGGTGTCAATGACGGCTCATACCGGATCCTCGAGGTCCGCGAGAGCGAGATCATCGTCGAGTTCTCGGGAAGCCAGGGCTTCGAGGCCCAATCGGGTCAGGACGACGTCACCATCCTGGTCGACCTCCAGAGCCTTTCCGGGTCCGTGATCTCCGATGGCTTGCGTTTGGTCGAGTTCCGAAATGTCGGCCTCGATCTCGGCTCCTTCATCAGTGATTTCATCCAGCCCGTGCTAGGCGAGATCCAGAAGATCACCGGACCGATCCAGCCGATCATCGAGATCCTGACCGCACCGATTCCCATCATCTCGGATCTCGGTCCCCCGGTCACGTTGCTCGATCTCGCGCGCTCGACCGGCTTCTTGAACCCGGCGTTGATCGAGGCGATCGCCGACATCATCACCCTGGTGAACGCCATCCCGACGGATGTCTCGAATATCATCATCCCCTTCGGCAGCTTCACGATCTTCGATCGCTCCGACGAAGAGATGATGGCCTTCGATCCGACCGATCCCGACACCGATCTCTCAGGCGCGCGCGATCGGGCCAGTGGCGATGGTCGCAGCATCGAGGACAAACTCGACGAAGAAAGTCGCTCCGATCCGAGCAAGCGAGAGTCGACCAGCTTTGTCAAGAAGCTCGCGAATACCAAGGGCTTCAAATTCCCGATCTTGACGGACCCGAGCCAGATCTTTGGATTGCTGACCGGCGAGGAAGTCGTGCTCTTCGGCTATGACATGGCGCCGCTCGAATTCGACTTCACCTTCTCGGCCTCGTACCCGGTCTACGGACCGTTGGCGGTCGGTGTCTTCGGAACGGCTGCGGGCAAGATCGACTTCGCCTTCGGTTTCGACTCGAGCGGCCTCGAACGTTTCTTCGAAACCGATTTCAAGAATCCGGGGCTGATCTTCGACGGATTCTTCGTGAGCGACAATCCGGAAGACGTGACCGGCGCGGGGCCGGATCTGCCCGAACTGCAATTCGATCTCGAGTTCGGACTCTCCGCGGGTCTCGAACTCGGCTTCGCACGTGCCGGTGTCGCCGGTGCCCTCGGCGCGGAAATCGACTTCGATCTCTTCGATCCCGATGGCGACGGCAAGATTCGGATTGGCGAGATCATCGAGAATATCGAGAACGAATTCCTCTTCGGCACACCGGCGCTCGCGCCACTCGCGCTCTTCGATGTCTCGGGCATCGTGACTGCTCGCGCCTTTGCCTTCCTCGAGATCAACCTCTTGCTCTTCAGCGTCGATCTGGAATTCAATATCACGCCGAAGATCACGCTGGCCGACTTCGACGTTCAGTTCACCCGGGTTCCCAAGCTGGCGACCGAACTCGATGACGGCACGCTGCAACTCAATATGGGTGATTTTTCCGAGATGCGTCTCAACGGCGATCTACGGGACGGCAGCGAGCGATTCGACGTCGATTCAGTGAGCGGTGGGATCCGGGTGACCTGGCTCGATTCGAATCCCGGCGGTCCAGATTTCACGCAAGTCTATCGCGGGAACTTTACGAAGATCCTGGCCCAGGCCGGTGCAGGCAATGATCTGATCGACGTGTCGGGTGTCAATCAGGCTGGCATTCGCTTTGAACTCGACGGCGGCGAGGGTGACGATCAGATCTTCGCCGGAACCGGTCGCGCGGATCAATCTTCCGAGCTGCGCGGCGGTGATGGCTCGGATCGAATCGTCGGCAGCGATGGCAATGATCTGATCTTTGGCGGTGCCGGTCGCGACATCATCCTCGGCCGGGCCGGGGACGACGTCATCTTCGCGGACGAGGGACGTCTGGTCGAGTCGAGGGCGCGAGTCCGCAATGCGCCGCTCGTCTTGACTGCGGCCTCCGGAACGACCGGTCCGACCATTGAACGATTAGACGGTGAAAGCTTCTTGATGGCGGGCTTCGCGGTCGGCCAGATTCTCGAGATCGAAGACTCCGATTCCGGCTCCGAGGGCGTCTACCGGATCGCGGCGGTCGAAGACGATTTGATCACCCTCGACGCGACGGACGTCTTTGCGCCGCAAGAAGGTGGGCCGATTCCGGTATCGGGCGATAGCACCCCGAGCGAGTCGATCGAAATCCTCGCGGTGGGCTCCGAGTATCTGGGCGCCTATCAGGCGATCGCCGGCGTTTCGGACGGCGACGATGCGGTGGCCGGTGGGCTTGGCAATGACTGGATCTTCGGTGCGGGTGGGGCCGATCTGCTCGTCGGCGGCGTCGTCGTCGATGCGTCGATGCTGACGGACGGGCAACAACTCGAGCGTCTCTTCGATCTCTTGAACGGTGGTGCGAGTGGCGGCGTCGATGGCGCCAGTGATGCCGGCGGTGCCGATCTGTTGATTGGTGATGGCGGCCGAATACGCCTCGATCGGAACGGATCGATCCGCGAAGTCGCGGACACCGGGCGTGGCTTCATCTTCGGCAATGACCGGCTCTTTGGCAGCGGCGGCGGCGATGTGTTGTATGGCGGCCAAGGCGACGATGAGCTGCGCGGCGGAACGGGCAACGACGAAATCTTCGGCGAGCGCGGCTTCGACGAGATCTTTGGCGATGCCGGCAATGACAGACTCTTCGGCGGTCGTGATGGCGATGTCATCGATGGCGGAGCGAACGCGGACACGATCGAGGGCGGGCAGGGTGCGGATTTGATTCGCGGCGGCTCCGGGAACGACTTGATCTTCGGTCAGGCCGGGGCGGATACGATCTTCGGCGAAACGGGGAATGACGAAATCGACGGTGGCAGCGATGGCGACATCCTCTTCGGCGGCGACGACAACGATACGCTCGATGGCGGTGCGGGAAGCGATGTCATTTTCGGCGACAGCGGCGGCGCCGACTTCACGACGGTCGAGACGATCCTTTCCGCGGATCTGATCACGCGACTGCGCGAAGCCGCGACGAATTTCGAAGGCGATTTGGAGAGCGCTGGGCTGGCAGGTTCGGGCGAGGATCGCATCACCATTCGCGGTGGCGACGACTTCGCCGATGGTCAGGCCCGGACCGATCGCTACACGGTCGACTACAAGGGCGGGGAAAACTCCGCGCGCGTGAGCGTCTTCGATTCCGGTACGGATGAGAACGACACGGATCGCCTGGACATCAATGGCACCGCGGGTGCGGATCAATTCTTGCTGAGAGCCGGAATCGGTGAGGAGTCCCTGGCCTTTGTTGCTTCGATCAATCGCGGCGACGATCTCGAACGCGTGGACTATGACGATCTCGAAATCCTGGTGGTGAACGGGCTATTCGGAGATGATCGATTTGCGGTCGACGATGTTCGCACGGCGACGACCTTGAATGGCGACGGCGGCGACGACATCTTCCAGGTCGGACAGCTCTATCGCAGTCGTCGCGACGCCGCGAATGCCAACATCGCCTTCGAGGACGAATTTCCGACGACGGAAACGACGCGCGGCTTCCTCAGCAATGGCATCAGCCGATCCGCCGTGATCAATGGCGGAAACGACAACGATACGATCGTCGTCTACCGGAATCTGGCCGCGCTTCAGGTCAATGGTCAGGATGGCGACGATTCGATCGAGGTGCGCGCCTTCGCGCTGGTGAATCCAGAGGATCGCTTCCAGGATGAGACCTTGATCTCGGGCGGTGGTGGCGCCGACACGATTCGTTATGCGGTGAATGCGCCGGTCAGTATCGATGGCGGAGACGGTTTGGACTCCGTATCCGTGATCGGCACCGAATTCGCCGACGAATTCGTGATCACGAAAGACGGTGTCTTCGGCGCAGGCTTGAATGTCACTTTCGTGAATATCGAATTTCTCACGGTCGATGGCGCCGAGGGCGACGATTCCTTCTTCATTCAAAGCACCAGTGAAGAGATCTTGACCCAGATCGTGGGCGGACTCGGCAGCGATACCTTCCAACTCGCCGATGGCGCGGCACGCAACGTGATCAGCAACGACCTGCTGGGCCATAGCGGGTTGATCATCAACGATGTCGACAGCAACGATCCCGTCTTCCTGGGGCCCGAGGGTACGGGGATCGCTGCGAACGGAATTTCGGCCAATATTGGCGACGCCGACGAACCCGGCATCGTGATCTCGGAATCGAACGGCTTCACGCGCATCGGCGAGGGCGGCTTCATCGACTGGTACACGATCGTGTTGACCCGTCGCCCCGACGACGACGTCTTCGTGAAGGCCATCGCACCGATCGGGGGTCGAGAGGCTGCGGCGCGCGGCGAAGAGAGCTTCGGTGTCTTCAGTGCCGGCGCCAATGAATCCGACGGCAGTGCGACAACGCTCGTTTTCGATTCGAGCAACTGGGATATTCCCCAGACCGTTTACGTCATGGCCTACTCGGCCGGAGACCTGACCGGGAATGCGGCCCTCGATGAGATCCTCTCGATGCCGCGGGATCCCGCATTCGATTACGACTTTGACGATTCTGCCCTCGAAGGCGAACGCTTCGCGGTGATCCAGCACTCGGTGACGAGTCTGTCGACGACGCGTGAGGGATTGATTGGCTCCTTCGACGACGCCATTCGCGATGAGGACGGCGACATCGTGACTCGGGTCATGCTCGCTGAAGATCTCGGTACGTCGCAAAATCTCGAAGGAAGACTCTTTGCCGTGACCGATCCGCCGGCGGGAACGCGGCTCGGCGGAAAGGGCCAGGCGCTGTTGATCAAATCGGCCGAGACGGTCGGTGGCGTGACGCAGCTGACGCTCTTCGGCCTCTTCGACGAGGCAGATCCGCCGCTCGTCGAGAGCGTCTACAAGATCGATTTCTACGACAATCTGCAACTGCGCAATCTTGCGGTGCAGATCGACGACAACGATGCGGCTGATGTCATTTTGCGTGAGACCGAAGAGCTTCGGGTCTTCGAACGAAGTGCCGATCAGGGCGGCGGGATCGTCAGTTATGCAGAGTACGAGGTCATCCTCTCACGTGATCCGCGCGAGTCCGGGGATGTCGCGACCGATGTCGTCGTCGAGCTGACGGTCACCAGTCCCAATGGCGAGCCGACGCAGCTCTTTCTTACCCCCAACGAACCGACGACGCTGTCGGGGCCGATCGAAGACATGTTTGCTCCCTTCCGACTCGTGTTCTCGTCGGACGAGGGCGCGACGAATGCATGGAATATTCCTCAGAGGGTGTACGTCATCGCGGTCGACGATTCGGCGCGGGAGGGATTGCATCGCGGCCTGATCAACCACACGGTGACGAGCGCTGCAGACGTAGACGTGATCGAAAATGTCGCCGGCGAATCGATCGATCTCTCGGATCAGGATGATGTGGCGAGTTTCGTGCTGCTCGCGAATCTGCCAGTGCAATATCGCGGCAGCGTAAAGGGTGCACCGACTGACACTACGCTCGAGAGTTTTGCGGATGGCCGCTTCACGGTTCTTGATTTCAAGCGCGCCCTGGACGCAGGTGAGGTCAGCGATCTCGTCCTGCGCATCACGCGGGGTCCCGGCGCAGGTCAGATCCGAACGATCACGGCCATCGACGACGACGGCGTGATCACCGTCGACGAAGCGTGGGCGACGCGGCCGGATGAGATGAGTCGCTTCTCGATCAGCCAGGCAAGTGTCGACCTGATCGACGAGGACGGCCTACGAGAGACCTTGTCGGCCGATCGATACCTGGTGAACGGCAGCTCCGTCGTCTTTCTCGACGTCGACGGAAACGTGGAAGAGCGCGAGGCGTCTCGCGTCGAGGTGTCCTACGGCGTCTTCGATCGAGGCTACGACGGTCGCATCGAGGAGCGCCTCTCGGTCCAGGTCGTCGACAACGACACCGCAACGGTCTTGATTCTCGAATCGGATTTCTCGACCGATGTCATCGAAGACGCCACCGGCAATGGCGCACCCGATACCTACCAGGTCGTTCTGTCCCGGCCCCCCGGCCTGGCCGATCCGCTTTCAAACGATCCGCCCTCAGGCACCCCGGCATTCGTGCAGGTCATCGTCGAAGCGGCACCGACCGTGACGAGTCGCGGCGACCTGGTGCAGGCGACCCTCGTCGATGGCGAACTCGTCGGCAACGTACAGCTCGAACTCGCCGCCGATCAGGCTTCTGCGCCCGGTTCCTTCATCGATGCGGAGGGACGACTGGTTCTCGTCTTCACCGCGGACAACTGGAACGTCCCGCAGACGGTTCAGGTTCGAGCGCGCACCGACAATACGGTCGATGGTGGGGATACCAAGGCCTTCGCGCCGCGCCCCAGCACGTTGATCGACCTGCAAGGACCCCTGCTGGTCGATGGTGCTGGCGGAGATGGATCACTCGAAGGGCTGGCGCCGCCGGTCCTATTGGCGGGCGAGACGAATGTCGCGCGGAAACTCGGCGACGTACTCGGCGCGACCGATTCGAGCATCACAGTCGACACTGCAACGCTCGTGACGGAGTTGGGCCTTACCGGAGCCGATGAGTTGGCGGCCTATCTCGCAGGGCGCTCGGTCGAAATCGTGAATGGTCCCGCGATCGATCAATTCCGCATGGTCGCCGGCGTCGAAGTGCTAGGCGCCGAGACACGTATCGACATCGAGCCCGATTGGGGCATCTTCCCGGATGCGCCCGAAGACATGGATCTGGAGGACGGCATCACGCCGGTCGCGGAATATCGAATCACCAATCAGAGCCCCAATTTCTTCGTCGACGAGAATACGCAGCAGGACGTACTCTTCGTACACGACGAAGACAGTCCCGCCGATAGCTCCGGCCGCATGACGACCCTCGACTTCGAAGATTTCCCGACCATGGAGTCGGTCTTCAACGGAACGCTCCAGCCCGGTGACGAGGGCTATCTCCAGCCCACTCGTTTGATCGGCTTTGGCATGGGACCGGATACGACGATTGCGCGCGGATTGCGTCCGGGGGGCGTCAGCTATTCGAATTTCGAAGGCCTGGAATTCGATCTCGGCTACGGAAACAACACGCTGTCGATCGACGCCGTCCATCAGCCGGACGGCGACAGGGAAACGTTTACGCGCATCCGCACGGGTCGCGGTGACGACACCGTGCTAATCGACCTCGACGAGCCGGAAGATGGCCAACTCGGCCGTTCCCAGGTGTTCGTCGATACCGGGTACGGCGATGATTTTGTCGATGCCTCGGCGTCGACCCTGGGTTTGCAGCTCGTCGGTAGCTTCGGTGATGACGAGTTGATCGGCGGCCAGGGCAACGATCTGATCTATGGCGATTTCGGAACCGTCGACTTTGCGGTGGATCTCGAAGTCGACGCCGACACACGGGCCGCGGACCGAGGCTCCGTTGCGCGAAATTCCGTTGAGTCGCTCGAGCCAGGGGTCGGCGGGAACGATCGGATCGACGGTCAGGGCGGAGACGATCGACTATTCGGTGGGGCCGGTTCCGATACGCTGCTCGGTGGAGACGGTCAGGACATTCTCTTTGGCGACTATGGCCGGGTGACGCGGGCTAGTAGCGTGCGTACGGTGATCGAGACGACGCAGCTTTTCGCCGGTGAAGCCGATTCATTGAATGGCCAACGCGGGAACGATTTCCTCTTCGGCGGTGCGGCCGGGGACGTACTCTTCGGCACCTTCAATGAGGATCTGATCATCGGTGAGTACGCGCGTTTGAATGTCGTGAATGGTGTGGCCAGCTCGATCGTCCGCCTGGCACAAGGTGATCTCGATCTTGCGGCATCCTCCTTCTTTGGACTCTACAACCCGCGCTTTGCGCCGATTCTCGGTCTTCCTCCGCTGGCGCAGACAGCCGTCGGAGGAAGTCTGCCGTCCCGCCCGGTCGTCGATCTAAGCGAAGAGCCTTCGCGCAGCATGTCGGATGGCGATGCGCATCGCTCGGGTCAGGTTCGTGAAATCGTGGAAGGCGACTCGCTCTGGGCGTTGGCGGAAAGGCATCTGGGCGATCCCTATCGCTGGAACGAGATCCTTGAATTGAATCGCAACACGATCTCGGACCCCAATTTGATCGTTCCCGGCCAGAATGTCGAAATGCCGATCGATGCCTCAAGCGAAGCGCCCCGACCGGACGCGACGGCGGAGGTCGCCAACCTTCGTGACATTCTCGGTGCGCTCGATGCACAGAGTCTTGCGGAATCCGAGGCGGGTTGGCGTTTCTCGAACCCGCTTGCTGTCGGCGCCGGACCGCCCAAGCCCAAGGCGGAAGGTGATGGAAAAGACAAGACCGAACTCGATGGCGCCGAAGTGCCCGAGTCCCCGGAAGACGGAGCGAGTCTGGGAACCGGGTCGGATGAGTCCGAGATGAGTGCTGCCGTCTGGTCGGCACTCGTCGGATGGCGTGCGACCAACGGTCGGGCGATGAGAATGGGCGATCGTACGAGCGGGATCGCAAAGAAGATTACGAACAAGACTTTGAGCCTGCCGAATGAGAAGGGGCGTTGGCTACACTTTGATGGAAGCGCCGGACGTTTTTCGTAGGAACGGATTCGGACAGGGGTGAGCGGTGCCAATCGAGTCTTCGATCCAGACGGCGCATTCGGACGATTCCCGTACAGCGAAGTTGGCTGAACCCTCAGATTGGAACCGACTAAGCGAAGCGGGCACGATCGAAAGCTATTGCGCGAGTTGGCTCCGGATCCAGTCCCAATGGCTCGGCGGGGTGGAGCGCGCCGTCGTGTGTCGTCGGATGGACGGCTCCGCATCGATCGAAGTCCTGGCCTCGATGGCCCCGGACGACTATGCATCGCTCGGCTCATTGGTCGAGGCGACGTTAGGCGAGGGCCTTGGGCTGGCCGGACCGTTGGGAGACGTCGAAGGGCGTCATGGCGTCAGCCATTTTGCGGAACTCTCGGCCGGTGCCCGGCTGGTCGTGGCGGTAGAAGTCGAAACATCAGAGGAGTCGGATCTCGCCGTCGTCCTTCGTCAGCTCCAATGGGGCTCCATCTGGTTGGAACGTCCACTTTCGCAAACAAGCGAGGAGGGCAGAGGGCTTCCTGGCCCACCGAGTTCAGCCCAGGCGCGTCAGCTCCTGGACCTGATTGCGATCGTTCTCGAAGCCCGAGGCTTTGCAGCGGCCTGCCAGTCACTGACGACCGAGCTCGCGCGCTTGTTGGCCTGTGACCGGGTGAGTCTGGGCGTGGAGCAGGGCGGGCACGTGCGACTGGCTGCTCTCTCGCATAGCGCTGCCTTTGGCCGAGAGATGAATCTCGTGCGCGACATCGAAGCCGCAATGGCTGAGGCGCGAGACCAGCATGCTTGTCTGGTTCATCCAGCCCCGGATTCCGATCGGCCGCCGATGATTCTGCGCGAGCACGAAGCGCTCGCACGGGAGCAGGGCGCGGGTAGCGTTCTCACGATTCCCGTTCAGCGAACGGGTGCACTGCCCTGTGCGTTGACCTTCGAACATTCGGAGGTCGGGGCCTTCTCGTCGGAGCGAATCGAGACATTGGAAACCGCACTGCTGGCGGTGGCTCCGATTCTCGAGCTCTGGCGCCGAGAGGATCGCAGCCTGCCTGCGAAGGCGGCGGAAGCGGGCCGCGAACAGTTGGAGCGACTGATCGGTCCTGGGTATTTCGCTCGCAAGCTCGTTCTCGCGATCGTTGGCGTGTTGTTCCTCTTCTTTTCCTTCGCGAAGGGTGAGTACCGAATCGGATCTGAGGGGACACTCGAAGGGGCGAGTCGGCGGGTGGTGATCGCGCCCTTCGATGGCTACGTGGCCGAGGCACTTCGTCGCGCCGGTGATTCCGTCGTCGCCGGCGAATTGCTGGCGAAGATCGATGATCGCGAACTTGAACTCGAACGATTGAAATGGGCCAGTCGCTTGATTCAACTCGAGCGGCAATCGGATGAGTCTCGTGCCGCGCGGGAATATGGTCGAACCAGCATTCTGAGTGCCCAGACGGAGGAGGCGCGCGCAGAACTCGCTCGACTCGAGGAGCGACTCGATCGGACGCGAATCACCGCCGCCTTTGATGGATTGGTTGTTTCAGGGGATCTTTCGCAGTCCCTCGGTGGAGCGGTTTCCCGGGGCGACGTGCTCTTCGAGATCGCGCCACTCGAGCACTATCGAATCCTGCTCGATGTGGATGAAGAGCAGATCGCAGATGTTTCCGTCGGCCAGCACGGGACATTGTTGTTGGCGGCGGTTTCGGATTCCTCCTTCGACTTCGAGGTGACGAAGGTGACACCGGTCGCGACCGCCGAAGATGGCCGGAATTTTTTTCGCGTCGAAGGCACGCTGGCCGAAATCTCGAATCGTCTTCGCCCGGGTATGGAGGGCGTCGGAAAAATTTCAGTCGACGAAAGACGTCTCATCTGGATCTGGACGCGTAGCTTCCAGAGTTGGCTTCGGCTCTGGGTCTGGTCCTGGTGGCCTTAGGCATAGGCTTTCCAGCCGTCGGGTCTTTGGGTTCTGAATGATGCGTTGGTGTGGTTGTCGTCGCCCCGTCGCATCTTTGCACTGTGGCGGCCGGCGATCGCCGAGTATGAACGATTGGGGACAGGCATGAGTCTAGGGGTGGGGATGAACGCGTGAGTTCTTCGATCTTTTCCTCGTCCTGGTATCGCGTCGCGGACCTCGTACCGAGATTGCGTTCGCATGCCCGGATTCATCGCGTGCGCTTCCGCGGAGAGAGATGGTATCTGCTTCAAGATCAGGCTTCGGGAAAATTCCATCGATTCACGCCTGCCGCTTATTGCGTGATCGGTTTGATGAACGGTCACCGAACTCTGGCCGAGATCTGGAATCTGGCGAGCGATCGGTTGGGTGACGATTTGCCGAGTCAGGGCGAAACGATTCGGCTCTTGGCGCAGCTTTACCACACGAATGCGCTGGTGACGGATGCCGATTCGGACGTCGACGATCTCGTCGTGCGCGGGACGACGATTCGCAGGAAGGAGTTCTGGGCGAATTTTCGCAGCCCCCTTGCGATCAAGCTCCGGCTCTGGGATCCGGAACGATTCCTGGTTCGGATGATTCCCTTCGTTCGGCCGATCTTTTCGATCTGGGGCCTTCTCATCTGGTGTCTGGTCGTGGGGGCGGCCGGCGTATTGGCCGTGCAGAACTGGGATCCGCTCTCGGCAGGCGTGGGGGATCGAGTCCTGGCAGCCGAGAATCTGGTCGTGCTCTGGCTGAGTTTTCCGCTGGTCAAGGTCCTGCACGAATTCGGACATGCCTTCGCCGTCAAACACTGGGGCGGCGAAATTCACGAGATGGGCGTGATGTTTCTGGTCGGCGTGCCCGTTCCCTATCTGGATGCGTCGGCCTCGTCGGCTTTCGGGTCTTCGGGGCAGCGCGCCCTGGTCGGAGCCGCTGGCGTCATCGTCGAACTTTTCGTCGCGTCGATTGCGATGTTTGTCTGGGTCGTGGTCGAGCCCGGAACGCTGCGGGCGATCACTTTCAACGTGATGCTGATCGCGGGTGTGTCGAGTCTCTTCTTCAATGGCAATCCCTTCCTGCGTTTCGACGCCTACTATGTCTTGTCTGATCTACTCGAGATGCCCAATCTCGGATTGCGCGCGAATCGCTATTGGGGCTATTGGATTCAGAAATTCCTATTCGGTCTCCGAGACGCTGACAATCCAGCCACGGCACAGGGAGAATCGGCCTGGCTGGCGATCTATGCGATCGGAGCGTTCGTCAATCGCCTTCTGATCACGCTTTCAATCGCACTTTTCGTGGCCTCGAAACTTTTCTTCGTCGGTGTCATGATCGCGTCATGGTCGATCACGCAATTCGCCTTGTTGCCGATCTATCGTCATGGGAAGTTCGTATTATTCGGAGCGCCACTTCGTGGCCGTCGCCAGCGCGCGCTGGCCTGGACCTTCGGTAGCCTGGCACTGCTCGGCGTTTTGTTCTTCCTGATCCCCGCGCCTAGCTGGACCCGTGCCGAAGGCGTCATCTGGGCTCGCGAGGACTCGATCGTTCGTGCCGGGACGGATGGGGAGCTGGCTTCTTTCCGAGTCGAACCCGGCCGTTGGGTTCAAGCCGGGGAGGCGCTGGTCGAGCTGGTCGATCAGGAACTGGTCGCCGAATACGCCATCGCACAGGCCAATCTCAAGGCCAGTCAGGCGCAGTATTCGCTCGATCGCACACGAGACCGCGTCCAGGCCGACCTTTCTCGCCAATCCCTCGAGCATGCCACACGTCGTCTCGAGCGGGTCGAGGAGGAGCGCCGGGCGTTGTTGATTCCGAGTCCGGCCGATGGGCACTTTCTTGTTCAGGATCCGGAGGACTGGCCTGGGCGCTATCTCCGGCGCGGAGAGGTTGTGGGCTATGTGCTCGACTTCAAGCCACTCGTGATTCGCGTGGCGGTTCCCGCGGCCGGCGTTGATCGGGTTCGCAATCACACCGAGCGTGTCGACGTGCGGCTATCGGAGAGGCTCGGGGAAGTGCTCAGTGCGCGTATCGTCGCGGAGGTTCCCGCGGCCACGGGCGATTTGCCGAGCCGCGCACTCTCGACCGAGGGCGGTGGTTCGATCGTCCTCGATCCCACCGCCGAGGGAAAGATTCAAGCATTCGAACATCATTTTCTATTCGACCTCGAAGTCGATCGTGCGGGCGCCCCCGTCGGTATCGGCGGGCGCGTCTATATCCGCTTCGCCCATACGCCCGAGCCCGTCGGCCATCAACTCTACCGAGCTGCGCGTCGGCTCTTCCTCTCTCAATTCAATGTCTAGGAGCCTGCCCCAAGACTCGTCGCGGCGATCTCTAGAATCGGTGGCCAACCAAGATGCGTAGACGCGCGTTCCATCCCGCCGATGTCCAAGGTCTCTATGCTGAGCGAATCATGCACCGCGAGGGTGTGTTGGATCGTATGGTGGCGCGCGTTTCGGGGTGGGCGACTCGCGTAGAGGAGCCCTCGCGCAAGAAGCTCTCCTGGATCGCAGACCAGGTCGACGCAGCAGCAGCCGACCTGGCCGAGCTGTCGACGGATGCACTCGACGCGCAGACGCATGAGGTTGGTCACCACCTGCGACGGGATGGCTTCGCTGAAGAAGTGGTCTGGCGCGCTTTTGCGATCATCCGAGAGCAGGCGTCTCGGACCCTGGGCATGCGTCATTTCGGAAGCCAGCTCCTCGGCGGGTGGCAGCTCCTGTTGGGCAAATTGGTCGAGATGGAAACTGGAGAGGGCAAGACACTGACGGCGACCCTGCCCGCGGCGACGGCTGCGCTCTCGGGCATTCCGGTTCATGTCGTCAGTGTGAACGACTACCTCACAGAGCGTGACGCGGTGTCCATGCGCCCGCTCTATGAGGCGCTGGGTCTGCGTGTGGGAGTCGTCGTCGAAGGGATGGATACGGAGGACCGTATTCTCGCCTATCGAGCGGATATCACCTACGTCACGAATAAGCAGCTGGCCTTCGATTTTCTTCGCGACCGACTGACTCTTGCGGCCGGGCGAGAGGAACTGCGACTTCGCTTCGAGTCCGTGGCGCGATCGGACTCCCAGGCCAGCCGTCTACTCCTGCGCGGCCTCGGTTTCGCGATCGTGGACGAGGCCGATAGCATTTTGATTGACGAGGCGAGGACGCCGCTCATCCTGTCGGCGGCACAAGACGAAACTGAGGCGGGCGAACTCTACGAGCAGGCCCTGGAGATCGCCCGAAGCCTCGAGGCCGATCGCGACTATCGGGTCTTGTCGGCCGAATCTCGTGTGGCCTTGACCGAGGTTGGACGCGCCCGTGTCGCCGATCACGCGGAGGCGTTAGGCGGGTTGTGGAAGGGGCGGCGACGGCGGGAGGAGCTCGTCGGTCAGGCGCTTCTGGTGCTGCACGTTTTTCTGTGTGATCGGCAATATCTGGTTCGGGATGGAAAGATCCAGGTGATCGACGAATATACGGGTCGCGTGATGGCCGATCGGGCCTGGGGGCGCGGCATCCAACAGATGATCGAGGCGAAGGAGGAGGTTCCCGTGACCGGGGTCCGCGAGCCGCTGGCTCGGATCAGCTACCAGCGCTTCTTTCGTCGCTACCTCCACCTATCGGGTATGACGGGCACGGCGGCGGAGGTCGCCGGTGAACTACGTGCGACGTACGGTCTGAAATTCGCACGGGTGCCGACCCACAAGCCTCGTCAACGTCTTGATCTCGGCGAGCGTGTGCTGCCGACGATCGAGGAGAAATGGCGTTTCGTCGTGGACCGTGTGGGTTATTTGAGCGGCGCCGGCCGGCCGGTTCTCGTCGGGACGCATTCGGTCGCAGCTTCCGAGGAAATTAGTCGAGCGCTGGATCTTCGCGGCCACGCCCATCAGGTCTTGACGGCCAAGCAAGATGAGGGCGAGGCGGAGATCGTGGCGCGGGCCGGGCAGCGCGGCTGTATTACGGTGGCGACCAATATGGCTGGTCGAGGCACTGACATTCCGCTGGCGGAAGGCGTCGATTCACTTGGTGGCCTGGCCGTCGTGCTGACCGAACGCCACGATGCCGCGCGTATCGACCGCCAACTGGCTGGTCGTTCCGGTCGACAAGGTGACCCGGGAAGTTTCGAGGCGATCCTTTCACTCGAGGATGCCGTTGTGAGCACGCACGGTCGTGGATGGCTGCGACGAATCGCGAAGGGCTTGAAGCCGGGCTCCTGGATCGCACGGCGGATATCCCATTGGGTCGTTCTGCGCGCACAACGTCGCGCGGAGCATCTTCATCGCCGCATTCGTCGCGAAGTACAGCAGGCAGATCGTGAGATTGCCGATACTCTTGCGTTTTCGGGGAGGGGGGAATGAAGATGGGATTTCGGTCGAACCTTCGACGTGCGCTCGGTTCGTTGCTGTCCGGTGGACTCGTAGTTGGGGCCTATTCCGCTGCCGCTGGCGAGCGCTACGAATGCCTGATCGAGGCACATGTCGACGTGAGTGTGAGCAGTGCGGTGACCGGGGTCGTTGATCGCGTTCACGTGAAGCGTGGAGATCTGGTCAAGAAGGGGCAGAAGCTCGTTGGCCTGGTCGCAGGAATCGAAACTGCGGCCTATGAGCTGTCTCAGGCTCGATCGGAATTTGCCGAGCGAACGAATGAGCGCAACGCTGAACTCGTTGAGGAACAACTCATTTCGAGCAACGAAAAGGATGCGCTCGAGACGGAAGCGTTGCTCGCTCGCCTCGAAGAACGCGAAGCCTTTGAAGTCTTGAGGCTGCGCACGATTCGGAGCCCGATCGACGGAATCGTCGCGGACGTTTCGGTTGATCCAGGCGAATTCGTCGATGAGGAAGAGATGCTTCGGATCGTCCAGATTGATCCACTCGATGTCGAAGTCGTCGTTCCCGTCTCGCTCTATGGTCAGATCGAGGAAGGGATGATCGCCGAAGTGCGACCCGAGCAGCCCTTCGATCGTTCATTCGAGGCACGGGTCGAGATCGTCGATCGAGTCGTCGATGCCGCAAGTGGAACCTTCGGCCTGCGCCTCGAACTGCCCAACCCAACGGGGGCACTCCCGGCCGGCTTGAAATGCATGGTTGAGTTTCCGGAACCCGGCGCGGAGTGATTCGATGATTCCCTCACAGCGTGATCTCTTCAGCATTCCTGGCGATGTTTGTTATTTGAATGCCTCGTATATGAGTCCACAGTTGAAATGTGTCAGCCAGGCTGGCCATGATGCGGTCGATCTCAAGACTTCTCCCTGGCTCGTGGCTGACGATCATTGGTTTGGCCGAGTCGAAAAGGCGCGTGCGCTTTTCGCTCGAATCATTGGCGCAACCGCCGGCGATATCGCCTTGGCGCCCTCGGCGAGTTATGGAATCGCGACCGCCGCGAAGAATTGTCGGGTCGAAGCGGGGCAGACGATCATTCTGCTCGCCGATCAATTTCCGTCGGCCGTCTATTCGTGGCGGCGCAAGGCTGCGGAGACCGGTGGGGAGGTCGTGACTGTTGCGCGACCCGCCGACCTCGATTGGACTGCTGCGATCCTGGATCAGATCGATTCGCGTTGTGCGGTGCTCTCGTTGCCGGCTTTTCACTGGACCGATGGCGGCGCCATCGATCTGGGCGAGATTGGTCGGGCCGCGCGGGCGGTCGGTGCAGAGTTGGTGCTCGACCTTTCACAATCGGTCGGTGCTGCGCCCTTTGATGTGGCGGCCGTCGATCCGGATTGGGTCTGTGCGCCAACCTATAAGTGGTTGTTGGGTCCGTACTCGGCGGGTTTTCTCTATGTGGCACCACGCAATCAGGGTGGTGTGCCCCTCGAAGAGAATTGGATTGCCCGGAGCGGAAGTGACGATTTCAGTCGACTCGTCGATTACCAGGATGCCTACCGCGAGGGGGCGCGGCGCTTCGACGTCGGGGAGCGCAGCAATTTCGTCTTGATGCCGATGGTGAATGCGGCGCTCGAGCAATTGCTCGCGTGGGGTGTCGACCGGATCGCGGCGACGCTGTGCAAGACGAATGCGAAGATCGAAGAAATCGCGGCGGGCGTGGGCTTTCAAGCCTTGCCCACTAGCCGGCGCGCACCGCATATCCTGGGGCTATTTCGTCCGAATGAAAAGTTGCCGGAGGGGCTGGTGGGTCATCTTCGCGAGCACTCGGTCTTTATGGGAGTTCGCGGCGACTCGTTACGCGTCGCACCGCATCTTCACGTGAACGACACCGATCTCGATCGATTCGGCCGAGCGTTGCAGAGTCTCGACTGACCAATCAGTCTGGTCGATTGCGCGCAACTCGATCGAGATCGAGGCTGAGCTCGACTGCGATTTTGATTGCGATCGTGGAATCAATGCTGGACCGGAGGATGCAGAGACCATGCCCGACCTGCTTTATGAAAAACGTGATGGCATCGCCATCCTGACCCTCAATCGTCCCGATCATCGCAACGCATTCAGTCCAGAGATGATGGTGCTACTGGCCGAGGCATGGATCGACTTTCGCGACGATGACGCGTTGCGCGTGGCCATCTTGACCGGTGCGGGTGAGAAGGCTTTCTGTGCGGGTGGGGATCTCGGACGCTTGATGCCACTCTTTACGGGTGCGCGAGAGCCGGAAGATGATTGGGACCGGCGGCTGATGTCGGACGCGGGGCAGGTCATGTCGACCGCCTTGCTCCGCCCCTTCGAACTCTATAAACCGATCATCTCAGCCGTCAATGGCTATGCGGTCGCGGGCGGAACCGAGATCTTGCAGTCGACGGATATTCGGATCGCGAGCACGAATGCGAGCTTCGGGCTCAGCGAGGCGCAACGCGGTCTGGTACCCGCCGGTGGGTCGATGGTTCGTCTGCCTCGGCAGATTCCCTACTGCAAGGCGATGGAGATCCTCTTGACCGGCGATCGGATTGCGGCCGAGGAGGCGG
>CAZMFM010000029.1:0-15933 GCA_964565565.1 uncultured Spirochaetaceae bacterium | reverse complement strand
TGCAAGGCGATGGAGATCCTCTTGACCGGCGATCGGATTGCGGCCGAGGAGGCGGTGCGGATCGGCTTCGTGAACGAAGTGGTCGCGCCCGACGAGTTGATGCCCCGTGCGCTCCATTTCGCCAACCGCTTGGCCAGGAATGCACCGCTGGCGCTTCGCGCGATCAAGGAAGCCGTGCTTCGCACGAGCGGGTTGCCCCTCGAAGAGGCCTACGAAATCGAGTACCAGCTCGCGGCTTCCGTGATGCGTTCCCGAGATGCGCGCGAGGGTCCCAAGGCTTTCATGGAAAAGCGGGATCCTGTTTTCGAGGGCGAGTAGGCGCCCGCTGCCCGGCGCCCGTCAGCCGACTCCAGCCTCCCGTCTTGTCCTACACGACCCGATCAGGCGGGTCGCAATTCGTTCAAGGATCGTGTGTTGTCGCGCAAAATCAGTTGTTTTTTCGCATCGTCGAATTTCGAGATCTCTGCGACATAGTCGAGGGGCTCGGGCATTCCTTCGATATGCGGCCAATCCGATCCGAAGATCACCCGATCCGCGCCCATATGGGCCTCGACCTCATAGACGTCGTCCTCCCAGAAGGGGTTGATCCAGACGTGTTCCTTGAAGAGCAGGGCGGGATCTTCCTTGTAGTAGTGGACGACGTCGAGTCGATCCCGCGACTGGCGAAGTTTTCGGAAGAGGTCGGGCAAGAACTCGGCGCCATTTTCGATCGACGCGATGCGCAGATTCGGAAAGCGTTCGAAGAGTCGCTCATAGGCGATCGTGATCAAGAAATCGTAGGCCGCCCGCTCGATATTGAAATGCTTGATGTTGGGCATCATGGGCCCGCCCAGACCCGCAGCGCTGAAACCATCTTGAACGTAGCCGTGGGTCGTATAGCCGGAGTCGCCGGCATGAACGACGACGCAAATGCCAGCTTCATTGACTCGGGCCCAGAAGGGATCGAACTTTGAATCTGCAGGAGACAAGACGCCATCGTTGGCCGTGTGCACCGCCGCGGGACGCATCACGATGACGCGCGCGTCTTTCGAGAGAGCCCACTCCAGTTCACTGCAGGCGAAGTCGACGTCCGAGAGCGATATGTAGGCGGCAGTGAAGATCCGGTTCTTGTAGTTGCATCCCCAATCGTCTTCGATCCATCGGTTGAAGCCGTGGAAGAGCGCTTTGACAGCTTCCGTGTCCTCTTTGAGCAATTCCTCGTAGAGGACACCGAGGGTCGGGAAGAACCAAGCTGCCTCGAGCCCTTGCGCGTCGAGTCGATCGATTCGGGCCGCGCTCGTGAGATAGTAGTCGGGCAGCGGTTCGCGATCCTGGAGCAGGGACTTCGGATCTATCTTGTTCGGATTTCCGCGCAGGAAGTCGGCGATCGCACCCGGTTTGGCGATCGGATTCCAGGTCGGGTTGGCGACCGCATGCGCGAGTTTTCCGCCAACGATATGATGGCGCCGGCCTTCGATCTCCGCCCACTGGACACAGCGGGGTTGCATCGCTTTGGGGACGTGCCGGGTGAAGGCATCCTCTGATTCGTAATAGTGGTTGTCCGCGTCAAAGGGCTTGAAGTCGAGATTTGGCATAAAGACTCCCTCCTCGAAGTCTCGGGAAGTCTAGCCCCTTCACGGCCTACAGCGACTCGAATTCGGGTCGACCAGGGCCGTTCCGAGTCCTATCTGGTTCGGTCGTGTTGGTGCACGGCGTCGGATGCTGGATTCCCGGGTCAAACTGGCGCCCTAGCCGTTCCAGAGGCAGGGCCTTGAAAGGGAGACGCATCACGAGAGGGGAATGGACGAAGCGCGTCGATCCGTTCCGCACAGGAGACGAAGGACGAAAGAAGTCCCGAAAGTACTCGAGCAGATGTTGGTGATGTGGAATGAGCGAGACCTGAACAAAGTTCGGGGCCAGATCGAAGCAATCTTCTCGGCGGACGTCGTCTTCATCGACCCTGCGAATTCGATCGTCGGCCATGACGCGTTCGAGGAGATGGTACGAGCGTTTCGAACGCGCTGGCCGGATGCGGACCTCAGCCACGCGAGCCGAATCGATGGGCTCCATGATCTCTATCGATACCATTGGAAGATCAGTCAGGGTTCAAAGCCGCTGATGGACGGCTTCGACGTCACTGAGATTGATGCGGAGGGGCATGTCTCGAGCATTCTGGGCTTCTTTGGTTTGCTATCCCAGGACTGAATTTCTCTTAGCCAAGGGCCTCGAGGGCAACGATCGGATCGACGCAGTCGAGGCCGAGCGCCTTGGCGACCTCCGGCTCCGTAACGGATCCGGCTGCGACGTTGAGTCCGTTTCGGAAGTGTTCATCCGTCGATAGCGCTTCGCGAACGCCCAGATCGGCCAGTCGGATCACATAGGGCAGAGTCGCGTGATTGAGCGCGAATGTGGATGTCTTCGGGACGGCTCCCGGCATATTGGCGACACAATAGTGGACGACGTCGTCGACGAGATAGGTTGGGTCGCTATGCGTCGTGGCGTGGGAGGTTTCAAAACATCCGCCCTGATCGATCGCCACATCGACAACGACCGAACCGCGACGCATTGCTCGAATCGATTCCGCGCTGACGAGATGGGGCGCGGCCGCACCCTTGATCAAGACGGCGCCGATTACGAGATCGGCATCATGCACGGCCTCTTCGAGGGCGCTGCTCGTCGAATACGCCGTCCTCAAGGCGCCGCCAAAACGCTCGGCCAGGCTTCCCAGCACGCGCAGATCGCGATCAAGGACCGTGACTGCGGCGCCGAGCCCGAGCGCCATCTGGATGGCATTTGCGCCGACCACGCCTCCGCCTAACACGACGACATTCGCGGGCGCTACGCCGGGCACGCCTCCCAGGAGCAGTCCGGCGCCGCCGTGTGCGGCTTCCAGGCTCGTGGCGCCGGCCTGGATCGACATGCGACCGGCGACCTGAGACATCGGTGCGAGCAACGGCAGACCCTCGTCCGAGGCCGTTACGGTCTCATAGGCGATGCAGGTTGCCCCGCTCGCCATGAGGTCTCGAGTTTGTTCCGCGTCCGGGGCGAGATGGAGATAGGTGAAGAGTGTATGGTGAGGTTGCAACAGGGCGCGCTCGTCAGCCTGGGGCTCTTTGACCTTGACGATCAACTCCGCGGCGTCGAAGACCTCTTCGCGGCTCTTGACGAGTTCGGCACCCGCGCTTTGATAGGCGTTGTCGGAGGCGTCGATGCCGATTCCGGCATTGGCTTCCACGAAGACCTGATGCCCGGCGCGACTGAGTTCGCTGACGCTTTCGGGTGTCAAGCCGACCCGCATTTCGGCGTTCTTCGTTTCCTTCGGGACCCCAACGCGCATGGACGACCTCCCCTGGCAGCGCGGTCCGCAGCACCGCTCGCCTGCAGTCATTCCGTATCGACGACTCTGCCACCCGGCTGTACGCGCGCGATTTCGAATGGGCAGCCGCGAGGCAACTCGCTCGATTCCAGTCAGCAAACGTCTCGAGGAGCGAAGCTAGCGCGATCTGGGCGCGCGCGCGGGACTCTGGCCAGAGCTCCTGCACAGCGAGAGGAAATCGTTGAGCAGGTATTCCCAGGCGGATCGAAAGCGTGGCTGCGCTTCGAGTTCATCATATTCCGCATAGCTCGTCGCTTCTTTGGGCGCGATCAGGGGCTCGAGACCGGCCCGGGAGAGATGGAATGCACAGCGCCCGAAGTGATGAAGGTGTCCAACGACGATGATGCTTCGACTGATCGCGAAGGCCTGACGCGGAAGGTTTTCGATGAAGTAGGACAAGACCTGCGTCGTCGTCCAATCGCGCGGGGGCGAAACGAGATCGGGTCGCGGGCTGGAGGGCTCTCCTGTCTGATCCGACTCGAGGGCGAGACCGACTTCGTATTGAGCGGCCACCCAGGCTTCTGGGAAGATTCGTTGGCAGCGTTCGAGTTGCGCCGCAATCGCTGTGTTGTTCTTTCCCGGTTGCCGGTCTTCGGGGAAGCGGGCAAAGGGCGATTCCAGGCGGTAGCCGAAGGAGAGTGCGAAAATAGCTGCGGGATCCGGGTGCAATGTCGCGGGCAGCGGCGCTTGTTCGATTGCTTCAAAGATGTCGAGCAGGCGGCCAACCGATTCCCATCGTTCATCGGCAATCCTCAAGCCGTCATCGGAGCTACGTGCATCGATTTCTGCGCATAACATGTTGATAGCGACAGGGCTGAAGCCTCTCTCGGCGTAATGCGCTCTGACTCTTCGAGCCAATTCGGGATATAGGGCTTCGGGGCGAGACATGACGGTTCGATGGTCCTCGTTTTGGGCCTTGCCCAGCTCATCAGGCGCCAGTTCGTCAGGCCTTATCAGGCCCTAGACGAAATAGTTCACACGGAGCGATTTTCCTCGGTTCAAGTGAGTGCCGAAAACCGGAGGATCGTGACCTGCCAAAGTTGGGATACTCGGTCCGAGGGGGAGAAACGCCGGTCCTCTGCGTCTGGGTTGCGGGCCTGCTCTGCGTACGTCAAGTTCTCGCGCCGCGTAACGACTTCCGTCTAGAGCGCATTCAGTCCAATGAGTTCGCTGCTCCTGCTGCGACTTGCCGGTGGCGGATTTCGTTCAATGAAATTCATTTTTCGAAAAATCACAAGAAAAGAGCCCTGAAGAAAGGCATGACGATGAAGACCATGAGTTTGATTTTGCTCGCCCTGACGACTGCAATCACGGTTGGGGGCTGCGTACGTCCGGAAATCGCGTATCAGGAGCCGGTGATGGCGACGCCGCCGGCAGGGCCAGTTGCCGTGAGTCAGGCGCTGACGATCCTGGATGCATCGGGCTCGCAGGAAGCGTACTTTGCAGAAGGGAAGGCCACCTTCGAGTCCCTGGTCTCGGCCATGCCCGATGGCGACTATCAAGCTGGCGAGCTCTATTTTGGTGGGCGCAACAAGGAGTCGACGGGGCTTTCGACTTTTGACCGCGCCTCGCTCGGTCGGTTCGCCAATCAGGCAACGCATCTCACCGGAACGACGCCGATCTTCGACGTCCTGGAAAACGACGTTACGGGCGTGATTGGAGCCGGATCCGGACGTGCCGCGATCGTCTTGATCTCAGACGGCCGGGCAACGGATTATGGCGGTCATGCCCGAGCGGACGATCGCACGATCGCCGCGGCCAGGGCCATCGCGACCGGGCGCTCCGGAGAGACCTGTTTTCATATGGTTCAGTCGGGGGAGTCCGCGGAGGGCGAGTCACTGTTGCGGCAGATCGCCGGCGTCACGGATTGTGGAAGCTTTCGCAATGCCTCGACGCTGACCACGGCGGCAACGCTTCAACAGTTCTCGCGTGACGTCTACCTGAGCGAGTCTTCGCCTCCTCGCGCTACGCCGGTTGCCGCCGTGATCGAAGCCGACTCGGATGGGGACGGCGTTGTCGATTCGATGGACGCATGCCCGAACACGCCTAAAGAGGCCCGCGTCGATTCGCGAGGCTGTTGGTCGCTGCATGGCCTGCAGTTCTCGGTCAACGGCGCCGAGATCGAGATTGACTCCAGCGCTCAGTTCCGCGAGGACCTCGCGGTATTGAAGGCGAATCCTTCGCTGCGAATTCGAGTCGACGGGCATACGCATTCCGACGGTTCCGCCGCCTACAACGAGGGTCTGTCGACTCGCCGTGCCGCGAGCGTTCGAGACTATCTCGTGAATACGGAAGGGCTCGAAGCGGACCGGTTCGAAATCAAGGGATTCGGTGAAGCGAAGCCTGTGGTGCCGAACGACTCCGCTGCGAACAAACGGCAGAACCGCCGGGTCGAGCTGACGATCATCGAGTGACGTGGCTGGCTTTGGCCGGATGAGGAACGGGCCCACAGGAGAGAATTCTGTGGGCCCGTTCATGTTAGGCGGTCGTGGCTCTTTGCTAGAGCTTGCTGGTCAGATAATCGAGGGTTCGCTCGGCGGCCCCCTCTTCCGTCGCAGCGATCGATGCACTGAAATCCGTGACGCCGATATCGGCGAGCCGCGCAATCTGTGCGTCGAGCGTTTTTTCGTCGCCGACCAAGGCGACGTCTGCGGGTCCGGCGGCGCCTTCTTTGTCGAGCATGGCCCGATAGCTGGGAAGTTGGCCATAGATGACCAGGCTTTCGGCGATGGCGGCGCGCGCAGCGTCGACGTTCTGCGTGAGCACGATCGGAAGTCCCGCGACGATCCGTGGCTCGTCTCGTCCAGCCGCGCTCGCGGCGTCACGCAATTTAGGACCGACGTGCTTCTCGATCGTGTCTGGGCCCGTCATCCAGAGGATCGTGCCGTCGGCTGTTTCACCCGCGATACGCAGCATGTGATCGCCCAGGGCCGCGAGCAGGGTCGAAACTGGTTTGGCCTCTGGAACGGCCAGCGTCAGGTTCACGTGATATTCCTCGCCCTCGAATTTGCAGGGTTTGCCACAAAGAAGGGGGCCCAGGACGGCCATGTACTCTCGCATGTGTTTTGCACGACGTTCGTATGAAAGTCCCAGCATGGATTCGATGACGATCTGATGCGAGAGGCCGATTCCAAGGGTGAAACGTCCACCAGCGGCCACCTGTGCGGTCAAGGCCTGTTGCGCCAGGGCGGTTGGGTGTCGCGGGTAGGTGGGGACGACGGCCGTTCCGAGCCCAAGGGTTTTCGTCTCTCGGCCGATCACGGCCGCCGCGGTGATCGCGTCGATGCCGAAGATATTGGCCATCCACATCGTGTCGAAGCCTCTTTTTTCGAAGTCCTTCGCCGATCTGACGAGGCCGTCGAGGCTGTCGTCGCCGCCGGTTGCTCCAGCCATGATTCCGATTCGCATGCGCTTCCCTTTCTGTTGCAGGTCTCTGTTACAGGTCGCTTGCCGGTCTTGCCTGCGGATTCTCGTGGAGTTTCCAACCACGGTATTCTTGGGGCATGCGGCCACATCGTTTGGTGGCCGCATTGAATTCGAGCGAACCTCGACTCTACGAGACTTTCGGCTGGGTCTCAAACACGACGTTGGGGCCAAATCCGGTTGTGGGGGCCGGTTGGGCCGAGTTAGAATCCGCGCCAACCCCGCACCCGCACTGATCAGCTGTTCGTTTCATGGAGGCTCGATGCCGATCCCGCGCCTTTTCCCCATTCGCCACAGCGGTAGAGAGGTCGCGGATCGTTGAGAGGTGCTCGTCTCATCCGTCGCAGCCTTGCTCCGACTTTTCTGCTGCTCGGCCTCTTGGGGGCATGGCCGGCCTTCGCCGAAGAACCTTCCGTGCGGAAGCCTTCGGAAGCGGAGTCAGAGGACGATCGTCCGACGATCAAAATCGGTTGGACGAAGAACCCGCCTACGATCGACGGGCATTTCTCTCCCGAAGAATGGTCTGATGCAGCCCACGTAGACGGCCTTACGCAGGCGACGCCGGATCAAGGCGAGGCGCCGACCCAGCGAACCGAAGTCTGGATCATGACGGACGAGGAGCACCTCTATATCGCCGCCAGACTATGGGATACGAATCCTGAAGAGATCGTTCGGTACACGATGGCCCGCGACGCGGATATTAGAAACGACGACCGCTTCGGGTTCACCATCGACCCGTTCCTCGATCGCCAGAACGGGTACTTCTTCCAGGTCAACGCGAATGGCTCTCGTCGGGACTTCATCTTCGAGGGAGGTGGATTCGAACCGAGTTGGGACGGGCGCTGGTATGCGAAGGCATCGGTCGACGAGAAGGGTTGGATCGTCGAGTTCGCTTTGCCCTACGCGACGATCAACTTCGATCCCAATGCGGACGTCTGGGGTTTCAATATGGCGCGGGGTATTCGCCGCCGTAACGAGATCGATCGTTGGGCTGACCCTGTCCGCGAACGCTTCCTGACGGCCATGGGGAACGCCGGAAACCTGGTCGGCATGACGGGCATCACCCAGGGTTTGGGGCTGCAGGTGGTCCCGGCGGTCACGGTCCGACGTGTGGACGACACGAATCAGATCGAGGGAGAGGACGAGGAGCGCAACTACACCCGGATCGACCCGAGTGGCGATCTTTTCTACAAGATGACGCCCTCGGTCACTACATCGCTGACGGTGAACACGGATTTCGGTGAGTCGGAGGTCGATCAGAGGCAGGTCAATCTTTCTCGCTTTGCACTCTTCTTTCCAGAGCGGCGAGACTTTTTTCTCCAGGACGCGTTGATCTTCAATTTTGCGAATCTGAATCGAAATGGTCGGCCCTTCTTCTCGCGTCGAATCGGGCTCAGCGGCGACGGGCAGCCCGAAGGAATCGTGGCCGGCGGTAAGGTGACCGGTCGCGTCGGACCTGTGAAATTCGGTGTGCTCGACGTCGTGCTCGACGAACACGATCAGGTCGACCAGCAGAATGTGCTCGTCGCCCGGGCCGCTGCGAACTTTGGCGAGTCGACACTCGGTGCGGTCATAACCAACGGCGATCCCTCGGCAATGGGGAATAACACCGTGATCGGCGGCGACTTCAACTACCGCAATACTTCTTTTCTGGGATCGAAGAGTCTGTTCGGAAGTATCTGGGTCCAGAATAGCTTCAGCGACCCGGACTCTGGACCCAACGTGAGCGATAGCGCAATCAGCGGAAGCGGCCTCGCCTACGGAGCCAGACTCGAGTACCCGAACGACAAATACAATTGGAGATTCTCCGCCGAAATTTTCGACGACGAGTTCAATCCGGCGCTTGGCTTTGCGAATCGAGTGGGCATTCGCGACTACCAGGGCGCGCTTCGTCGTCGATGGCGGCCGGACACAGGCTCGTTTCAAACCGTCGATACAAGTGTGAGTGCGCGTTTGGTGACCGGCTTCACGTCGACGGTGGAAACCGGCTCGCTTACCTGGACTGCCGTGGATCTGAGAACGCCGGTCGGAGACGCGATTCGTTTCCAATATGCCCGTCGCTACGAATTCGTTCAGACGGACAACGCATTCTCGAGCTTCAGCGTCCCGGTCGGTCGCTACAACTTCGATGAAGGCCGAATTCGAATCACGATGAGCCAGAATAGATGGATCGGCGGAGAGTTCCTCTTCGGGGCCGGGACCTTCTACGACGGAACGCGAACCCGTGCTCGCTTGAATCTCTCGATTCGTTTTTCGAAATTCATTCAAACCGGCATCATCTACTCGGTCGACGATATTCGGCTGCCAGACGGAAACGAAGTCATCCAGCTATTGAGCGCTCGCTTCAGCATTCTTTTCAATCCGGATATTTCGTGGGTCACCCTGGTCCAATACGACAATGTTTCCGATTCGATCGCGATCAATAGCCGCTTCCGTTGGATCATCGAGGACGGGCGTGAACTCTTCCTGGTCTTGAACCAGGGATTGGACACCTCCGATGGCGTGGAGGCAGGGCGTACGGCGCCTTTGGCAAAGCTCCAGTGGACCTTCCGATTCTGAGTCGACCCATTGGGTCGAATCGAGGCCGGAGCCCGGATTGGGCGATTGGCAACTGGATTGATAGGCTTGTTTCGCAACCAGAAGGGGGACCATGCAGGTGAAGCTGAAAATCCTGATCGGACTAGTCACAATTCTACTCGCAGGTGGTTTTGCGACCGGTACGGCTCGAGCGAGCGGACTCGCGAGCAATGAGGAACTCGCGGAGCGCATCGCGGGCGCCATTCGCTTCGAGACGATCAGCCCGGAAGATCCCGCAGACTTCGATGGCAAGCCTTTCGACGAACTGACCGCCTACCTCGCGGCACTATATCCTCAGGTCTTCGGCAGCCTGGAACTAGAGAAAGTGAATGACTATACGTTGGTCTTCAAATGGCAGGGTACCGACCCAGGGCTCGCACCCGGGCTTTTCATGGCGCATCTCGATGTGGTTCCCGTCGAAGGTGCGGCCGTCGAGGCATGGACCCATCCGCCCTTCGGCGGCGTGATCGAAGAGGGCTATGTCTGGGGCCGTGGCGCCCTCGATGTGAAGACCGGCGTGATTTTCTGGCTCGAAGCGCTCGAGGCTTTGTTGGCAGAGGGCTTCGTTCCTGAGCGCACGATCTATCTTTCGCTGGGACACGACGAAGAGATCGGGGGCGTGAATGGTGCCGTCGCCGTCGCACAACTCTTTCGAGATCGCGGCATCCGCCCGGCCTTTCTCTTTGATGAGGGTGGCTTCATCCTGGACGGTTACCCCTTGCTACCGGATAGGACGACGGCTCTGGTCGTGATCGCGGAGAAGGCATTTTTCACGGTTCGATTGACTGCACGCGGAATCAGCGGCCACTCCTCGATGCCGCCCAAACATACGGCGATCGGCAAACTCGCACGGGCCATCGTACGCGTCGAGAATAATCCGATGCCCGCGCGCTTGATCACGCCGGTTCGCGAGATGTTCTTGGCCGCGAGCCCCTATCTGTCCTTCAGCCAGCGCTTCGCCTTTCGGAACCTCTGGCTGACGAGTGGGATCGTCAAGCGCCGTCTCCTGAGTGAGCGAACGAGCGCGCCGCTTGTGCGGACGACCTTTGCGGCGACGATCATTTCGGGTGGCGTCAAGGACAACGTGATTCCGGAGTTGGCACAGGCGACGATCAATGTCCGCAGGTTGCCCGGAGACACGCCGGAGGATGTGCTCGCGCATCTTCGCGATGTGATTGACGATCCGGAGATCGAAATCGAAGGCTCGAATTGGGGAGACGGGGCCAAGCCGGCTTCGGTCGAAGGGTTCGCGTTTCGGGTGGCGGCGGAGGCGGTCCTCGAAGTGATGCCGGAGGTCGTGGTGATTCCCGGGCTGGTTCCGGGCGCGACGGATTCCCGGCATTTCGCGGATCTCGTGGATGAGATTCTTCGCTTCATTCCGCAGCGCATTCACATGGACCTGGCCAGCGGCGCGCATGGTCGCGATGAGCGCCTGGCGATCGAACACCTCTCCGAATCCGTGGCCATCGCCGTTGGGATGGTTCGCCGAGCAGGGGCGGCGCCGCCACAACTGGAGCAGGCGGACTGAGTGCCTACCCCGCACCGCCCCCGCACCGCGCCCGCAACCGCGAACCGAATTCGCGCCTCTCACCCGGTCAGGGGTTCCGGGACAGGCTCCGAGCGGCATGACACCGAAATGCGTCTTCGTTCAGGGCTCGAGATCACCAGATAGGGATTTTCGCAGCACGCGTTCGATCTCTTCGTACGTGCAGGGCTTCGGATTGGTCGCGAGTGAGGGGTCCGCGGCCGCCATGGGCACCAGCTTTGGAATCATTTCGTCGTCGACGATGCCCTCGAGCGTATGAGGCAAGCCCAGGCGTGATCGCAGCGCGAGCGTCCAGTCGAGAACATCCTCGAAACGACGCCCGGACAGCCCGAGTGCCTCCGCGATACGGGGCATGTGATCTTCGATCACGGCGCGGTTGTGCACCATGACATAGGGCTGGAAGATCGCGTTTGCGGTCCCGTGATGGAGGCCCGTCATGCCTCCGACCGGATGGGATAGGGCGTGGATCAGGCCGAGGCCTTTCTGGAAAGCGGTCGCACCCATCGAGGCCGCCATCAAGAGATGGGTCCGCGCTGGCATGTCCTGGCCGTCTTCGAAGGCGCGGATCAGGTTCTGCGCGATGAGGCGCATGCCTTCGAGGGCGATGCCGTCGGCCATGGGATGATAGGCGGGTGCACAATAGGCTTCGAAGCAGTGGGCCAGCGCGTCCATGCCGGTCGCCGCGGTGAGGCCAGGGGGAAGACCGAGGGTGAGCTGGGGATCCGCGATCACCAGGTCCGGTTGCATCTGCGGGTGGAAGATGATCTTCTTGTCGTGCTCGACCGGGTCGACGATCACCGCGGCGCGGCCGACTTCCGAGCCGGTGCCCGCCGTCGTCGGTACGGCAATCGTCGGCAGGATCTTCGCACCGTCCGCTCGCTTCCAATTGTCTCCGACATCTTCGTAGTCGAGGATGTGCCCCGGGTTCCGCGCCAGCAGAGCGATGCATTTCCCCGCGTCCATCGCCGACCCACCGCCGATCAGGACGCAGCCATCGGCCGAGTGCGCTGCGGCGGCCGCAAGGCCCGCTTCGATATGAGTCGTGGCCGGGTTCGCTTCGATGGCCGAGAAGACGTACGGGGAAAGGCCCCGTTTTTCGAGGGCCGGAAGGATCGGGGCAAACCAATCAAGGCCGAGGATGCCGGGATCGGTCACGACGAGGGGGCGCGTGATCTCGAGCTCCTTGCAAGCGCTCGCCAACTCGGCGATGCGCCCCGCGCCGATTCGATAGGCGGCCGGGTAGTTGAAATTTCCAACGAGTAACCGTTCAGCGGCAGGATTTTCGCCCACGAACTTCTTCTCCTGGGTTGAGCGCGGTGGCTGGGTTGGGCCATCGGTGGACGGCGTCGGTCTAGATGATTTCGAAGTAGCGCGCGAGTTCCCAATCGGTGACGGCCCGACGATTTTCGTGGTCTTCCCAATCTCGGGTCGTCGCATAATGGTCGACGAAGGTGTCTCCGAATTCTTCTCGTGCCATCTTCGAGGCACGGAGCAGCTCGCTCGCTTCTCGAAGCGTCGCGGGGAGGGGATGGGCGAGGGCCTTGGGATCTTCGTAGCCGTTGCCGGTGACGACTTCCGGGAGCGCCAGTCCTTCTTCGATTCCGCGCAGCCCGGAGGCGAGGGCGGCGGCCTGAGCGAGGTAGGGATTCGCGTCGGCGGGGGCGATTCGGTATTCGGAGCGTTGTGCGGACGGGCTGCCGGGGATCACGCGGACCGAGGTGGTTCGATTCTCGATGCCCCAATTGGCGGCGGTCGGTGCCCACATGCCGGGGACGAGGCGGCGGTAGCTGTTGATCGTCGAGCAGACCATAGCCAGGAGTTCGGGCATATAGCGGACCTGGCCGGCGACGAATTGACACATCGTTTCGCTCATATCGGCCCGTTCGCCCTCGGCATAGAAGGCATTCTTGCCGGTCTCTGAGTCGCATAGCGAGATGTGGAGATGGCCGCTCTGGCCGGGATAGTCGTTGCTCCATTTGGCCATGAAGGTGGCCATCAGATCGGCGCGCTGGGCGAAGACCTTGGTGAAGGTCTTGAAGATCGATGCGCGGTCCGCGGCTTCGAGGCCCCGCGCATAACGGATCGCCGCTTCGACGACGCCGGGTCCAGTCTCCGTGTGGAGGCCCTCGATCGCGCAGTCGAAGTCTTCCATGACATCGAGCAGATCATGATAGAACTCAGCGTGCACGGAATTGCGCAGGACCGAATAGCCGAACATACCCGGGGTGAAATGTTTCAGGTTCCGGTAGCCCTTCTCGCGAATCGATTCGGGGGTCTCGTCGAAGAGGAAGAATTCGTATTCGAAGGCTGCGTCGACCTCAAATCCCATCTTGGTGGCTTTGTCGAGGGTTCGGGTGAGGATCGTTCTCGGGCAAACGTCCGCATGCTTGCCCTGAAAGCTGCCGATCAAGAGGAGCGTATCTTCTTCGAGGGGGATGCGACGCAACGTCGCGAGGTCGAGGCGTGCGAGCGCGTCGCTGTAACCGGTATGCCAACCGGAGACTTCGATGCCCTTTTTCTGGCTCTGTCCCGGGGTGTTGCTTGCGGCATAGAGCTCATCCTGGCTGTCCCAGCCGAGGACGACATCGCAAAATCCAAAACCCTTGTCGACGGCTGAACGCAATTTTTCGCGGTTGATGTATTTCCCGCGCATCACGCCGTCGATGTCGAAGATGCCGACCTTGAAATAGCGGATGCCTTCGCGATCGATCCACTGATCGAGTTCCTGGACGGTCTTGATCGCGTCTCTTCCTTCAGTTCCTTCAGTCGGGTCCATCGAGTCGGTGGTCATCGGGTCTCCGAGGCTGGTTCCAGCCATCGCTGGGCATTCTCATGGGTGGCATCGCGGGCTTTGTCGGGCGGCTGGCTGGGCCGCCGACCGGCCTGGAGTATCGCGAGTCGGTGGCTACGCGCCAGCTTTTGGGGTTGCTAGGATTCGGACCCCGGAACGATATTGCGTTCGTGGGAAGCCAGGGAGATCGCCGTGAGAACGATTGTTTGCAAGGAATTCGGACCGCCAGAAAAGCTCGTTCTCGAGGAAGTCGAGGATCCACGGCCCGGGCCGGGCGAATTGGTGATTGAGGTGCGCGCTGCGACCGTGACTTTTCCCGATTCCCTGATGATCGAAGACAAATATCAGTTCAAGGCGCCTGTGCCTTTCGTGCCGGGGGGAGAGGTGGCCGGCGTCGTTCATGAGTTGGGTGAGGGCGTCGACGCCTTCAAGCTCGGCGAGCGCGTCATTGGGAGCACGATGTTGGTCGGTGGCTTCGCCGAGAAGGTGCTCGTCAAGGCGAACGCGACCCGAACGCTCCCGGACAATCTCGGTTTCGCGGAATCGACCGGCGTGCTCTACGCCTATGGCACCGGCTACTACGGCCTGAAATATCGCGGCGCGCTCCAGCCCGGCGAGACTTTGCTGGTCCTGGGTGCCGCGGGCAATGTCGGGTTGGCGGCGGTCGAGCTTGGGAAGACGATGGGCGCGAAGGTGATCGCGGCGGCGTCGAGCGCTGAAAAACTCGCGGTCTGTCGCGATCGGGGCGCGGACGAGACGATCAATTATGCGACGGAAGACTTGAAAAAGCGCGCCAAGGAGCTGACCGAAGGGCGCGGCGTCGACGTGATCTACGACTGTGTGGGCGGCGATTACGCCGAGTCGGCTTTACGTGCGATCGCCTGGCATGGACGCTTCCTGGTGATTGGCTTCACTGCCGGTATTCCGCACCTGCCGCTGAATCTGACCCTGCTCAAGAGTTGCCAGGTGATCGGTGTCTTTTACGGCGCGATGGTTTCCCGGCAGCCCGAGCTCCGAGACGAGATCGTTCGAGATCTGGATGAACTCGCCGAGCAGGGACGTCTCAATCCCTACGTTTCTGGGCGGTATTCCCTCGTGCAGGCGCCCCAGGCCTTGCGAGCCTTGATGGACCGAAAAGTAACCGGCAAGGTCGTCGTCGAGCCGAATCGTTAGGCGGCACCCGGTCGCGGCTAACGAAGGATGGTTTCGATCCGAGTCCAAATCCGCTCGGCGATCAAGGCGTGTCCTTCGGCGGTCGGATGGATGCCATCGGCTTGGTTCAGCTCCCGGTCTGCGGCAACGTCTTGGAGCAGGAAGGGGATGAGGCTCGCGTCGTAACGTTTGGCCAGGCTCGGATAGACGGCATCGAATCTCCGCGCATAGTCGCGCCCGAGATTGGGTGCGGCGCGCATCCCGGCAATCAGGAATTTGACTTGCGGGTAGGCGCTTCGCGTGCGTTCCAGGATCGCGTCGAGATTGGAACGGAGCTGCTCGACGCTTTGTCCGCGAAGCATGTCGTTCGCGCCCAGCTCGAGGACGAGCACCGAGATCGGTAGTCGAAGCAGCCAATCCAACCTGCGTAGCCCTCCGGCCGACGTGTCACCGCTCACGCCCGCATTGATGACGCGATAGTCGAGTCCCGCCGATCGCACACGCTCCCCGATCAAGGCGGGAAAGGCCTGATCTTCGGGCAGCCCGTAGCCGGCGGTCAGGCTGGTCCCGAGGAAAACGATGACCGGCTGCGGGGGTCGGCCTCTTTCTCCAGCCCTGGAATAGCTGGGTGGCGGCGGCTTCGAGCTCGCGATGGCCGGTGAGGGCTTTGTGGTCGTTGGAGTCGCTGAAGCAGTAGTCGTTGTGGTCGGGCCGGTTCGGGCGCCTTCGGCCGTGGAAGGGTGGCCTTTTGGGTCTTCGCCCGGGCAGCCGATGGGCGTGAGCAAGAGGAGCGATGCGCCCAGCAGCGCCAGGCAGTAGTGTATGGTTCGCGCCGCCCACCTGGTCTTGCTCTTTTCGTACGCCAACACTTCGTCCTTGATTCGGCTTCTCGCCCCGGCTCCGTATTTCTTCCGATTGGGTTCTCGCATCGCGCATGATCGTCGCTCGCAAACTCACACAACGCTACTCCCGCGCATCACCCGAATCGGGCGCCGATGCCGTATTGACGGTGCTCGACTCCGTCGACCTCGACGTGGCGGACGGCGAGGTGGTCGTCGTGCATGGTCGAGGGGCGCAAGGCGGGAAACG
>CAZMFM010000028.1:0-50905 GCA_964565565.1 uncultured Spirochaetaceae bacterium | reverse complement strand
AACGCTTATTCCAGGCCTAGCTTTCGACGTGATGGTCTTGCATCAGACTCAAAAGCGGCGGGAGGAACAGAGCCAGGAAGCCAAGGTTCAAGACGATGTTCAAGGGGATTCCCGCCAGGAGGGAGCCGCCCGAGTCGACCAGAAACCAGACCGTGAGTGACACCAGAAGTGGCTTGATGGGTTGCGTGTCTCCGTGAGCGATTGGTCCGGTGACGATCAGGTACATGAGTGTTCCCCAGCCTGCCATGGTTCCTCCAAGCACGGCATTGACGGCAGACGTTTCGTGCAGGAAGGCGGCAGGACTGCCGTCGATCGGCCAGGTGAGAAGGTCGAAGAGAAATCGCCAAGGTTCACTCGTCGCGGGCGTGCTGGCGGCCACAGCCACCAGGCCTGCGGCGATCGTGGCGATGCAAGCGACCTTCGCCCATGTTATGCTGAGTTCCCTGCTCATGAGTTCTCCTTTTGCTCGCCTACTCGTCTGGAAATGATTCGCGTGATCGAGTGTGACGGAGTTGTTGTGGTGTCGTCTCGGGCGTAAACGTCATTCTGGGCGCAACACGTCCGGGTGCGAGCGGGGGTCGCGGTCCCATAGGACGAAGTCGGCCGGTGCCCCGGCCTCGAAGCCCTCCGGTTCCGTCTCCTTCTGGATGTCGAACCCCGGAAAGTAGCGACCCTTCGGCGCGACGGTCCAGCCGCTGCGTTGCACGGACGGCCGTTCGGGCAACTCGACCTCCGCAATCTCCAGCTGCCGGACGTATCCGGCATCTCGAAGAGCTGTCACGCCGCTTCGCAAATGCCCTTCGGCGTTGTGGCGAAAGAGTTCGGCACTGTGAAAGGGGAGCGCCGTATCGGCGAAGTCGATCGAGAGATGAACATGCGCATCCACCATTCCCGGTGCGATGAAGCGCCCGGGGAGTTGCTCTGCGTCTTCGAGCGGCTCACTACTCAGGCAACCGTTCGAGACCCAGACATCGACTGATTCTCGCCTCCTAGGCAGCACGACCGCCCGCGCGAGGCCTCTGATGCGTTCTTTCATTTCGTTCTCCCTCATAATGGACGTCACACAACCAGGTTCGGGCCGACGGGGGTCGGTGAAACGAGTCCTTGTCCTTGGGATGATCGATTGATCCTATTATGATAACAGATGTTTTAATAATTGAATGAACGGGCAGCTGAGCGAATCTCTGGCAAACTCGGCCTTTGTCAGAACGGGCCGATCCCTTCGTCGTCGGGCACAGCGCAGGCCGACAAGGAACAGGAATAGAGAAGCATGAGAGCAGGCGATTCGGAGCCGCCGTCAGTCGGGCGCCCACGGGGTGATCACGATTCAAAACGTGAAGAGGTCGCCGAGGCCACTTGGCGAGTTTTGCGCGATCAGGGCCTCGAGGGTGCGAGCCTTCGTACGATCGCTCGTGAGGCAGGATGTTCTACCGGCGTACTCGTTCACTATTTCGAAGACAAAGAAGATCTGCTCGGCTTCGCCATGACGTTGGCTTTCGATCGGCTTCGTACGCGCCTTCGAAAAGCCGCAGAGGGACTGTGTTCTATCGAAGCGTTGCGCGCGATGAGCCTGGTGGCCCTTCCGATCGATGCTGAATCGCAACTCCAGTGGCGGGTGTGGCTCGTCTTTCTCGCCCGATCGACACGGGAGAACGATTTTGCGCGCCAGGCCCGTCGCAGTGCGGAGGCGATTCGTCTTGAGGTCGAGAAGTTGATGGAGCGAGCCATCTCCGAGGGCTCGATACGGCCCGAAGTTGATTGCGCCGCCGCTGCCGAGAGGCTCCTTATGGGAATCGACGGCCTCTCTCTCCGTGCACGCTTCGATCCGCGGCGATACTCGAAGAAGCGACTCCGCGAACTGGTTGGTGAGATGATCGACGAACTGGCGTAGTCGCGCCACTTCCAGACTAAGAAGAGTCGCGTGGCGACCAGCCCTTCTCGTAGTCTGCGGCGATCCCAGGCCCCTTGACCTTCAGATGCTGGATCAGCCAGACACCATCGACCTTTCGGTAGTCCTCGTGGTATCGGGCGGAAAGCCACTTCGCCTGGTTGCCTTCGTAGAACGTAAAGAGGCCGAAGAAATACCAACGGGCGTGCGCTCGATCGTCGTCGATCTCGATCAATGGGTTCATCACCATATGCTGCGAGAAGCGGATCGACTTCTGGAAACCCTCGAAGAGTTCTCGAATGCCTGCACGGCCCTGGGCTTCGCCGAATCCGCGGCTCTCCCAGATGCCGTCTTCGGTAAAGAGGCTCGTGATTCGATCGGGGTTGTGGTCGTCATCGCAGACGTCGCAATAGCTGGCCTTGAGTTGCTTGATCGCTTCGAGGCTTTCCAGCCGGGTGATTCGTTTTGCGAGTTCTTCGAGCTCATTGGAATCCATTGCACGCAACCCCTTTCCCATTCAGTCTAAAGCCGGCGGATCTCATTGGCTGCACCCGTGCTGCCTTTCGTCACGCCGGCGACTTTGGCGTGACGCGCCGAGGTGCGAGGGAATTTCTTGGAGAGATCGGGTCCGGCGGCGGTGAGCCCGCCATCGACGATCAACTTCTCGCCGGTCACGAATCGCGAATCGTCGCTGGCGAAGAAGAGGGCGGCGCCGGCTATGTGCTCGCCTTCTCCGAATTCGGGCCAGGGCTGTGATTTGGCGAAGTGTTTTCGGGTGCCTTCCGGGTCGCCGTTGTCGGCCAGGGGTGTGGCGATGAAGCCGGGACAGATTGCGTTCACTCGGATGCGGTCCGGAGCGAGTTCGACGGCCGCGGACATCGATAGATTGATCACGGCCGCCTTGGCGGCGGAGTAGACGAGCGGTCCGCCGTCACCACTGAGCCCAGCAATCGAAGCGGTATTGATGATCGAGCCACCGGTACCCTGTCTGCGGAGAATTCGCGCGGCGTGCTTGATACCGAGGAAGACGCCCTTGGCTAGTACGTCGAAGGTGTAGTCCCAATCCTCGATCGTGGTTTCGGTGAGCGGCCCGATGGCGCCCCCGACCCCGGCATTGTTGAAGAGCACGTCGAGGCGTCCGAAATCCTCGAGAGCCCGGTCGAGCATGGCGACCACATCGTCTTCTACTGCGACATCCGTGCGAACGAAGGAGGTGGAATCTCCGAATCCCAATGAACTCGCCGTCTCCAGCGCGGCCTTGCCGGTCTCCTCGTTGTAGTCGGCGATCACGACTTGCGCGCCTTCGGCGAGAAAGCGCATCACGCTGGCCAGGCCCATGCCGCTGGCACCGCCGGTGATCACGGCGACCTTGTCCTTCAATCTCATTGCCGACTCCCGCCTTCGTGGTGTTAGTCTACGAATCCGCCCCCGTTTGCGGACGCATGTCCGATGCGTCGATGCCCGCGACGACGGTGGGTTTCTTCATGGCGTCGCGGCGAAAGGGTTCGCCGAGTTCCTGGTTGAGCAGGACCTCGATGAAGGTCGTGATGCCGTTCGCCTGACTCTTGCAGGCGATCTTGAGGGCTTCGGTCATTTCAGCCTGGGTCTGGACGGTGACGCCGGTCAGGCCGCAACCTTCCGCGACCCGCGCATAACTCACCTGAGGATCGAGTTCGGTACCGACGAAATTGTCGTCGTACCAGAGAGTCGTGTTGCGCTTTTCGGCGCCCCATTGATAGTTGCGGAAAATGATCATCGTAATCGCCGGCCACTCCGGACGGCCGACAGAACTCATCTCGCTCATGGAAATACCGAAGGCGCCATCCCCGGCAAAGCCCACCACGGGAACATCAGGACAACCGATCTTCGCGCCGACGATCGCCGGGAAACCGTAGCCACAGGGGCCGAAGAGTCCGGGCGCCAGATATTTGCGCGTTTCTTCGAAGCTCGGATAGGCATTTCCGATCGCGCAGTTGTTTCCGATATCGGAGGAGATGATCGCGTTCTTCGGAAGCGCTTCCATGATCGCCCGCCAGGCCTGCCGCGGGGACATGCGATCGGCGTCGCGCTCGCGCGATCGCGCGTTCCAGGTCGTTCCTGGATCATCGTCTTCGTGGTCCATCTTGGCGAGGGTGGCTTGCCAATCGGATTTAGTCGCTTGGATGAGCGCCTCGCGCTCCCCGCGACCGGCCTCTCCGGCGTCACTCGCGAGTTGATCGAGGATTTGCTCTGCAACCTGTCTCGCATCGCCCTCGATCCCGACGGCGACTCTCTTGGTGAGTCCAATGCGATCGGCATTGATATCGACCTGGATGATCTTGGCTTCGCTCGGCCAATAGTCGATGCCGTATCCGGGCAACGTCGAAAAGGGATTGAGTCGGGTTCCCAAAGCAAGAACGACGTCTGCCTTGGCAATCAATTCCATCGCCGCCTTCGAACCGTTGTAGCCGAGTGGACCGCAGGCGAGTGGGTGGCTTCCGGGGAACGCATCGTTGTGTTGGTAGTTGCAGCAGACAGGGGCACTGAGTCGTTCGGCGAGCGCCTTCGACGCCGAGATGCCGTTGCCGAGAATGACCCCGGCACCATTGAGAATGACCGGGAAGCGAGCCTGCGAGAGCAGCGCCGCCGCATTGGCAATCGCTTGTTTGCCGCCAGCGGATCGTTCGAAGCGGACCACCTGCGGCAGCTCGATGTCGACAATCTGGGTCCACATGTCGCGGGGTACATTGATCTGGGCGGGCGCGGAACCACGCCAGGCCTTGAGGATGACCCGGTTGAGCACTTCGGCGATGCGCGACGGATCGCGCACTTCTTCCTGGTAGCAGACTATGTCTCGAAACATGGCCATCTGTTCAACTTCCTGGAATCCGCCCTGGCCGATGGTCTTGTTGGCGGCCTGCGGCGTGACCAACAGCATCGGCGTGTGATTCCAATAGGCCGTCTTCATCGCCGTCACGAAGCCCGTGATCCCGGGGCCGTTCTGCGCGATGGCCATTCCCATCTTGCCACTCGCGCGGGTATAGCCGTCGCAGATGTAACCGCCGTTCGTTTCGTGGGCGACGTCCCAGAAGGTGATCCCGGCCTTCGGGAAGAGATCGGAGATCGGCATGAACGCCGACCCGATGATGCCGAATGAATGTTCGATGCCGTGCATCTGCAGGACCTTCACGAAGGCCTCTTCGGTCGTCATCTTCATTTCGTTTTCTCCTGGCTGGTTCCGCGGCTTTGGCGTTGGGCTTCGGTCTCGGCAGCTGGTGGTGAGTGTTTTCCTGTGGTCCTTCGGAGGGCCGCGTCGTGACTGCCGTGTGCTGAGCAATTGGTAGTCGAAAGTGGTTCCGGACTCTAGCCGTCCTCTGCGGTCGCATCGACGTGCCCGGAGTCAGGCTCCTGGTGCTCGGGACCCCATTCGTCGAATTCGGCGGCGCCCGGAGCAACGCGGTCCCAGCTCGCGATCGACCCGACGAAAATATGCTCGGCGACTTGCTTTCCCGGGTCGTCATCCAGGGAGCCAGCCGGAATCATCCAGATCTTCCCGTTCGGCGCGAGGTGCGGAGCCGGCGTCCCGCACTCGGAACAGAAACTCGTCGCCCATCCACCGGGGCGCTCGAATTTCCGAATCGTGTCTTCGCCGCAGAGCCACTCGAAGCTCTTGGTGGCAGTGGCCAGGATGGCGATCGCTCCGGCGCCGGTCGCCTTGCGGCAGATCGAGCAATGGCATCGATGGAGATCGCTCACGCGGCCGTTGATCTCGAATTGAAAGGCGCCACACAAACAGCTTCCACGGATCATCGCGCTTCCTCGCTCCGGCAATCAGTCTCTAGACGTTAGGCGGTAGACCAGTGCGAAATCCTCGACCGTCGCTGGGCGACCAAAGACGGCATCGAGGTCCTTCCCGTATTTCGCCGCGTAGGCGGCGACCACGATCTCGAGTTCTGATCGGTCGTTGACCTTTTCAGCGCGGAGCTCGAACGCGTCCTCTCCGATTCGCACCATCACGTCCGGCCGCTTCGCGACGCGTTTCGTCCAGCCCGAAGCCGGGTCTCCCCAGACATAGAGTGCTTCCGGGAAGCCGACGCCCCAGATCGTGACGACACGCGGAAGGATGTCTCCCTGCGCTCGCAAGAGAATCGTGTCGTGATCGGAGACGAATTCGAAATTGGTCGGCGTGGGCGCAAGGGATCCGCCGAGCCTCAGGCCGGGCGTTTGGTTGATGGGCAGGCACGCGCTCTGCAGGGCGGCGACAAAAAGTGAGAGGACGACGAAGAGAGGAGTGATTCGCATGGTGGAAAAGGTAGCGCGAAGAGGCGGTCGGGTGCATTCGCGATGTAAGGGCGGCGGGGGGTTATGGCCGATTCAAGGCGAAGGGCTGGATGGTGCGGCCGGTCAGCGCCGCGCTCGTTCGGCCAGGAGCCTCCGTGTCTCAGGGGAGATCGGAGCATCGAGAATCGCCGTGACCAGATCGATCAGGTGGCTCGTAAAGAGCCGGTCGTCCCGACGCCTCGGGCTCTCGGCGCGGCGGGCGAGTTCGACGAACATGATGCGCCGTGCGGTGAAGCGGCTATGCAGGGGATCGACGGCAAGCGGCGACATTTCGGACTCGACCATCGCGCGCCAACGATCCAGGCTGCTGCCGGAGGCTTCGAGTGCTGTGGGGTCGACGCGGGCAGCATGGCTGTTGATCAGTTGCGCCACGATACGCAAATAGGGGCGTCCGCCGGCGCGATCCGAGAGCTTTTCGGCGACCGGGAGGACGAGGGCCGCGGACAGTCGTTGCAGATCGGTCGGGCCGTCTTTCTCGAGCTCGTCGAGTAGTCCGTGACGACTTTCTTCGACGGCGGCTTCGTGCTTCGCGAGCACCGCGCGAAGTAGCCCCGGTCGATCCTCGAAGTGGTATTGAAGCGCGGTGGCGTTGCGTTGCCCGGCCTCGCGATTGATCTCGCGGAGCGAGACGGTTTCGACTCCGCGTTCTGCGAAGAGCCGCTCTGCCGCCTGGATCAGTCGAGCGCGAGTCTCGTCGGCGTTGCGGGGCATTCGGGGTCTCCGGGTCTTGCGTTCGCGCATCGGAAGATTATCATGCAGTTGCATTAAAACAAACTCATTTGCGTGCGCGGCGCCAATCGCGGCGTGCGAACTCAACAACCGATGAAATCACGAAGAGAGAAGAGAGGAGAGGGTCATGGCCGGTCTCGAAACAACGGACGAAATGTTTGACCTCCGGATGTCGGAGGACGCAAAGCCGCTCTACGCCAAGGTCAAGGCGTTCATCAAGGAAGAGGTCGAGCCGATCACGCTCGAGTTCTTTAGGCTCGGTGAAAACCGCCAGGATCGTTGGTCCTGGGCCCCCGGTCAGCTCGAGTTGCTCGATGGTGTCAAGGCGAAAGCCAAGGCGATGGACCTCTGGAATTTCTTTCTGCCCGATTCTGAGACGGGCGTGGGGCTTTCGAATCTCGACTATGCCTATATCGCTTCCGAGTTGGGGAAGAACCCGCTTGCGTCGGAGTGTCTCAACTGTTCAGCTCCGGATACGGGGAACATGGAAGTGCTCGAGCGTGTTGGGACCGCGGAGCAAAAGGAGAAATGGTTGAAGCCTCTGCTGAACGGTGAGATTCGTTCGGCGTACGCGATGACCGAGCCCGACAACGCTTCCTCGGACGCGAAGAATATTCAGTGTGAGGCGCGGCTCGACGGCGATGAGTGGGTGATCAATGGCGAGAAGTACTACATCTCCGGCGCCGGCGATCCGCGTTGCAAGATCATGATCACGATGGTCCTGACCGACCCGGATGGGCCCCCGCATACGAGGCAATCGCAGATTCTGGTTCCCACGGACGCGCCCGGATTCGAGATCATCGGTCCGATGCACGTTTTCGGAAAGGACGACGCGCCTCACGGCCACATGCACATCAAATTCACCGACTGCCGAGTCCCCAAGGAGAATATCCTGCTAGGCGAAGGGCGTGGATTCGAGATTTCGCAGGTTCGTCTGGGGCCGGGTCGCATTCATCATTGCATGCGATCGATCGGTGCCGCCGAACGCGCAATCGAGTTGATGTCGAAGCGCGGTATTTCGCGCAAGGGCTTCGGCAAGCCGCTCGCCCAACTCGGAAAGAATGTCGAGACGATCGCGAAGGCGCGCATCGACATCGAAGCCATGCGCATGATGGTGCTCAAGGCGGCCAAGGCGATGGACGTGCTGGGCAATTCTGAGGCGCGCGTCTGGGTGAGTGCGATCAAGGCGATGGTGCCGGTCCGCGTCTGCCAGATCATTGACGATGCGATCCAAATTCACGGTGCGACCGGCGTATCGCAATGGACGCCGCTGGCGGACATGTATACGAGTCAGCGTACGCTTCGCCTGGCGGACGGGCCCGACGAGGTGCATTGGTTCGTCGTGGGTCGTGCCGAGCTGGCCCGCTGGTCGGAAGACGGCGCGATGGACTACAGCCCGAAAGAGGCATATATGAACATGCCCATCTTCAGTGGTCCCTGAGTAGGAAACGAAGCGCATCTCTCGCTCGCTCGGGTCGCCCATCTTGGTCGTGCCCGAGCGAGCTGGATGCGAACCACAGGGATCAGGGCTGGCTCTCGTCGACTAACATCCAGGCCATTCGACCTTCTCCCGCTTGGCGAAGGCCTTGACGCCTTCTTTGCGGTCTTCAGAGTTCATGACCTGGTTCTGCACGAGGCCTGTCAACTGATCGACGGCGTTGTAATCGAGTGCTGCGGCGCGGACCATCAATTCCTTCATTCCCTGCACCGCGACCGGGCTGAGCTCGGCAATCCGCTTGGCCGCCTTCTCGGCTTCGGCCATGAGCTGATCGCGGGGAACGACCTTGTTCACCATGCCGACTTGATAGGCGCGCTGTGCGTCCACTCTCTCCGCCATCAACAACAGCTCGGAGGCAATGGCCCAGGGCATGATCCTTGGGAACCAGGCCGCCGGAATCGTGGCAATGCCCCATTGGGGTTCGGGCAGCCAGAAGGTGACGTCCTCTGCTGCGATCCGGATATCGGCATCCATCGAGATCCACATGCCGAAGCCGACAACGTGGCCGTGCATGGCAGAGATGATCGGCTTGAAGACGTTCTGCGTCTGCGAAATGTCGGGGAACTTTCCGTCGTAGCGATAGGTGCCGGAGGCTCGCTCGTTTAGATCGGCGCCCGCGCTGAAGCACTTGCCATTGCCGGAGAGGATCGCGACGCGCAAATCCGGATCGTCCCGAAAGTCTTGCCAGACGTTTCCGAGTTCTTCGTGCATCTGATTGTTCATCGCGTTGAGCTTGTCCGGGCGGTTGAGCGTGACGTAGGCGATCGCGCCCTTCTTTTTGTATTCGATGGTGGTGAGTTCCATGTTCTCTCTTCCTGTTCTGATTGAATCCGTGTTCGCTCTCTCGATTCGCTCTGTGTGACGATCTAGAGGACGGGCCGGTGGATTCCGGCAAAGCAATTCCAGGCGGCACCTGAATCGAGATGCGAAGTATCACATACTTATCGATGCCTGCTCAAGCCAATCGAGCATCAACCCGCTCTCAACGCCAGGAGTCTTCCATGCCCGAAATGTCCAAAGTCATCGAAACTGGTTCGTTCGCTGTCCCTGCCGAGAAACTCTGGGCTCTGGTGGCTGACTTCGGCGGCATCCCCGCGATCATGGACAATATCGACGAGTGCGTGGTCGAGGGCGAGGGTGTTGGCGCGACCCGCTCGATCCCGATCGGAGAGAGCCATGTCGTCGAGTTGCTCGATGTCCTCGATCCCGAGAAGATGACCGTGACCTACTCGATCGTTTCGGGTCCGATGCCGTTCAAGAATTATTCGTCGACGATGGTCGTGAACGCGGACGGAGAGAACGCCTGCACCCTGACCTGGACGGGAACATTCGAGGCCGCGGGCATTCCAGCTGAGAAGGCCGAGCGGATCGCGAGCGGTGTCTACCGCGCCGGGATTACGGGCTGCGCGAAAGCGTTGGGGCTTTAAGTCTCGCGACCCGGGCAGTCGAAGTGGACCCGCCGACTCTTCAAGCGAAGGCCGAACGCCTTGCTGCCACGACGTTTCTCGGGGGGCGCGCGGAAGTCTTCGAGGCTATGGGGCGTCTGCAGCTGATCGCTTTGCTTCGGATTGGCCTCTACCCAGAATCTCGCGTGCTCGACCTGGGCCGCGGCTGTTTGCGAGGCGGGTACTGGCTCATCCACTTTCTTCGGCCGGAACGATATTTCGACATCGAGCCCAATCTCGAAATGTTGGAGGTCGGCAAGCGCGAGATCCTCGGCCCCGAAGCATTGGCCGAGAAGCGGCCGCGTTTTCTATCCAACGACCAATTTGATCCGTCGGACTTCGGGGTCCGCTTCGACTTCTTCCTTGCCCGGTCGATCTGGACTCATGCGTCGCGCGAACAGATCGAACAAACCCTGGATGCGTTTCTCGAGTTTGGTACAGACGACGCCGTCTTCTTGACGTCTTTCTTGCCAGCCGGAGCGGGTGAGGGCGATACGAGTTCGGGATGGGTCGGTCGCAGCCATCAGTCCGAAACGCCGGGAACCGTCAGGCACGATTTGCGTTGGATCGAAGAGGCGTGCCGTAAACGAAGAATCACTTTGCGCGAATGGGTTGACCCCGGGGAGAAGCAGATCTGGCTCCTACTGGCCAAGGGCGAGGCGACCAGACCGTGGCAAGGCCATCTCGCAAGGCTGGTTCCGGAGCTGAAGCGCGATCGGGGCGCCCGGGATTCGAGCGGAGGCGCGTTGGCGACCGTTCGCAGTCTGCTTTCGCGACTGAAAAGCCGCGGCCAGTCCCAATAGCATGTGCCGTCCCTTGTGCGTCCATCTTGGGCTGCCCAAAACCGCCACAACAACTCTCCAGCGATCCCTGTTCGCCAAACACTCTCAGATCGAATTGCTCGGGAAGCGTGTCGTCCGCCAAACCGACCCGGCGCACCGCCGCTGCTCGAGCGATGCGACCTTTCGTCTCGCCAATCAGCTCTTCTGGGAGCATGTTCACGCGACCGATCGGGAGGAGTCGCGGCGGATCTGGGCTGAAGAGGTGCTGCCCGCTATCGGCCCGGGCAGGCTGCCGCTCTTCTCCTTTGAAGGATTGGCGGCGGCTCCGCTGGAGACTCGCTGTGCGATCGCGCGCAACCTACGTGACGTCTTCGAGGATTGCCGTGTCGTGATCGGCATTCGTCGGCCGGTCGACCTCGTCGAAGCGCTGTATTTCCAGAAGCTCAGACGACGCCACATCGAGAATCGGGGCCGCACTTTCGAGCGTTCTCAATCGCCGTCTCCTGGACAATGGCTCGAAGCCGTCGTTTCTGGCGATGAACTCGCTTCGCATCTCGACTACGCCCGAACGATTCGAGTCTTCGTCGATGCGCTGGGTCGGAAGAATGTAGGTGTTTTTGCGCTCGAGGAGTTGAAGGAGGACCCGCGTCGATTCGCAACGGAACTTTGTCTTTTTCTGGACATCGATGTGGAGGAAGGTGTGTGGCAACTTGCCGATCGTCGCCATAACGTTCGCCTGAGTCAGGCGGTCGCGGATCGGATGTTGCGTCTGGAGCGCCCCGGGATCGCCTCCGCGATCTATGCTCGGTCGGGGCCGAGTCTGCGCAAGCGAATGCTAGGTATCACTCGCCGGGCCCGTTCGGCGCGCGCGCGCTTGCCGGTTCCGCTGGCCGTGCGCGAGTCGATCGAGGATAAGACGCGCGAGGGGAATCGATGGATCGCCCACACATTCAATCTCAGTCTGGCTGAACACGGCTATCCGGTCTAGCACGACCGCTTCCCGGGGCCGCCCGAAACAGGTTCGGCGGCGGAGAGGAACTCGCCGATCAATCCTCAGAATCGCGACCGTGAAATTCGCCTGAACTGTAGTAAGTGTCGCGCGGCCCATTGCCGCTACCGAGTTGGCCATCGCTTCCGAGGTGGCCCTTGCCTGGAATGTGATTCACCTCGACACGAACGCCGTCGGGGTCTTCGAATAGGATCGAGTAGTAGCCGGGCGCGAAATGCCCACCTTCTTCGGGGCCATGCACAACCTTGGCGTCGGGATCGGCTTCGATGAAATCGTGAACGGTCTCGACGTCTTCCCGGCTGCGTGCGCGGAAGCAGAAATGATGAAGGCCCGAGCGGTCCTGGTCGAAGCGCCCGGGGCTGTGGTTGTCGGGTGCTTTTCGGACGAGAATGCCGGTTCGGCCACCAATGCAGTAGATGACGTCCTCTCCCTTGATCAAGGTCTCCATGCCCATGAAATTGCACAAGCGTTCCCAGAAGGGGAGGCATCGATCTGCGTCCAGAACGGTGAGTTGGATATGTGCGATGCCGTTGATTTGAATGCCCATGTCTAGGCTCCTTTTTGTTGTGAGGGCGCTTTGCAGACGGTGGAAGAGTCTCGGTATTCTTGCGGAGACGTGCCAAACCAGCGCCTGAATGTGCGGCTGAAATTCGATGGCTCCGAGTATCCGAGTCTTCCGGAAATCTCGCTGATATCGAGGCTCTCATCAGAGAGTAGTTCGACGGCGCGCGCGCGCAGGTGCTGTTCGGTGATCGTGCGAAAGGAAGTGCCTTGTTCGTTCAGCCTTCTAGCCAGGGTGCGTCGGGAGAGTCTCAGATGGTGCGCGACGATGTCGATATTCGGCATCGTGCCGGTCGCGTTCTCTAGACAATTTTCGATCTGTCCAACTAGAAATTTCGGATCGAGCAAGTTTCGCTCTGCGGTCTCCAGGCGTTCGACGGCCCGACGATGTGTTGTGGCGTTTGCATAGGGACAGGGTAGAGAACACCACGACAGCGGAAGCCGAATGCAAGTGTGCTCGGCGCCAAACGCGACGGGTGCATGGAATGCGTCGGCGTATCGGCCTGCATGCGTGGGTGCCTCGAAGTCCATCGTAAAGCGTGCCTCTTCGATCGGCCGACCCAGGGCGGATTCGACTGTGGATTGAATGCTCAGCAGCAGGGTTTCCACGAGTGAAATCCAGGTCGCCGAATCGAGTCGAAGTCGCGGGCGCACCTCGAGCATCAATTCGCTCGAGGCGTCCGCCCGGTGGATCTGAAAGTAGGGGGCTCGGATATACGCGAAGCGTTCGAGGATCTGAAGAGCTGCGCCGAGATCGGGTGCGCTGGCCGCGGCACTCGCGAACTCGCCGTGCGCGGCCGTGCCAAATCGCGGACCGATCTCGAGGGCCCAATCGGATCCGACGATTCTCGAGACGTTCCGGATCTGCTGCAATTGTTGTTCGAGGAGGATGGGCTCGCTGGCTTCGGAAGACTCTGCGGAAGCCAGGTCGACCCCGGTTCCCTTGATGATTTCGGCCGTCAGCTCCGGGGTGCGACCAAAATGGCGCACGATCAGCCGGAAATAGTCGGCCGTCATCGGCAGGGCGTTCTTGGAGTTTTCTGGCATTTTGGCTCAAAATGAATGGTTCTTGGCCCATCATACGCTTCACAGGGAGATGGGGAAAGTCGAAGCTTGGTCTGAACTTGGACAGGGAGCGACTCGATGGCGACCCAATCAATCAAGCTCGATCGAAAATGGATCGGTGCACCCGATGCCGCCTGGAATCCGACGATGACGCTCTTCGTCGCGACGGTCGGCGGCTATGGACTGGGTATCGCCGGGGTTGTCTCTGGGCGTATCCCGGCCTCACTCGGCGTGATCTGGCTGGCCATTTGTTTCTATATCGGCTTCACCGTGATGCATGACGCGATGCACGGAACGGCTCATCGTTCGAAGCGGATCGGCAATGCGATGGGGCGAGTCTGCGGAGCGATGTTGATGGTTTCGGCGCCGCTCTTTCATGGTGTGCATCACGCACATCATGGCCATACCAATGATCCCGCGCGTGATCCGGATTGGGTCGTGTCCGTCGGGCCGACATGGTTTCGGCCAGCGATGCTACTGGCGGCTTTGCCCGCCTACCGATGGCATTTCTATCATTCGAAGCTATGGCGGGACAAGGGCAGTCTCTACGAGGCGGTCGCGACGGACATTGTCATCTTCGGATTTCTCGCGTGGGCGTTTACGGGCGGATACGGGTATTGGGTGACTGCACTCTGGCTTGCGCCCGCCCTTTTGGCTGCTCTATTCCTGGCGTTCGCTTTCGACTATCTGCCCCACCATCCGCATTCGACGCAGGGTCGCTATTTCGACACGCGAATCTATCCCGGTCGGACTGCGAACGTCATGCTGCTCGGCCAGAACTACCATCTGATTCATCATCTCTGGACGACCATTCCCTGGTACCGGTACCAGGCTGTCTACGCTTCGATCGAGCCGGAATTGCGTGAAAGAGAATGTGCAATCGGCTGGGGGAGTCGCGCCGAGATGCCAAGGCCGATCGCCAGAGAGAGCGCCTTGGGCTTGTCCGTCCAGGTCTAGGGAGGCCATTCTCCCAGTCGTTTCTGCTAATCTCGCGACCATGTCTAGTCACAGTGAAGAGCACGTTTCCGACTCCTACGTCCAAGCAAGAGAGCGCTTTCTCGCAGCCGCGAAGGCGCGTGGAGCGAAAATCGACGGCCATGCGCTCGCGGTGCGATCGCGAGCGGGAGCCGAACTCTCGATCGATACGGCCTATCTCGGTCCAGACACTCCGTCCAAAGTTCTCGTGATCAGTTCCGGCCTCCACGGCGCCGAGGGCTTTGCGGGCAGTGCGATTCAACATCGACTGCTGCGCGATCAACTATCGGAACTCGATTTGAGCGCAGAGTGTGGTCTCTGGTTGGTGCACGGATTGAACCCCTTCGGGTTTTCCTCACTGCGCAGGGTCAACGAGAGCAACGTTGATCTCAATCGCAATTTTGTGTCGCATCCGGAAGGCCATGTTGCGAATGTGGGCTACGAGCAGCTCTACGATGCAATCAACCCAGAGCGAATCGATGACGAGCGCGCGGAAGAGAATCGGCGAGGCGCACTACTGGAATATGCGCAGGCGCATGGATTTCCGGCACTGCAGGCCGCCTTGTCGGTCGGTCAATATATTCATCCCGAAGGCGTGCAATTCGGTGGGGAGAAGCCCGAGGAATCGAATCGGTGGGTGCGTGATACGGTGAAGCGCGCAACGCGCGGGGCCGATCGGGTCATCTGGCTGGATGTGCACACGGGTCTTGGCCCTTACGGTGAAGTCGAGATGATCATGGAGCCACCGGATGAGTCGCCCGATGTCGTTCGTGCCCGGCAATGGTGGGGGGATTGCGTCCGGAGTATTCAATCCGAGGACTCGGTGACTTCGGCCGTTCACGGCTCGATCATGACGGGACTCGCAGAAGCGCTTCCCGACTGCGATCTGACAGTGGCCGCTGCGGAATTCGGAACCCACGAGCCGGTGCGCGTGTTTCAGGCGATGCGTGCAGACAACTGGCTCCACCAACACGGCGAACTGGATTCTGCGCAAGGTCTGGCGATCAAGAAGGAACTTCTGGAGGTTTTTCGTCCAGACGATCCCAAATGGGGTGCCCGCATTCTCGATGTCGGCGCCGGTCTGATCGCGAGCGCCATCGACGGACTCGCGGCGCGTTAGGCGGCGGCCTCCGCGCTGACCCGCGCGATACTGGGTCGTTCGGCCAGGCGTCCCTGGAGTTCGCGGATCTGGGGATGGTCGGCGAGCAGGTCCATGCCGATCACTTTGTTGGTGAGCATGCCGGCCAGGCCGAAGGTGTAGTAGGTGTAGAGGTCGGCGATCGTGAACTCTGCGCCCGCCGCGTAGGGCGCACATACGTACAGCCGTGCGACGGCTTTCATGCCCTTGGTCAGATCGTATTTCACGTGCTTCTTTGTTTCGTCGCTGACCGGCTTGCCGAACAGGACTTCGGGCAGGAAGCGCCGCGCGACGAGTTCGATATCGAGTTTCACGTGGCTGACGAGTTCCATGACCTTGCCCGCAGCAAAGGGGTCGTCGGGAAGCAGGGCGGGGTCGGGTTGCAAGCGCTCGATGTAGCTGAAGATCGCGAGGGATTCGGACATGAATCGGCCATCAACTTCGATGGACGGCATTTTGCCCATCGGCGAACGCTGAAGAGTGTCTTCTTCTTGGGTTGGCGGTGCTTTGACTTCCTCGAATTCGAGTCCCTTCTCGATCAACAAGGCCTTGGTCAGGCTGTAGTAGTTGCTCATGCGCAGTCCGTAGAGCTTGATCATGGTCCTTCTCCCTTTTCTTCTCTTTCTCTTTCTATTTTCCCTGTCGAAGGTCGGCGGGTATCTCATCGAGATCGTGGGCCGTCGGTCTGTCCCCGTCAGGTTCTAGCGCATATTCTTCTCGTCATGCGGACAGCGATCGTCTGGGGTGTTGAAGCGTCTCCCTTTCTACTCAAGTTGGAGGCCATGTTGCGCTTTCACGAGCGCCCCTTCCGGCGTCTGCCTCGCGATGGCGAGTGGCTCGAAAATGTCACCAGCTCCCTCTGGCTCGCTCGGGCGAAACGGAATCGGAGAATCCAGCGCTATCCGGAGATGGATCGGGCCCTCGATGAGTATCCTAGTGTGCCTTTTTTCAGTGAGGATGGCCGGAATTTTCAGTACGACTCGAGTGCGTTAGGCCGTTGGTCGGATGCTCGATCGGCGAGCGAGCATCCACCGCTCTTTCCCGTCGAGCCGGGTCCGGGATTCGTTGCGCAGTTGATCGACGAAGCCTTCGACGAGTTCGGGCTCTATCTGGTTCATCACATGCGTTGGGTGGGCTCGGCGAGGGATACCACGATGGGCGAACGCACGGCGCGTGAGCTGTCGCGTCTGGTTTCGCCAATGTTCGAGCCTGGTCTACGCAGGCGCCTTCCGCGTCGGCAGGTTCGTCGATGCCCGTACCTGTTCAGCGTTGCACCGGAGGACTATCGGGCTGATGTCGAGAAGGAGCGGGTGCCTCCGTCTCGGGCGGGCTTTCCCGCGACCCACGATCTGTTGCATGAATCCTGGTGTGCTTACCTCGCAGCGATGGAATCGCTCTTGAGTACTCAGCCGTGGATCCTGGGTGAGCGATTCACGATTGCGGACGCGAGTGCCTACGGGCAACTCAGCATGAATTTGATCGATCCCAGCGTGGCGCGAGATCTGAAGAGTCGGGCGCCGCGTACTTTTGCGTGGTTGGAGGGGATCCGAGAAGGGCGACATGTCGGCAGTCGTGGGACGATCTACCTGTCCGAGGCGCTGCAGCCGCTTCTTGAAGTCATCATGGAAACCTTCGCTCCATTGATGGTGCAGAACAAGAGGGCCTGGATCGCGGCGACGGCGCGCGGTGAGCAAGTGTTCAACGAGGCGGCCTTCGATCAGGGGAGGGCGCTCTATCGTGGCGAGCTGCGGGGCCATCCGTTTCGTGCGGTGATCAAGACATTTCAGGTGCGTGTCTGGACGGAACTCTGCGATACATGGGCTGGTCTGTCGGAGAACGAACGGTCCGCGCTTCCGGATGTTCTGGCCCGATCCGCGATCTTGCGCGTTGACCCGAATTCGATTTGAGGACTGGGACGCGTAGGCGAGCGTGCTAACACACAGACTGGCTACTGAACCGAAACGACCCGTCGGGGCCGGCGTAGTCGAATCTGCAGGGGCATCGATGCCCCAACCCGGCGTCGCACTCGATTCGGACTTTGACACTGAAGGAGTTTGCAATGGATTTGGTTCTCTACGGTGCCCCGCTCTCGCCCTTCGTTCGCAAGGTCGAGGTCGTCCTTCGGGAGAAGGGGCTCGATTTCGAACAGGAGGGGGTGAGCATGCCCTTTCCGGATTGGTTCAAGAAGATCAGCCCGGCGCGCCGGATGCCGGCGCTCCGCGATCGAGATATTTCGAAGGAGGGCGCGGAGGGCGTGATTCCTGATTCCTCTGCGATCTGTGCCTACCTGGAGCGATTGCAGCCCGAGCCGGCGCTCTACCCCAAGGATCCCTTTGAGTATGGCCGCGCGCTCTGGTTCGAGGAATATGCGGATTCGGAATTGGCGGGATGCATCGGACTCGGGATTTTTCGCCCGATCGTCTTTCCGATCTTCGCCAAGCAGGAGCCGGATATCGAGAAGGCGCGAGCGACCGCGACGGAGCGCCTTCCGCGCTTTCTCGACTATCTAGAGGGCGAGATCGATGGCAAGGAATTCCTTGTAGGCGATGCGTTTTCAATTGCCGATCTCTCGGTTGCGACGCAGCTGATGAACCTCGAGCTGGCCGTCGGACTGCCGGATGCCGCACGCTACCCGGGACTGACGAACCTGACAGAGGGCGTGAAGAGTCGACCGAGCGTTGCCTCGAATTTGGCGACTTGTCGGAAAATCTTGAAGCAGCCCGTCGATCTGGGACTCTGAAGAATGATTTCCGCTTACACGCTGTATGGCGCCGCGATCTCTCTCTATACGGGAAAGGCGCGCGCCTACCTTCGCTATCGCAATATTCCTTTCGTCGAGGAGTCCGGTCCCCCGGAAATATTTGAACGCGTCGGCTTTCGCATGATTCCGGTCCTGCAGACGCCGGACGATGAGTTGATTCAGGATACGACGGACATCATCGATCATTGTGAGGCGGTTCATGGTGGGCCGTCGGTCTATCCTGATGGACCCGCACAGCGTTTGGTTGCCTTGCTCTTCGAGGTCTATGGCGATGAATGGCTGGTGATTCCCGCCATGCACTATCGCTGGGCGCACAATCTGGACTTCATTCTCGAGGAATTTGGAAAGACGGCCATCCCGGACGCGAACCCGGATGAGCAGCGTGCGTTCGGAGAGAAGATTTCGGCTCCCTTCCGCGGATCGTTGCCCTTCTTGGGGATCACTGAAGAGACGGTCGCGGGCGTGGAGTCCGACTACGAATCCCTGCTGCGGGAGCTCGACGAACACTTTTCCGCGCATCAATTTCTGCTTGGCTCGCGGCCGAGTATCGGAGATTTCGGGTTGATGGGGCCCCTCTACGCACACAATTACCGGGACCCCTGGAGTGGTGAACAGATGCGCCGTCTCGCGCCAAACGTGGCTCGATGGGTGGGTTCGATGAATACCCCGGCGCCGAACTCAGGCCATTTCCTGCCAGACGACGAAGTGCCGCGGACTCTACTGCCGGTGCTGGAGAGACTCTTCGCCGAGGCCATGCCCGCCTTGATGGCGAGCCTGCCGGCCAATGATGCCTGGATCGAGGCCAATCCCCAGGCGGAAGAGATTCCGCGAGGTGTGGGCGAACACGAATTCACGATCGGCGGAAAGCGTGGCAAGCGAATGATTCGCTCCTATAGCCAATGGATGCTGCAACGCCCGCTGAACCACTATCAGGGGCTTGGCAGTGATGGCCGAGCGCGCGTCGACCCATTGCTTGCCACGGTGGGTGGCCTCGACTTGATGCGAACGCCGATTTCTCGACCAGTCGTGCGGCGGAATAACAGACTCGTTCCCGAACGCTGAACGGACCGCGCAAGCACGCTTCGCGGCATTGGGGCCCGGCTGATGCCTGCCGTCAGATCAAAGAGGCGCAACCGGAACCGAGATGGACGGAGCCTCGCTGCCGCCATCCACGCGATAGATCTGACCCGTTACGAAAGCGGCGGCGGGGGAGGCTAGGTAGAGGGCACAGGCGGCGATGTCCTCGACTGTGCCCGCGCGCTGCATCGGCGTATTGCGAACGAGTTGTTCGCGTAGCGCGTCGTTGGTCAGCACTACCTCGAGTGCATCGGTCGCGATCGCACCGACACCAATCCCATTGACGCGAATCTTGGGCGCGACTTCCGCCGCGAGATTGCGCGTCATCATATTCAGCGCCGCCTTGCCCGCGGCGTAAGCAACGAAGGCCGTTTGGACCATATCGCTCGTGCGCGAGGAGATGTTGACGATCGCCCCGCCCCCCGCGGTCTCGACCATCTTGGGAATGCAAAGCTTTGAGAGCAAGAACGCCTGGGTCACGTTCATGCGCAGCGCCCGTTCGAAGAATCCTTCACTGGTGTCGAGAGCGGCCCGGGGACCCGTGCCTCCGGCGTTGTTGACGAGAATGTCCAAACGGTCGAATTCTTCGAGCGACGCTTCCACCAGGTGCTCGAGGTCAGCGGTCTGGACGACGTCCGTGCGAACAGCGAGTGCGCGGCGTCCGAGCTTTCGGATTTCGTCGGCGGTGGATTCGATATCGGCCTCGGTTCGCGCTGCGCAGACGACGTCAGCGCCGGCTTCAGCGAAGGCGAGGGCGATGCCTCGGCCGATGCCCTTGCCGGCTCCGGTCACGATCGCCACGCGATCTGTTAGTTTGAAGCGATCGAGGATCATGAGTCGAAAATCATCAGGAGAGCTCCTGTGCGGCACGTCCTGCGATCAGTGGCAGGTCGAGGTAGGTCTTGAGACCGGGTGACGCGTCGCAGACGTAGGGGATGGAGCTGACTACGTGCGTGGCGGTGGCTACGATTCCGGGATTGCGTTTCAGGCCAGCCTCGATCGTTTCCGGCTGCCAGCCGCGGAAGGTGACCTTTACGCTCGGGTCTCCGGTGACTTCGACCTCGAATCGTTCGTGCTCCGCTCCGAAGCTCCAGCCCGGATCGAAACCCTCTTCGCCCATGAACCAATTCGTTCGGACCGAAATGACGGTTTCGCCGCGGACCGTCCCCTCCCAGGTGAATCGTTGCGCGGCGACCAGACCCGGTTCGATCGGTCCGATCGGAGAATCGATCGTCTTCGTGGCGACTGCGACCTCGTGCTTCGTGCGCTTCTCCTCGTCCAGGGCGAAGCCGAGGGTGTCGGCGACCATGTCGATCGACTCCATGAATCCATGCCCCAATAGATTGAGCATCGGACCCTGCTTGGCCGCCTCCGGCGTCTTTCCGAAGCCCATGATTTCGCCGACGACATCCGGCGCGCCATAGGTCCGAATGTCGGAGAACTCCTCCGCGCGGACGTGTGTGATGTTTCGGGAGAGCGCGGACACCATGAGCGGGAAGCGTTCCGTGACACCGCCCGGATGGATGCCGGTTCCGTGGAGCGTGACACCACCGGCCTGACAGGCGGCTTCGAGGTCGGAGACGTTGCGCTTGCCGGAATAAAAATAGCCGAGCGGGGTCGCCACGTTCTTTCCCGATTCGAGAATGCGTACGATCTCTTTTCGCTTCGCAACGATCGGTGAATACATCACGCAATCGGCTTCGAGTGCGAGCAATTCCTCGACATCGTTAGATGCCGTGATGCCATTGGCGGGTAGATTGCAAATCTCACCGACGTCTCGACCGGCTTTCTCGGGGTTGTGCACCCAACAGCCGACGAGTTCAAGCTCCGGGTGCGAGTCGATGGCCTGGACCGAGGCGCGTCCTACACCGCCGGTGGCCCATTGAATGACGCGATAGGTCAATGTGAATTCCTCTCTTTGGATTTTGAAATTTCCCGGGCATAGCGGATGATGATTCGCTCGCCCGAGTGGAAACCGGATCGTTGGCGACCTTCCCAGTCGCTGAACTCGGCCGGGTACTTCGTTTGATAGACGTTCATGAGGCGATCGAGCAGCTTCGGGTCATTGTCGATCGCGGCGCTTGCTCGGAAGTTTGGAGCCTGTCTGAAAGCTTCGTTGTTGCGAAACCAGCCTTTCCAACGCCCGTGATCGCCCACCCAGATTCGCGCGGAGTCGAGACCGCCCGCCACCGCCCGGGCCTTCCATGTTGATTTCGCCGTGATCAAGACGACCGAGTCGTCCAGCCAGGCATACCAGACTTCGCCATGGCAGGTACTCTCGCTCCCATTCGAACGGAGTGGTGAGACGTACGCGAACTCACTCTTCGTCAGATACTCATGGGATAGGTTGCTGGCATCGCGGGTCGTCGGGGGTTGCCCATTCAGGGTTGGCTGTGCTTGTGCCCGGCCGAGTGTGGGCCACGCCAATATTGCACCCAGTGTCATGGCACGAGTGAGCAGGCCCCGGCGCGAGACGGCCTGCGAGGCCGACACGAGGAGCCGGTCTTGTCGGGTCGCGACCATGGCGCGCGGGCCCTCTTTCGATCGATCAGTCGAATCAGTCAAGTTGAACTCCACCCGGCTCGCTCGGGCCGGTTTCGGGCCTGCGACCCCTGTTCGGCTTGTCTTGGACGGCCCGTCAGATAGGCGAAGCCGAGAGAAGCCAGTCCCGAAGAAACTATCTTCTCAGCATGGAGCAGACAAGATGGTCTCAAGTGCCCTAACTTTGTTTCGCCCGTGATCAAAGGAGCCTAATCGATGAGCCAGTCCAGACTTCAACGAGATCCCATCGCGACGGGGGCCGCTCGGTCCTCAATTCTATTCGGGCTCATCACGGTCCTTGCGCTGGGATTGCTGACGGGGTGTGGACCGATTGGTCCTTTTGCAGGTGGGCGTTTGTCGGGTACCGAAGGTTCCTGGCCCGCCGACTGGAATACGGCCGTCGACCTGACGCAGATCCAACTCGAGACGGCGATCGAGGATCCCACCTCCGTCAATGTCTGGGTGGTCGTAGTCGACAGGGAAGCCTTTGTCGCAACGTCGCTACTCATGGGAACCGAAGTCCCCGACGAGCGCGGCTGGGTGCGTGACGTCCTGGAAGATCCCCGGGTTCGCGTTCGCGTGGATGGCGTCGTGTATCGGGCTCGTTTGATGGCGCTCGACGATCCGGAAGAGATTGCGAAGGTCTTCGAGGCCTTTCACGCGAAGTATCCAGACCTCGACGAAACGAGGGGTGAGCGGGCTCGCTTCTTTCGGATTGCGAAACGGTAGGGCGGACCGAGATCTTCGCTGCGCGGTATTCGGCGATCCGGCCGGGACTATTGGTTGAGGCCGAGCTCCCTTTGCTTCTTTTTTGTTAGGCCGAGAGAAACGATTCGGTGTGATTGGGCAAAGAAATCTTGCAACTGGTCATCCGTGAGGCCGGGCGCGGTGTGATGTTGAATCCACTTCATGCCGCGTGACGCGAAATAGGGGGCCGGCCTCAATCCGGCCTGATCGCAAAGAAAGCCAAAAGTCTCATCGTCCACTTTGAAGGTGAAGCCTGGCTCGTCGTCGCTCCAGCCGCCGATGGCAAAAACCTTCCCGCCGACCTTCCAGACCCGTGAGCCACCCCATTGGATGACCTTGGTCGTTGCGGGGAGTGTCGAGCAATATTGGTCGAATTCATCGTATGTCATGGAGGCCCTAGATTTCGATCGTCTTCCACCAGCCGCGCCGAAAGCGCACGATCAACATGGTCGCCTTGACCACGTAGTCGACGATCAAAGCCGCGAAGATCCATTCTACGGGATAGTCCAGCCAGAGGAAAAGGGCGGCGACGGAGCCACGGACGATGACCAGTCCGATGATCGTCGTGAGTAGAGGGAAACGGGTATCACCTGCGCCGCGCAATGCCCCACCCAGCGTGAATTCGATCGCCATCAGGGGTTGCACCGCGCCGAGGATATAGATGAAGACGACCGTGAGCCGGACCACCTCGTCGTCATCGATCATGAAGCGGGCGATCGGTTCGGCGAATCCGATGATCAGGGCGCCTAGCAGTACCATGCTCCCGACTGATAATTTGAGAGCCCGCCAGCCGCTTTGTGCGGCCCCGTCCGGGTTCTTCGCGCCGAGTAACTGTCCGACGTGGGTCGAAGCGGCGATTGAGAAGCCGAAACCGACGACGAAGGAGAACGAGAGAATCTGCACGCCGATTCCGTAGGCGGCGTAGGGCGCGGTGCCATAGAACGAGACGATCCAGAGGAAGAGGATGAAGCCGAGTTGGACAGCCGCTTGTTCGAGTCCGGACGGGTAGCCGATCTTGAGCAGCTGCCGGAGTCGCTCGGAGGAGAAGGACCGTCCACGAGGGTATCCGATGCGAAACCAGCCCTTCAACCAGAAGAGAAGCGAGAGCAGCGCGCCGAGGGTAAAGGCCGTACCCGTCGCTACCGCTGCGCCCTTGACGCCCATCTCGGGTGCGCCGAGTCGGCCGTACACCAAGGCGTAGACCAACACGACGTTGACCACATTCGTGATCGCGCCGAGTGCGAGCGGGGTCAGCGTGTCGCCGGCGGCCCGGATCGCGGTTCCCAGAATCATCGCGACTGCGAAGGAGCCGTTGAAGAAGCTCAAGTAGAAAATAAAATCCGAGGCCTGCGCGACGGTTTCGGCCTCGAGGCGAAAGATCGCAGCAAGCGAGCCCGAGAACAATACGCCCGGTACGGATAGAAGGAGTCCGACTGACGCGCCCACGATCACCGAAACCTTGGTGATGCGTTCGGCTTCGTCGCGGTCGCCGGCCCCCCAGGCTCGAGCAACCATGGCGGTCGTGCCCGCAGACATGGCCATGATGACGGCTTGAAAGACGAAAAAAATCCGGTTGCCGGTGGTGACGGCGGCGACGGCCGAAGCGCCTAACGAACCAACGATCTTGATGTCGACCATGGCAACGGTCGAATAAAGCAGGTTGCCGAGCACGGCGGGCCAAGCCAGTTGCAGGATGCCGGGCATCTTGCGCTCCGGCGGCTCGCCCCCGTCCAATGATTGACTCGACGACGACATGCTCCTCCACAGCCGACCAAGCCGTCTTGAATGGCTTGCGGTCACAAGAATTTATCGATTGGCGCGATGGGTGAGCCGCGCACCCTAGCGTCTCGCCCGATAAGGCGCTGGTGCGGCTTCGTTTCTGAGAGGCAGGCAGGTCGGCAATGGGCAGAGCCCAATCGGCCGCACCGCCACCAAGCGCGGGTCTGGTCGGTTTGCGCTTGCGGGGCGCCAAGGGCGCTGTGGCGTGTTGGGAAGCGGCCCAAGTCCCCTAAAAGGTTCCGTTTTCGTCGCGATTGACGCGGCCTCGAGCGCTCAGCGCCGACGGAGGTCGAAGGGCTCCGGGGCGGCACTAAAACGTGATCGGCGACACACACATGGACGCAGCGAGATGTTAGAAATGGAACTGACAGTCAGCGTCTTCCCAGCTCCCGAGGAGTTTCTTCATGATCTCGATGTACAGCGATGCCGCGATTGAACAACCCTTCAGTGCCAGGGCGAACGTTCGCTCGATCAATGCTCGTAGCGCAGCGGTGGTCAATCGGCGCGATTCTCCATCTTTGCGCGAGCGAAGTGATCCGGATGCGGCTGGCGCGACGCCGGAGTCAGTCGTCCGCCTGCTGAGTAGCAAGACATTGCATGACGATTCGCTCGATGCCGCGCGTGGCATGATGTTCGCGGTGGTGCTCGGTCTCGGTTGTTGGATGGTGATCGGCGGGATCCTCCGGATGGCCTTCTTCTAGATCGTCGCGTTCTCGCCGCGTTCCAGTCGCGCGGTCGCGGATCGCTCGCTTCGTCTATCGGCGGTTGCTCAATCGCCGGGCAAGAGAATCGATTTTCCAACTACGGCTCGATCGATGAGTTCGCGCATCGATCTCGCGATTTCGGCTAGCGGCCGGGTCGCATGGATGACGGGCGTTAGCTCCCCTGCTGCGACCATCGCCAGAACCGCTTCTTGTTCCGCCGGCATCCAGCCATTGGAGCCGATGATATTCTGTTCGAAGGTCCAGATATATCGAATGTCCGTCGAGGGTTCGAAGCCGGCCGTCGCACCACAAGTCAGCATCCGACCGTCCGTCTTGAGGCAACGAAGCGACTTCGCCCAGGTCTCGCCGCCGATATAGTTGATGATGACATCCACGCCACGGTTGTGGTCGAACATTCGGGGACGACCGCAGGCTTTCTGGACCACTTCGACGAAGTCCTCCCGAGATGTGTCGATCACGTGGTCCGCACCAATCTCTTTGAGCTTGTCGAGCTTCCAGGAGGCGCTCCCTGTGACGAAGACCTCGGCGCCGATCGATTTGGCGAGCTGGACGCAACAGGTCCCGACACCGCCGGTTGCACCAAGAATCAGGATCTTCTCACCGGCCTTTACCCGTCCTCGAGTCGTCATCATGCGATAGGCGGTGCCGTAGGCAATCGGGAGCGCGGCGGCCTCGATGTCGGAGACACCGTCCGGTGTCGCGATCAGACTACTCGACGGAATGCGTACGAATTGCGACGCGGTGCCATTTCGTGTTTCGCCGGTCATGCCTTCACCCAGGACAAAGGGGTGGGGGCAGACGCGATCGCCGACCTTCCACTTCGCTCCATCGACGTCAGCGCCGAGCTCGACGATCTCTCCCGCAAAATCACCGCAGGGTGTCATGGGTAGGGGCGTTTTCAAGCCGGTGGTTCCAGCGAGAATCATTGGGTCGAAGCCGTTGAGCGAGACGGCACCCACTCGGATGATGACATCGCCGGGGCCGCAGGTCGGGTCGTCGATCTCGTCGACTGAGAGTTTTTCGACGCCGCCGTGTTCGGTGAAGACCGCTGCCCTCATTGCTCTCCTGACATCCGCTCGGCCCGAGAGAACCGGACGCGTTGTGGAAATTCACCGATACGATAACGCACAGGAAAGAGAGATCGCGGCCAGGTCGAGAGTCGTTCCGGTTAGGCATCTCCGCGCCTCCGTGGTTTGATCTACGCGTTGCGTTGAAAGTCGAATCGCACGGGATAGAGTCCATGAGGTCGGGAGGCGAAAATGGACGGAATTCATGATCTGGGCGGAATGAGTGGCTTCGGGCGCGTGTCGGTCGAAGAGAACGAGCCCACCTTCCACGAGCCTTGGGAGGCCGTGGCGTTCGGTCTGAACGTTTTATGCATTGGGGCCCTACGGGCCTATAACGTCGATGAATACCGTCATTCGATCGAGCGCATGTGGCCGGTTCACTATTTGAACGCCTGCTACTACGAGCGAACGCTCACGGGCGTCGCGACGCTGTTGGTCGAGAAGGGAATCGTCGCCCACGGGCGACTCGAGGAACTCGCTGGGGGCGCATTCCCATTGGCTCAGCCGGTCGCTTCGGTCGAGGCCGATGGTCGAACGAGTGAAACGAATCCGCTCTTCAGAATCGGCGAACGCGTGCGCGTGCGGCGGATCCATCCGAGGGGCCATACGCGGGTGCCACGTTATGTGCGAGGCGTTTGCGGTGAAGTGTTGCGTGTTACCCCTCCGTTTTCGTTTCCCGACGCATCGGCCCATGGTCTCCCGCCTCGAAAGGAGCCGACCTACCACGTTCTGTTCCGCGCCTCGGACCTCTGGCCAGAGGATGGGGCCGTCGGCGAGACCGTCGTGGTCGATCTCTGGGAGACGTATTTGGAGGCGGGGCAATGAGCGGGGCTCGAGGCAGCGTTGAAGCGGCCAGGGTCGAAGACCGTGCCTTGGCCTTGAAGGCAGCCCTCGCGGAAGGGAAGCGCCTCCCGGAAGGGCAGATCGATGCCTTGCTCGAGGCGACGGAAGGCGGGCTCGAGGAGGGCGTCAACTGGCGCAACGGTGCGAAGGTGGTGGCCCGTGCCTGGTCCGATCCCGACTATCATGCGCGCTTGCTCGCGGATGGTACGGCGGCCTGCGCGGAGCTGGGCTTCGAGGGGCCGCAGGGGGAGTACATCGTCGTGCTCGAAGATGAGCCCGAACTCCACCACGTGATCGTCTGCACGCAATGCTCGTGTACGGCCTGGCCGGTCTTGGGCCTCCCTCCGGATTGGTACAAGAGCCCCGAGTACCGGGCGCGGGTGGCGCGCGAACCGCGCCGGGTCTTGCACGAAATGGGTCTCGACTTGCCCGCGTCGGTTCAGATCCGAGTCTGGGATACGACTGCGGAGACGCGTTACCTTGTTCTTCCACTCCGCCCGCCGGCCACAGCGGGTTGGGACGAAGGCCGCCTGTCTGGCCTCGTCACGAGGGACTCAATGATCGGTGTGGCCCTGGTCGCGCACGACGAGCCGGACTGAGACCTGTTCAGGCTAGGATTTCTTTTCCCGGATCGGTCGCCAGATTTCTCCTTCACTGAAGCAAGACCAGCCCCAGCGCAGCCATCCGATCAAGGCCTGTGCAATCCACAGGGCCCAGGCCAACATCGCCAGGCGATAGACGAGCATGGGAACCGAGAGCACCCAGGGAGTCGGCGGCGTGGCCGCGATGCGGTCCTGGTACCAGCGCAGAGTCTCATAGCTCGATCCGTTTCCCGCGATCTGCATGGCCGGGGTCCCCAGTAGTCCTTGTTGGATCGAATAGAAGAGCACACCGAGCGCAGAAAGGGTCAGCGCGAAGAGTCCCAGCTGAAGCAGATTGAACAGCGTCTTCGAGCTGCCGGTTCCGTTTATTCGGCGCCAGCTGAGTAGATGAAGCCAAACGACGGGAACGGCCGCAGCGAGGATCGGAGCTTGCGTCAGGCCGACGAAGAGCAGCAGCCAATGCCAGCTACGGAGCGGCGTTTGTCCCAGAAGGCCGAGCGCAAAGGCCAGCACGGCCAGGGTTCCCAGCATTGGCCAGATCAAGATCGATGGGCCAAGGCGTGGGCCGCCGGCCAGGAGAATCCACCTTCCCGAAGAAGGCGCGATCTCCACTTGATGGTTGACGCTTTCCGCACCGAGGTCGATTTCCGGTGCGCGATAGACGAAGCCGCTGGAGAGGCCATGGGCTTCGCGCCATTGGATGACGATTTGCTGGAGGCCGGGACGAATCGGAAGGGTGATCTCCCGTGCTTCCTGTCGGACTGGTTGTTCTCGGCCGTCGATCGTCAGGCTGCTGAGCACAGCATCCTCGGGCAGTCGAATGAGGTGTTGCCCGCCACGGCTACTCCGAATCGAAAGCGCGAGTCGCGCTTCCGCAGAACGCAGGCCGGGATCGATTCGAAGCTGGCTCGAGTCGATCGTCAACGTTTGTCCGTCGACCCCGGCCGGCCGCGTGATGGTCAACGAAACAGCCTCCCCAGGCCACGGACGCCATTCTCGGACGCGTGCGCCCCGTGGATTGGAGACGTGAATCGGCGGAATTCCGGATGCTTCAACGTGCCAGAGAGAACTCACGTCGAGTCGCCAGGTTTCACTCGAGGCCAGGGACTTCGGCGCGGAGAGCGTGAGCTCGGATTGGATCTGGAGCACAGAAGTCCAGTCGCGTCGGCTGACGCCGGGTGCCAGCGTGATGAGTGCTTCGCCATTCTCGACCTCTATCCCTTCGGTCGTAATCGATTCGCCCGGAAGTAGAGGAATGGTCAAGACCACGGCGACGTCTGCGGGCGTCAAGCGCACGATCTGAGTATTGATCTTCCAATCGAGGCCCAGTTGTAGATTGCGTGTGATGCGCACGAAGGGTGGGAGCTTGGACGGGCGGAGCGCTCCCGAGTCAGGCTTGGTCTCGCTCGCATCGTCGGAATCATTTCGGACGCGCGTGAGCTGAAGGCTGGCGTCGACACGTCCGTCCTCGCGCAGGCCGTGAAGTGTCCAGCCATCCGTCGTTGCAATGGTCCGGTGTGGGCGCATGGGTAAGGGGAGATCGACGCTGGCCCGGTCCGGCAAGGGTCCACTCATCGAGACCTGGTGTTGTCCGGGTTCGAGTTGGACCCACAAGAGTCCTTGGGGATCACGCATCAAGGCTTCAGCCGGTTGGTCATCGACCAGAACGCGCCCAGGTACCCAGCTGTTCAGGCTCCCCGGCAAGGGAATTGCGCTGCCGGTCGTGACATGGACTTCGAGTCGCAGATCGAGGCGTTCCGGTCCGACCGCGAGCCAAAGCCTCGGGTTCGAAGCGCATTGCGGAAAACAATCCGGCTGATCGAGTAAACGGATTCGCAACGTGTTGAGGATCTCGGGGGAAGGCATGTCGGCACGTGCTGATGTCGGTTGCGAAAGGAACCCGATCGCTACCAGCGTGAGCAGGGCGATCGAGGTTGTCGCAGTCGTTGCGGTTGTCGCTGTCGGGGATGTTGTTGTGGACGTCGCGGGTGGGCTCGCAGCTGTCGTGCTCTGGCCGGATAGACCGCGCGATGAACGCCCGGCGACTTCCCACAACAGGCGTCCGATCAGAAGCGCGAGCAGGCCGACGCGCAGAAAGGCCAGGAAGAAATTGACGCCCGGCGAGAGCAGCATGAACGAGAGGCTTTGGCTTCGCTCGACGGGCCCGCTCCAATTGAGCTGAACGCGGTTCCAATCCCATGCGGGCAGTCCGGGGCCCGTCGTCACGCGCGCGTTCGGGTCGGGGGCGTAGTTGTAGGGGCTGTTCGGTGGGGAGGAGAACGCTGTCACGCTCCCGCCGTCACCGGCCAGTTTGTTGATCGCGTAGCTTGCGACTTTGGCTTCGCGCTGCGCGAGCGACTCGATTCGTGCTCTGCCGGGCGCTTCGGCTTCGTCAGCATCGTTGAAGGCCGGGGTGAAAACCTGGTTGAATGTTAGGCCGTCGGCCGTGCCGTGCGCGCCGGGGTATTCGAGGGCTGGATGCATACCCACGCGAATCTGGTCGATTGAAAAGGGAATCGCGATCAACACCAGGGTGGCCGCTGTGAGTCCGCGGAAGAGGTTTGCGGCGCGTCCAAAGTTTCCCTCGGCGCGGGCGCGGACCAATGCGATGCCCGCCAGGACCGACACGAAACTCCACTCGGGGGAGCCCCGTTCGGGAAAACTCAAGGTGAGGGCGGCCAGGGCGAGCACGCCCCACGGCGCACCGAAGAGTCGCATGGTGGCCATGGCGACGATCAAGACGAGAAAGAGATCGAGTAGCGACCAACGGTTGATCCAGGTTCGTGCCGCGCTGTCGACGCCGCTTGCGTGAAAGAGCCGCCATCCGGGGGGCAGGTGAAGTTCCCCCACGACAGATTGGAAGTCGTGGTCCCAGGCGACGGCGGTCAGCCCGCTTCGGCCGTTGACACGGCTGTCGGCGGAGAGGCCGATCCGGCCGAGTGGGACTTCGACACCGCGCCGTGTCGAACCCTCGACGACCGAAATCATTTGGTCGCTCCCGTCCAGGGCCACGCGCCCGAGCGCAACCCCCTCTCCCATTTCGAGCCGCTGACTGCGGCGAATGACGCCAGAGATTTCGTCCTGGATCGTGAAGCCACCGCCATCGAAATCAAGCCAGAATCGACGAGTGAGGTCGAGGGCATCTGGGGCAGGATTCGCATCGCCCCGACGCTTCTCGCTCAGTTCGAGGACGGTTCCCGGGCGCAGCAGGTAGGCTGGCAAGCGATGCCACGCTGCGGGTAGCGTGGTTTGTGTCGGATCGATCGGCGCGGCACCGGAAATGTCGACCATGCGAAGATTGGGCCGGGCATCGAAGGACCAGACCTCATCGGAGTCCCAGACGGTGGCCGGGCTCCGATCGCTCTTTCCATCGTCCTCTTGTTGGGCGGGTGCTGAAGGTGATGCTGAAGGTGATGCGGGAGGCGGTATGAGCGGCGCAGGCTGTGTGGGTACGGACAGTGAAGTGACCGGTCCATCGTGTCGAGCCATCAAGGTCATGACCCAGGTACCCGGGCGGATCTGAGCGCGTAACCGTCCATCCGCGTCGAGGCGCGCGGGAAGCGGACTCTGGAGCGACATGGGCAGGAAGTTGGCGGGGAGAGCCTTGCCTAATATGACTTCTCGTTCATCGCCCGAGACGCGCAGCTCGATTCGGGTTTCAAGCAGAAAGGGCGTTTCATCAATGGCACGACGATGAACGACCACTTCGACTCGGCTCGATTCCCCCGGCTCGACGTCGACCTCGGCTCGTTTCTGAAGCCATAGACGTCCTTCGTTGTCCCGGTTTGTCCACTCGATGGATCGCCCGCGAAGTTTCAGGTCGACGAGTCCTGTCGCTGCGGGAATCTGGATCAGCTCAGGCAGACGCCGCCAGCGAAATTGACCGGTGACCACGTGAAGACCGGGATCGAGCAGGAGATGGGGAAGGCCGTTTCGAGTCAGGACCGAGACGGCCTGGCCGTCGACCAGAACGTCCTGCGGCCAATGCTTGTCATCGCCCACGAGGGCGACGCTCGAGGCGACGTGGATGCGCCAACGTTGCGTGAAGCGCCCCCCTTGATCGTCGAGTTCGAGTCGTAGTTTCGAAGGCCAGGCGCAGCCCTTCGGCATGGATTCCCGTTGATCCTGAAAGAAGGGGCAGCGGCTTGCTTCTTGTCCGTAGAGGACCCATGGCACCCAGGGTCGAAGGGGCTCGGGGACTTCGCTCACTGAGAGCGGCCTGGCTTGCACGCTCGATGCGGCCGTCAGGGCGGCGAACGTGACTGCGAGCGCGAAGAGCGAGAGGGTCAAGGGCCCGAAGAGCTTGCAAGTGCGAGTGCGGGGGCGATTGGGTTTGTCGACTAACAGCATGCGGGTTCTCCGGAGTCACTGATTGGTGCGTTTCGTTTGTGGGTCGGTCTTCGGCGTTTTGCGTTGGCGTTCGGTCTTGACGAGGATGATGGATTCGCGTTCCCAGCGATCGAGGGTTGCGCGTGGAGGATTGAAACCGAAAACACCGAAAGGTTACTCAATCAGCCCCGATCCTCCTAACATTTCGAATGCTCCCGGTCCGATCCGGATCGCCGGCCGGGCGATCGGCGGCCATGCGAAGCGGCGTGCACGGGGTATCTTCGAACGATGGTGCGCCGCTTCTTTTCTATCTTCACGAATGTGTTGGTTGCCGGATATGCGATCGACGCTGCGATTTCGTTTCTGTGTCTATTCGCCGACAGTGAGGTTCTGGCTTCGGTTCGCAATACAGTCGCGCTTTTCGTTGTGATTCAGAGCTTCTTCGCAATTCCTCTGCTTGGATTGACCCGCAAACTTCCGCTCAGTGTCTTTGTGCCGATCGTTGTCAGCTCGCTGTTGCTCAATATCGGGCTGATCCCTTTTGTCTATCTAGTCGAACGCTCTGAACTCGAAACATGGGCCGTCGGAGTCCAATGCCTGATCGCATTGGCCGTCTATCTTCGTATCCGTTTGCTTCGCGGCGGCAAGAGTTGGCAATTCGAGCGCGACTGGTTTTCGGGAAGACTTTTCTCATGGCCGTATTTCGTGGGCTACGAACTCATTGCCTCCACGCTTCTGATTGCTTCGATCGTTCTCTTTTCCGCTTCCATCCTGGTGATCGGTGTCGGCTCCGCGACGAAGGGATTCGTGCGTTTCGACACAGAGGGAATCTCGTTGGCCGATCGCGTCTACGAGAATCAAGGTCGGCGAATTCGCCTGGTCGGCATGATGCATATCGGCGAGGACGAGGGGTATCGAACGCTCTTTCACGATCTGGGTCGAGGCTCATCCTCGATGCTCGTTCTCACCGAGGGCGTGTCGGATGTCAAAGGCTTGCTCGCGGGTGGATTGTCGTACGGTGCGCTTGCGGAGGCGCTGGGTGTTGGGGAACAGCAAGCAATCGAGGACTATGTGGATTGGGAGGCGCGTGCGGGCGAGGGCCCGAATAGTTCGAATCGCCCGATTTTCATGAATGCGGATCTCGATTTGAGCGATTTCGATCCTCGTACGATCGGATTGCTCGAGGAAATCGGAGAACTCTATCGCGGCGACGATTTTCTCGACGGCTTTCTCGAGATCTATGAGCGGATGCGGGCGAACCCCGAGGCATCCGCCGCCATGACGGAAGATCTGATCGATCGGCGCAACCGCTATGTCGTTGCGCGTATCATCGACTACAGAGATGAATACCGAGAGATCGTCGTGCCCTGGGGCGCCATGCATCTGCCGGGCATCGCGACAGCTATCGAAGAGCTGGGCTTTGTTCGCAGGTCGACAAGGTATATCCAATTCATCTCGTGGCGACGGGTGATGGAGGCCTTGGCAAGTGGACGAAAGGAGGAAACATCGTTTCGAATCTTGGAGGATGGGGCTCCTGGTCCTGTTATTCGCCTTGCTTCTCGACATAGCGGGCTCGGGGGCGAATGATCTTGCCCGACGCCCCTTGCTCCAGGGCATGAGCGATCCAGCCGGTCATCCGTCCGACGGCGAAAATTCCAAGGCCGGCCCCATGCGGCAATTCGAGCCGGTCCGAGAGCAGCGCGAGGGCGAAGTCGAGGTTGGGAAGAAGTCCCGCTTCGCTTGCGACCAGATCAGTGATCTCAATCCAGCGTGCGGAGGGCTTGCAGTGCTCTAGGATCTCCGTCGCTCTTGGGTCGCCATCCGGGTAGAGGTGGTGTCCGAATCCGGGTGGCGGACTTTCCCGGAGTGCTCGGGTGATCCTGCGATCGGATTTCTTCTCAGCCGCCTTCATGAAGTCCAGGCAGATCGGAGTGAGGCCTCCGTGGCGCGTTCCGGAAAGCGTCGCGAGACCAGATAGTAGACAAGCGGGTAGGTTGGCTCCGGCCGATGCCGCGACGCGCGCCGCGTAGGTCGAGGCGTTGAGTTCGTGATCGGCGCAAAGTACCAGCGCGCGACGAATCAGATCTGGGGCCTCTGGGTGATCAGACCAAGCCTCGGCGAGCATCTCGTGGATTGCTGAAGGCTCGTTTCTTTGGGTGCCCGCCGCATGTTGGGCGCAGATTTGCAGGAGTGCACCGGGGCCGTGCATGTTTCCGATCGGATTCTCGATCGTCGCGAGCCGGGTCAGGCATCGCAGTGCTCGGGCATAGGGGGATTGCTTCGGGTCGGCGGCCTCGTCGTGTTCGCCCGCCGGTGAAAGGGTGAAGTCGAGGGGAAGGCCGATCAGCAATTCGCCTACGCTCTCGAGTGTCGCCGTCTGCGAAAGTGTTCGGGCGTTTTCCTCTCGGTAGAAGAGGGCGCCTTTGCTGACGCGTGTGATCGAAGAGACGAGTACCGGTTCGCCCCAGTCGAGGGTTGATGCCGCGACGGCGCGTCGTGATCGGCCCCGCGACTTACGTCGTGAGAGCTGGGCGATGTCGCGTCGATCGTAAAGACTCCTGCGGCTCTCGCTGGGATCTTTGATCGCGCGAAGCAGGCCGCGACTGACGTAGGCGTAGAGTGTGCTGTGGGAGATTCCGAGTGCTGCGCAGGCGTCCTCGGTCGTGTGCGTAAAGAAGCGTTCGTCGTCGTTCTTTTTCATATTGATCGAATCAATCAAGATTGAAGCGCTGGGCGCGATCTGATTTTCTGACCTCGCAGGTGGATGGACTCATATACCGGAGGCAATGAAAAATGGCATCGGATTTTCTAAAAGAGATGCTCGCGTCCCTGCGAGACGAGTCGCCAACGACCGAAGAATCGATTCTGTGCGTCGGCGAAGGCGAGTTGCCATCGTATTTTGATGTGACGGGATTGGCGGCGGATTCGATCGGGGTTGCCGGGCTCGAGATTGCGCGTCTGTCTTGCGGGACGGATGAGGCGCCGCCGAAGGTTCGGATCGATCGAAGGCTGGCGTCCCATTGGTTCGGATGGAGCCTCCGGCCACAGGGCTGGGACATGCCTTCGGCCTGGGACGACCTGGCCGGCGACTACGAAGCGCAAGAGGGTTGGATCCGCCTGCACACGAACGTTCCCGCTCACCGCGAAGCCGCGCTCGCCGTGTTGGGTGGTGGCGATCGGCAAGCCATCGAATCCGAAGTCTCGAAATGGGACGCCCACGAACTGGAATCGGCCATTGTCGAAGCTGGTGGCTGTGCGGCCGCAATGCGGGGTCTCGACGCCTGGCAGGCCCATCCGCAAGGGCGCGCCGTGGCACAGACGCCACTCGTCCTCTGGCACTCGCAGGGATCGTGTGCGCCGAATGCTATTCATGTCAAACCTTCTCGACCCCTTGCCGGCGTTCGTGTTCTTGATCTGACAAGAATCCTGGCTGGACCCGTCGCGGGTCGATTCCTTGCGGCCTACGGTGCCGATGTGTTGCGAATCGATCCACCGGGTTGGGAGGAGCCGGGGGTGATTCCGGAGGTGACCCTCGGCAAGCGTTGTGCGGGCTTGAACTTGAAGGATCTCTCCGATCGGAAGATCTTCGAGCAGCTGCTCAATTCCGCGGACATTCTCCTGCACGGCTATCGGCCGGATGCTTTGGCCGATCTCGGCTATGGCGACGAGGCTCTTCGAACGATCAATCCCGCGCTGATCGATGTTTCGCTCAATGCCTACGGCTGGGCTGGGGACTGGCGGAAGCGCCGCGGCTTCGACAGCCTGGTACAGATGAGCTGCGGAATCGCCCACCATGGCATGACGCAGTCGGGCAGCGAGCGCCCACGGCCGCTACCCGTTCAAGCGCTCGACCATGCGACCGGTTATCTGCTCGCGGCGGCCGCCGTTTCGGCCCTCTCGCAACGGCGGCAGGGTGAAATTCGATCCGCGAAGCTTTCCTTGGCTCGGGTGGCCCATCTTCTTTGTACGACACGGTCCGTGGCGCATGGACCGGACTTCGCCCCCGCGACCGAGGACGAACTCGATCCAAAGATTGAGGCGTCCGATTGGGGGCCAGTCAAACGAGTGCGGTGGCCGCTGCAGATTGATGGCGTCGACTTCGATTGGCAGCATCCGGCTACGCAGTTGCGAACGGCAGAACCGGTCTGGGCAAGCTAGGGAACGGCTGGGCGAAGAGCCCGTCGAGCGAGTGTGGGGATGGGTTGATCGAAGCGTTCGCGATGTCCGGCGTGCTCTAGACGTTAGTTCTAGACGATCGGACTCGCCATGGTTACGGCTGCAATCGCGTAGGCCGCCATTCGCTCTCGCTTCGAGCCCAGACCGCTCGGTCGTGAATCCGACCTTCGCGACTTGCCCAGAGTTCAATCGAATCTGCCACGAGTGTGAAGCCTCCCCAATGCGCCGGACGTGGGACGACGTCCTCTTCTTTGGTCGCATTGAAACGCTTTGCTGCCTCGTCGAGCTTGTCGAGAATTTCGGCGCGGGACCCGACCGGTTGGCTTTGCGAGCTGGCCCAGGTTCCGAGTCGCGCTTCGAGGGGACGCGTCGCGAAGTAGGCATCACATTTTTCGGTTGATGTGAGGTGGGCGTGGCCCTCGATTCGCGCCTGGCGCGCAGCCCAATGAAAGACGATGGCACAACGGGATTCGCCTCGGAGGGCACGCCCCTTCCGGCTCTCGATGTTGGTGTACATGGTGAAGGCGGCTGCCTCCGGATCGATCTCATTGCACAAGACCATTCTCACCGACGGTCGACCGTCAGAATCGACGGTCGCGAGCGCGACAGCATGTGGATTGGCCTGAACGCGTGCGGCGAAGGCTTCGTCCAGCCATCGCTTGACGATCTGCGCCGGGTTCGAGGGGAGGGGGTCTTCGGACAGCCAGAGGTCGGGGGGCGAATTCTCCATGATGGCGGAAGCTTTGCGGGAAAACCAACAAGAGGCAACTCGGATCGGGGGAAGGCTTTGCCACGGGGCCGCGCCGCCCGAAGATCTCTGGATCGGCCAATGACCATTCCGACTGGACGGGGAGTTCTTCATGGATCGATTCGAATATGGCAAAGAGGTGGACGATCTGAAGATTTCGCAGGCGATCGATTCCGTCCTGGCGGACGAATTGACCCATGTTCGTTTCGGGAGTGAGTGGTCTCGCGAATTCACGCGCGACGATCCGGAACGAGCCGAGCGAGCCAAGGGTTTTCAAAGAGAGACCGACCTGGCGTTCTCGTTTCCAGGGCGTCACGTCGCGCGCGCCGAGCGACTCGAAGCCGGATTCACGGAAGAGGAACTCGACGAGATTGAGCGCCTGGATGCAAGATTTCCGAAGCGCGAAATTCTCGTTGCGGCGGCAGAGATCTTGCGCGACCGCCATCAGGCGCGGGCGCGGGGCGAGGAACTCTCGGAGTACGTCGCCCAGGATTGATCAATCCAATCAGGTCGCATCGGGCTCCCCAGCGGCACGAGCGCGATCCAGTCGTGTTGCTTCGTCCTTCGGTAGAAACTTGAAGGCGGCGAGCGTGAATAGGCTTGCAACGCCCAGCATGCCGAGCGCGTAGAGCATGGCTTGACGTAGCGCCTCGCCAGATTCCATTCCGTCCGACGTACTGCCATCGCTTACGTAGCCGATCAGATAGGGTCCGAGCGCCAGGCCGATGAATGTAATCATCATGATGTAGAAGGCGGATGACAGGGCGCGCATTCGCGGGAGCAATAGATCGTTCAGGGTCGTTGCAGAGGGTCCCGTCCACATCGGCGCAAACATGCTGAACAGGAAGCTGCTGATGTAGGCCGTTGTTGCGTTTTCGGTCGTGATGAATATGAATGCGGCGGGCATGGACAGAATCGGCGCGGCCAGGATGACGACCAGACGGCCGTTGGGGAAGCGGTTCTTCAAAACGTCCGAAATGATTCCGCCGGACGTAACGCCGATCCAACCGCCGAGGGCGGCACCGAGGCCGAGGAAGGTGCCGACCTCGGACGCCGTGGCTCCATGCATGCGAATCATATAAGGGGCACCCCAGAACCCGATTCCATAGGTGACGAAGGCGATGCACGGCATGCCCCAGCAAAGACAGATCATGGTCTTGCAGCGGAAGATCATGCTGTAGGTGGGGTAATCGCGGATGCGGATATTCTGCACCCAGGAGATGGCGGCGTAGATACCGATGCCTAACGCGAACCATTGGGCTGTGTTGCCCGTGACATCGATCAGGAAAGCGGCGAGGGCGACAACGGTTGCCAGGAAGAGGATGTTCCAGCCAAGCGTCTTGAGCCCGCCGGCTCGGTAGAGATTGAGCAGCGTGAGCGGTGGGAGAACACTCATCAGCTCGTCGAGCGCGGCCTTGAAGGGCTGCGGATGAACCGACGTGGTCAGGCCCTCGCTCTGGCCTCGGGTGGGTTCCTTGAGCGTACGTACCCAGAAGGCCAGGAAGAGCCCAGGCAGCCCGACGACCAGGAAGGCCGCCTGCCAGGCTGCGAGACCGAGTGGTGCGTTCGCGATCTCGGGATAGGCCCCGTTCCAACCATCGACGATCATGCCGCCCAGGAATGTGCCGATACCCGCGCCGATATAGATTCCACTGGAATAGATGGACAGTGCGGTGGCGCGAACGTTCGGTGAAAAATAGTCGGAGAGCACGGAAAAGGCGGCCGGTGTTGCGCTGGCCTCGCCCACACCCACGCCAAAACGAAAGACGGCGAGGGAGCCAAAGCTTCTGGCCGTACCGGACAGCGCCGTCATGAAGCTCCAAAAGAAGAGACCCGAGGAGATCAGCGTCGTGCGCACCCAGACATCGGCCAATCGTCCAAGCGGAATGCCGAAGATTGCATAGAAGACGGCGAAGGCGGTTCCGTACAAGAAGCCGATTTCAGCATCGGTTACGCCGATGTCCGCTTTGATCTCTTCTGCGAGAATCGACAGGATCTGCCGGTCGATGAAATTGAAGACGTAGACCAACACCAGCACGAACAACACATAATTAGCGTAGCGTCCGCCGACCTCTGGCTTGGCCGGCGACTCGTCTGATTTGGACTCCATCGAGGTCACGGGCTCCCTTCGATACTCGGTTGGCGACTCGTTCCAGAGGCTTCCTCCATGCGGATCTCGTCGGCGACGTTCTCTGCCTCCTCGAGGACGCGTAGTAGATTTTCGCCGAGGACTTTGCGAATTGTGCCCGCCGAATAGCCGCGAGCGAGCAGGCCTTCGGTCAGCGATGGCAGGTCGTTGATCTCTTCCATGCCCGTGGGCATGCTAGGCACGCCGTCCCAATCGGCGCCAATGCCCACATGGTCTGGTCCAGCCACTTCGATCGCGTGTGCGAAATGATCGAGCAGGGTGTCCATTGAGGTTTGTGGTACCGGAAATTCCTTGAAATGCTGGCTCATCAAGGATCGGCGCAATCCGGCATCCGCTGACGCAGACGTTGCGATCTCTTTGAGTTGTGGGCCGTGCGTCTTGAAATAGGCCCGGGCTTCCTCGCCCGCTTTTTCATCGATGTAGACCGGATAGAAGTTGATCATGATGACCCCACCGTTCTTGGCGAGTGCGCGTAACATTTCGTCGCTCATATTCCGTGTATGGTCGGCGAGCGCTCGCGCCGAGGAATGAGACGCAATGACCGGGGAACGAGTGACCTTGAGGGTGTCGAAAAAGGTTTCGTCGGAGACGTGGGAAACGTCCACCAACATACCCAGACGATTCATTTCGGCGACAACCTGCTCGCCAAAGGCGGTCAATCCGTGGTGGAGGGGTTCGGGCGTTTCGCTCGTGCCGGACGAGTCGGCCCAACTCGTGTTGAACGAATGAGTGAGGGTCATGTATCGAACGCCCAGCCGGTAGAAGTCGCGTAGGGCAGGGAGGCTCTCTTCGATGATGTGACCCCCTTCGATACCCATCAGGCTGACGAATTTTCCACGAGCGACCGCATCGCGAATCTCACGTACGCTCCCTGCAACGACGACGTCGCTGGGGTGCCGCGCAGCCATTTCGTGAACCGCATCGATTCGTTCGAGCGCCTCGCGTAACGCCTCTCCAGGCGTATCGCGCTTTCCCATGTAGATCGACCAGAACTGGACGTCGAGCCCCCCCTCGCGAATTCGCGGCAGGTCCATACTGCCGTCGGCCACGCTATGCCGATCGCCGAAGGACCAGCTCGAGTCTTCGAATTTTGGTGTCGTGTCGGAATGACCGTCGATGACGATCGAATCGAAGTGAAGGTCTCGGGCGAGATCACCGGGTGTCAGGCAGGCGAAGAGGCCGGTACACGTCAACGCCAGGAGTCCGCGGACCTTCAATGAAGTTCCTCGCCGATTGAATCGGATGGAATTTCGCATCGTGCCTTCTCCCCGGACTGGATCGCCTTCGGAAGTCTCCCCATCCTTGCCTTTCCCGCCAGCCCCTTTTGGCAAGGATTTTGTCGACTAAGCTGTTTGGGAACCCAAGCGATGGTGGATGACGATTGCACTTCGCAACGGGCACGGCGTGCTCGGTCCTTTGCCGGCGCCGTGGATTGCGCGGAGCACCGGACCGGCCAGGTCGGTCGGGCAGCCCGGGCAGGGAGAAGAGATGCCCGTCGTGTCTGGTGAAGGGATCCCGGCGAATGCCGAAGAGATCGACGCGACCTGGCTTTCCGCTGTATTGGGCGATCGCTTTCCAGGCGCCCTCGCTACGTCTGTGGAAGTCATCGACACGCATAGCGGCACCACGGGCCGAGCGCGTCTGCGTGTTGTCTGGGAAGGCGGCGCGGAAGCGCAACCCGACCGGCCGTCACCGTCATCACCGTCGTCGCCACCGTCGACCATCTTTGCGAAGTTTGCGCCCAGCGATCCTCTTCAGAGGGAAATAGTCATTTCGACAGGCATGGGAAGGCGTGAGGCAAGATTCTTCGACGGCTTCGCTGATGAAATTCCGATTCGCATTCCGGCACCTCTCTGGTCTGGTTGGAATGAGGCGGGCGATGCCTACATCATGTTGATGGAAGACCTCGCGGCCGTCGGTTGCCGATTTCCGAATTCGCGAGATGAGAATTCACGACACCCAGAACGCATGATCGATACGCTCGCTCGATTGCATGGGCAATATTGGGAGGATCCTCGCTTCGGGTCCGGTCCGGAGCTGGACTGGATCGCGCCTCCGATGCGTCACGAGATGGGCCCACTACTCGTCGCGTCGGCGCTCGAACAATTCGCAAGCCGGATGCCAGAACCGTTTCGCGATCTGGCTGAGCTCTATATCCATCACACGGATGCGGTCAACGACTTGCTCGATTCGGGCCCCCGTACGTTGCTGCACGGCGACAGCCACATTGGCAATACCTTCGTCGATGGCGATCAGGTCGGCTTGCTCGACTGGGCCTGTATTGCGGTCGGACCCGGGTTGCGCGATTTCGCCTACTACGTGTGCAACTCGTTGCCCGTAAAGCGCCGGCAACGTGACGAAGGTGCTTTGCTGCGTCGCTATCTCGCTGCGCTCGCGGCGTGTGGCGGGCCAGAGATCGAGGAAAAGGCGGCGTCGGATCTCTACTGCCGCTACGCGTTGACTTCCTGGGTCGCCGCGACGGTGACGGCGGCGGTCGGTGATCGCATGCAACCTATTGAGATCGGTCTGCGCGGCATGGAGCGCGCAACGGCGGCCATCTGCGATCTGGGTACGGTCGGGCGATTTCGTGATGAGCTGGGTGTTTAGCGAGCTGCGAGGAGGAAGCCTCCGTCCCGATGCGGACGCTCCAGATTCGCTAGCCTCGGGGCATGGCTGATCAAACAGAAATTCTCGGACCCATTTCGAGCTACTACGTTTCCCAACGACTGCGACTTCATTTTGCCGATTGGGGCAACCACGACAAGCCTCCCCTTGTCCTCGTGCATGGCGGGCGAGACCATGCGCGAAATTGGGATTGGGTCGCGCGGGCGTTGCGAGACGACTACCACGTGATCGCACCCGATCTGCGGGGCCACGGCGATAGCGAATGGGCGCGCGGCGGAAATTACATGATCCAGGAGTTCGTGCTCGACATCGCGCAGCTCATCAAGACCCTGGATCTCGATCCCGTCACGCTCGTTGGACATTCACTCGGCGGCTCGGTGGCCACGCAATATACCTCGGTCTATCCGGATCGAGTTCGCCAGCTGGTCAACATCGAGGGGCTCGGACCGCCGCCCGAGATGTTGAAGAGCAGGCTGGGCAAACCTGCCTGGGAGCGCACGGCGGCCTGGATCGAACAGGTGCGCGAGTTTTCCTCGAAGGTGCCGAAGCACTACGCCTCGATCGAAACGGCCGCGCAGCGAATGCTCGAAGCGAATTCCTTTTTATCGAAGGAGCAAGCCCACCATCTCACGGTTCACGGTGTCGCGCGCAACGAGGATGGAACCTTCAGCTGGAAATTCGACAACTACGTTCGACTTTTCTATCCCCAGCGCTACGACATGGATGAGATGCGCGCGATGTGGGGCCGCATTACTTGTCCGACGCTACTGGTCTACGGCGAGAAGAGTTGGTTTGGCGATCCTTCAAAGGACGGTCGGTTCGGATCTTTCAAGAACGCCCGACTCGAAGCGGTTCCCGATGCCGGACATTGGGTCCACCACGACCAATTCGACATCTTCATGAATCGACTCGGAATCTTCCTCGACGAAATCGACGCTTAGTCTCGGCTTGGCTGGGGCTAGAATCGGTCGGGCCGCATCGTCGCATCGTTCCCGCCATCAACGTAGATGATGCTTCCGTGTACGAAGGCGGCTTCGCGACTCTGCAAGAAGACCATCACGCTCGCGATGTCCTCCGGGTCGGCGTTTCGGCCGAGGGGGACCTTCAAGCTGGCGAGTCCCTTGCTGTAGATCGGGTGATCGATCGTTGCCTGGAGCATCGGGGTCTGCGTCGCGCCCGGCGCGATCGCGTTGAGGCGAACACCCTCGGCACCCCAACGTTCGGCGCGGCGGCGTACTGCACAACATAGAGCGTATTTGGATCCACCGTAGGCCAGGAACCCGTTTTGGCTGGCGACCAACTCCCGGGCCTTTTCCTCGTTGTCTTCGAGCATGGCGGAAACGAATTCGTAGTCCGCGAAGGGTGCATATTGAGCTGAGTTCGAGGCGATGGCCAATGCGGCGGCGGCGGGGCGTCCGGCCAGATCGGGGAGCAGCCCGTCCAGGAGTTCGACTGTTCCGAAGTAGTTGACCGAGATGATCAGGGCCAGGTCTTCGAGATGGGAGCCGAGTCCCGCGCATAACACGAGGCCATCAAGGCCATCGTCGGCCTCGTCTCGGATGGCTTTGATCGCGGACTGGCGCCCGTCGTGGGTCGACAAATCGGCGGCAATTTCTGTCCCGCGCAGATCGATTCCGATCACGCGCTCGCCGTTGTTCTCGAGTCGCGTCCTGATCGCTGCACCGATTCCAGACGCGGCGCCGGTGATAACTGTGGTTCGCATAGAAATATTCCTCCGCCCAGCGAGTTGGCCGATGCTCGTTCAGCGCAGCGCCGTCACGACGACCCCGGCGGCATTGCCCTCTTGACCGTCACCGCGAATTCGGGAGTCAGCTTGAGCCCGAATCCGGTGATGCTCACCTTGCATTGTGCTGCCCGTATCCTTTGAGCGGATCCCGGGGCTGATAGCGAGCTTTGACCGTCTTTCGCGATCCTCTTCACCGGCCGCTGAAGAAGTGAGGGCCAGGATGCAAAGAGCAGCTGAAATTCGCTTGAGCCAATGCGCGCGCGATGGCACCCTGGATCGTCGATCAAAATACGCAATCAAGATGGTTCTTCACAAGCCGCTTGCAGAATACAGGAAATCAACTCGACTGGGTGGATTCGCTCGAACGGAAGTCGGCGGTCCAGATGCCTCCAGCCAGCATGGCTTCAAGGGTTTCGGCGCCTTTCAATGCGGTCCGGTGTAGTGTGCGTGCATTGGCAACGTTTGCGGGACAGCGCCCCGGGAAAGTGAGAGCCTGGAAGTGAATGAACTCATCGCCTTCGGCGTCACCGCGGTCATGGGCTTCTTCGCCATCATGAACCCCTTGGCGAATACCCCGGTCTTTCTCGGGCTGACAGCGAATGAGGATGCGGCGACGCGTCGTGGGATCGCTCGTCAGTCGCTGTTGATCGCCTTCTTGATCGTGACGGTCTTTTCGATCATGGGAAATCTGATCTTTGAACTATTCGGAATTACGTTGTTCGCGTTTCGCGTGACCGGTGGGATTCTGGTCTTCAAGATCGGGTACGACATGTTGCATGGCGAATCCTCACGAGTGCATGAGGCCAGCGACAAGTCGGCGCCTCCAGCAAGCGACGCGAACCGAGTTGAGCAGTTGAGCATTGCCGTTTCACCGTTGGCAGTGCCGATCTTCGCGGGACCGGGCACGATCGCCACGGCGATGAGTTTCGTAGCGGAGGGAACGCCGATTCATATCGCGCTGACCGTCGGGTCGTTCGGATTCATCTGTCTGGTCAGCTACTCGTCCTTCATCTTCGGCGAGCGTTTGATTCGCTACCTCGGCGTGAACGCGGTCGACGCCATCACGAAGATGATGGGATTGATCCTCGCCGTCATCGGCGTCCAGATGTTCATCGATGGTGTGCACGGGTCGGTTTCGCATTTTCAGTCGATGGGCTGAGCCTTCGCCCCGGCAGGCCGTACTCGCATGATGAGCGGCTTTCCGTCCTCGGCCACAAATCGGATGCGATCCATATTGTCGAGCATGACGCCACGCGCATGCTCGGAACAAAAGGGCGTGGCCCCTGGCCGGGCACGGGCTGCGACTCCTCATTGGCCGGCCCTGGATCGTTCCGTTTACGGCTTTTCGCGCCCAGCATCGAATCGAAATAAAAGATACGAACATATTGCAAAAACTAGACGACCGTATATATTCAATTCATGCCCAGTGAAACACATGGTGCGCGTCGGAGGCGTGAAATCCTCGACATCGCCGCCGACCTCAGTACGGCGGAGGGTTTGGAGCGTCTGTCCTTCAGTCGCATCGCCTTCGAGGTTGGGCTGACGAAGGCGGGGGTCGCCGCGCATTTCGAATCCAAGCAAGCGCTCCAACTCGCTGTGGTGGATGCGGCGGCGGCGCATTATTCGCGCCCGCTGGTTAGTGCGTCGAAATCCAGCGAACCGGGACTGCCGCGTTTACGCGCGCTCGCGTTGGCCTGGCTCGGGCATCTTGAAGGCATCGACTACCGAGGGGGCTGTTTTTTCGGGTCGGCGGGTTTGGCGTTTGCGGGGAGACCGGGCCCGGTGCGCGATGCGATCGCGGAGCACACGCAGAGTTTCTTGTCGCTACTCGAGGAACAATCCCGGCTTGCGAAGCGCCTCGGCGAGCTCGGGTCGGATGTGAATCCCAGTGTGTTGGCTTTTCAAATTCACGCCCTGGCGCAGGAGGCGAATCTGCGACGCGAACTGCTAGGCGGCGTCGATGCCTTCGAGCAGGCAAGACGCGCATTGACCGATCTGCTCTCACGCACCTCCAGTGTCAAAGACGCTGGGTAACGGACGCGAAATCGCGCCCGAATCTGATTCAATTTCCATTGCAGGCCACTCAAAAAGAGTCCAGAGGAGTCACCATGAAGATCGATCAAGCAAGCCATCCTGCCAACTTTCTTCGCCTCTGCCTACGAGGCAATGCGCTCTTTTCTTCGCTGTCGGGTCTTGCGTTCATTCTTGCGAGTGAGCGCGTAGCCGCCATGCTCGGGGACGTCCCCGAGATCTGGGTCGGCGCCGTTGGCTTTCAGCTCTTGCTCTTTGCAGGTGCGCTCCTATGGCTCGCCTCGCGCGTGGTTGTCTCGGTCTCTTTGGCAATCGGCGTGATCGTGGCCGACATGCTCTGGGTGGTCGCCACGGCGGCCATCGTCTACGCCGATCTGCTGGCCAGTGACGGCCAGATCCTGGCGCTCGCCCTGGCGGATATCGTTCTGGTCATGGCCGTTCTGCAATCGATCGGAGTTCGCCGCATCCTCGCGGCAGCGATCGAAGTCGACGTGCGACCGTGAGCGTGGCGCGGATCGGTGTGGTGTGATGCGCTCTGATGACCATGCGGTTCTATTCAGTTCCTTCGAATCGCCGAAACTAGTCCTGAACGGGCGCGTCGTGATGGCTCCGATGACACGTCTGCAATGCATCGACGGCGTCCCGGATCAACGGGTTGTCGACTTTTATCGAAGGCGAGCCGAGAACGAAGTTCATTTCATGATCAGCGAGGGCGTCACGATCGATCACGACGCCGCATCGCCTAACGTGAATGCGCCGTCACTCTCGTCCGATGCCGCGCGGTCGGGTTGGAGGGCGGTACTCAAAGGCGTGCACGAAGCCGGTGCAAAGATGGCCTGTCAGTTGTGGCATGCGGGCTCGATTCGCGATCGGCAAGAAGCGCCTCATCCAGGGGTGGCGAATTCGGTGCCTTCGGGGGGCTCGGGATTCGACGGAGACGCTCTCAGTGCTGAAGGCGCACAGGACATCGTCGATGCCTACGTTCGAAGCGCCCGGTCTGCAAAAAAGGTCGGCTTCGATGCAATCGAGGTCCATTGCGCGCATGGCTATTTGCTTGATCTCTTTCTCTGGCCTGAAACGAATCGGCGTGTGGATCGTTGGGGGCCGGGCACCTCCGAGTCGTATGCCGGGTTTCCGCTCGAAGTCGTTCGTCAGATCAGGCGTGAGGTGGGAGAAGATTTTCCAATCTTGGCTCGATTCTCACAGTGGAAGCAACAGGACTTCGAGGCCCGTCTCTGGGCAACGCCGGACGAACTCGAGAAAGCGATGGGAATGTTCGTCGATGCCGGTGTGGACGTTTTCGATTGTTCCCTGCGAAGATTTTGGGAGCCTGAGTTCGAGGGGGCTTCCGAGAACCTGGCGGGTTGGATCAAGAAGCTGACCGGGCGACCGACGATCGCGGTCGGATCGGTCGGACTCGACGGAGATTTTCTGACCGCTTTTCTTCGACAGGGCGCTAGGACGGCGGGGCTGGGTGATCTCTGCGAGCGATTGAGTCGTGGGGAGTTCGATCTCATCGCAGTGGGGCGAGCATTGATGAACGATCCAGCCTGGCTTGCGAAGGTCAAGACTGGAGACTTTCAGGCACTCGCCTCGATGCCCGTGGACGCGATTGACGAGTATTACTAGCAGTCGATCGCGAAGTCACAGACGGCAATCTGTAGTATTCGGGCACGAAATGTGGCGTATCGTCTCGCGAGCCGCGTCGCGAAGGTTTGGCGACTGCGCCAACCGGCACAGAAGTTGCTTTTCAACTTGGGTAGATAGAGGAAACAGGCAATGCCAAACGGGATGTCGAGTGAAGCCGGGCCTGTCGGGGATCATTCTGGGGATCGATCGGGGCTGCTCGATGGCTCGCTTCACCCTGATTTCGTGCCGGTGGCGAATGCGCTTCGTAGACAGATCAAACGCTATGACGGCGGGGCCGCGGTTTGTGTCTACCACCGGGGACGATGTGTGCTGGATCTCTGGGGTGGTGTGCGCAATCGTGCCGGCGATCCGTGGTGTCAGGATACGATGGCCCCGAGTTTCTCGACCACGAAGGGCGTCGCCTCAACGCTCGTTCACATCATGGTGGATCGCGGCAAGCTCGACTACGACGCTCGCATCGCCGACTACTGGCCCGAATTCGCGCAGGCAGGCAAGGAAGAGATCACGCTTCGTCAGGTGATGACGCACCAATCGGGTCTCTATCACATACGCCAGATGATCGACCATGCGGATCGAATGCTCGACTGGGAGTATATGGTGCACGCCATCGAAGCGGCCGAGCCGATTCATCCGCCCGGCGAACGCACGGGCTATCACGGCTTGACCTACGGATTTCTAGTGGGCGAGGTCCTTCGCCGGGTGACCGGGATGGACTTCTCTCAGCTGGTCGAGCATGAACTCGCGAAGCCGCTCGAATTGGATGGGTTCTACGTCGGCGCGCCGGCGGAAGAGCTCGGCCGTGCGGCCGAGTTGATGTGGCCGCGGGCGGCGGATGTCATGCGACGCGTGACGCCGGAAGGCGTGACGGCGCGATGGCTGGGAACGACGGCCACTGTCCTGGATCAGACGCTTCGCAATGCGTTGGGGATGATCGGTGTGGATCTCGACCTCGGCAGCCTGGTCGACGCTTTGGCGCCACGCGGTATCTCGGGCTTCGAATTCGATTCGGGCGAGACGCTGCGGGCCGCCATCCCGGCTGGGAACGGTCTCTTTACCGCACGCTCCCTGGCTCGCATGTACGCGACACTCGCGGGTGGGGGCATCCTCGACGGCCATCGGCTGATTTCGACGGAGACACTGGCCAGGGCGACCCAATTGCAGGCGCCGACTGGACGCCATTCGGTGATTCCCTTCGATATGCGATGGCGGCTCGGCTACCACGGAATCATCACGACGCGCGGCTTTCCGCGCAATGCGTTCGGGCATTTCGGGTTCGGGGGATCGGGGGCCTGGGCGGATCCCAGTCGGGAGTTGGCTGTTGCCATGATCGTCAATTGCGGCATGGGAACGCCCTTTGGCGATACCCGTACGGCACGCATCAGCGGAGCCGCGTTGGATTCGGTCGTCGATCGGCGGTCGCCGCGAAAGCGTGCGACGTCCGATCAGAAATGGTGGAGATCCGACGAGCCCGCGATCGTTTGATCCCCGGTGGATGAGCGTGCGCGGCGATGGACGGGAGATATGTCGATGGACGCACTGAGTTCTCTGGACGCTTCGTTTCTATACATCGAAAACGAATTCAATCATATGCACGTCGCCGTCGTGGGGATCTTCGAAGGTCCTCCGCCGGGCAGCAAAGAAGTCGAAGAGATGATTTCGTCGAAGCTGCATCTCGTTCCCCGATATCGACAGAAGGTCCGCTTCGTCCCCTTCGACATCGGTCGACCGGTCTGGTCAGACGATCATCACTTCAACCTGAAATACCATGTGCGACACACGGCATTGCCGGCGCCCGGATCCGAAGAACAGCTGAGAACCCTGGTCGGGCGTGTTATGTCACAACAGCTCGATCGCGCCAAGCCACTCTGGGAAGTCTGGGTGGTAGAGGGGCTCGAGGATGAGAGCTGGGCTCTACTCACCAAGACGCATCACTGCATGGTGGACGGCGTGTCGGGTAGCGATCTGTTGAGCGTGTTGCTCGACGATGCCCCGGATACCGAACATCCGCCGAACCGGGAGTGGGAGCCTGAGGCGCGACCCTCCGGCCGTTCGCTGCTCGTTCACTCGCTGGCAGACGGGCTTCGCGCGCCACGCGAGAATTTTCGGACCATGGTCGATACGTTGCGCGCACCGGGTCGTGCGCTCCATGGGCTCGCGGATCTGACCGATGGACTCTCGACGTTCAGGACGCTTGCGAAGGACGAATTGGAGTCATCGCTCAATGGGCCGATCGGGCCGCACCGGCGCTGGGATTGGGCCAGTACGACGATCTCGGACGTGATGAAGATTCGCAGCGCGCTAGGTGGCACGATCAACGACGTCGTTTTGTGCGTCATCAGCCAGGGCTTTCGTGCCCTGATGCTCGCGCGCGAAGAACCCGTGAAAGGGATGAATGTTCGAACGCTGGTGCCGGTTTCGGTGCGCCGGGAAGACGAACGGGGCATGCTCAATAACAGGGTCTCGGCCATGTTTGCGGATCTGCCGATGGACTTCGAGGATCCCGTCGACTGCCTGAAGTCGATTCGCGGCGAAATGGTCAATCTCAAGAAGCATCATCAATCGAGGGCAGCCGATACCTTGAGCTCGATCACGGAATTGGCGCCGCCGGTGCTGCTGGCCCTGGCTGCCCGCGTCTTCGCGGGGCTCGATCAGCACTCGGTACAGACCGTGACGACCAATGTGCCCGGACCGAAGCAGACGCTCTATGTCTCGGGGCGCAAGATGCTCACGGCCTATCCCTACGTTCCTTTGGCGGGCTCCGTACGAATTGGCGTGGCCATTTTTTCCTACGGCGGATTCTTGACCTTCGGGATCACCGGTGACTACGAGACCGCACCAGATATCGGCGTGCTCGCCTCGGGCATCGAGGGGGCGATTGCGGAACTCCTGGCGAGGAGTTGACGGAAGAGCCGAAGCCTCTGGAGTATGCGAAGATCTCTATGATTCCTGCACAGGAGGTTTGTCATGCTCGCAAGCAGCGTTGGTCGCGTCTCGGTCCCGGAGAATCGAACTCAATACGACACTTTCGAACTTCGACCATTTACGCCTCATATCGGCGCTGAGATTTGTGGGCTCGACCTCTCGAAACCTTTGTCCGACGCGCAGGCGATCGAACTCGACCAGGCTTTTCACGAGTGGATGGTGCTGGCGATTCGGGACCAGGACCTCACGAAAGATCAACACAAGGCGTTCGGGCGGCGCTTCGGCAAACTTCATGTCCATCCAATGCACGCCGCCGGGCTTCGCGGGGTCGACCCGGAGATCCTGCCTGTCGTGACCGATGCGAATGTCGAGTACACGGCCGGCGACGGTTGGCATACGGACGTGACCTGTGACGAGATTCCGCCACTTGCGTCGATGCTCTATGTGACCGAGACACCTGAATGTGGTGGCGGCGACACGTCGTACGCGGATATGTATCTCGCCTATGACCTGCTCTCGGATACGATGAAGAATTTTCTCGAGCCGCTCGAAGCGGTTCATGATGGTGCACTGCCCTACGTGGGCGCCTACAAGTCGACACCACCCGAAGGCGGTTACCCACGTCACCGACATCCCGTGATCGCGAAGCACCCGGAGACCGGTCGCAAGATCCTCTACGTCAATAGCGGCTTCACCTCCCACATCGTGGGGCTCAAGCCCACGGAGAGTCGCGCGATTCTCGACATGCTCTTCGCACATATCGGAACGACGCTACGGCTTCATTGTCGAGTGAGCTGGGAACCGAATACGCTGACGCTCTGGGACAATCGCTGTACCCAACATCATGCCGTTTGGGACTATTATCCTTATTCGCGCAAAGGCGAGCGGGTATCGGTCGTCGGAGAGAAAGCGCCGAGTCGCTGAAAGGTGGCTGGAAGAATGGGTCTACCCAGGGCTGACTTCTGTTCGAGAGACT
>CAZMFM010000027.1:47193-51432 GCA_964565565.1 uncultured Spirochaetaceae bacterium | reverse complement strand
CGAGGGTCAGGAAGGGGGCGACCTCTTGAATGGCCTTACTCTCCATGGCGATTCGTCGGGCCAGTCCCCCCGTCGCGACCACCTTTGCGTCTGCGCCCAGCTCTTCGCGAATCCGATCCACCATCGAATCCACCATGCCCGAGTTGCCGTAGAGGAGTCCGGACTGCAAGGCCCCGGTCGTGGTGCGTCCAATCACGGATTTGGGTCGCGCGATTTCGACGCGGTGGAGTTTCGAGGCACGATCGAAGAGCGCTTCCATGGAGATGTGGATGTCGGGGCGGATCACGCCGCTGATATTTTCGGCGCGGTCCGAGATGCAATAAAAGGTCGTGGCAGTGCCGAAGTCGACGGCGATCAGCGGCCCGCCGTAGATTTCGAAAGCGGCGACGGCGTTCACGATTCGGTCCGCGCCGACCTCATGGGGATTCTCGTAACGAACGGGCATCCCGGTCCGCATCCCGGGGCCCACGATTTGTGGGGCCTGGTTGAAGAGCTTGCTCGATACGCGCTCCCAGATGGGCACGACCGGGGGGACCACACTCGACAGGATGACGTCGCTGATTTCACTCGTCTTTCGACCTTCGCTCGCGAACAGGGCCGTCAATGCGATCACGAGTTCGTCCGAGGTCTGCTCTCTCCGGGTCGACAATCGCCAATGTTGCGAAAGCTGGCTCTCGCCATTCGCATTCTCCGAATAGTCATAGACGCCTAACGAGACGTTGGTATTTCCGATGTCGATCACCAGGAGGGTTGGCTCGTTCAATGAATTCGTTCCTTATGCCTACGCACGATTGTCAATGTTGCTTCGTGGCCGCGGCTGTGGGGCCAGTGATCGTCCCATTCTTGTCTGCCGCCTAGCACTTTTCGTCCCGGGGTGGCTTGGCCAGCGTGACATCTCCGGCCATCACGGTTCGAATCGTCCCGGCCGTGGGCCCCTCGATGATCTCGACTTCGAGGGCGCCGTTGGGTGCGATGCCCAGGGCGCGTCCGCTAATTCGTTCGCCCGCGATTTCCTCGATCCCGACGGCCTCGCCACGCATTCGGAAGAAGGACTCGAAACGGGGTCGCACGGCCTCGAATCCCTGGTTGGCGTGGAGGTCGATCTGGGTCTCGAGATGCTCGAAGAGTCGCCGGGCAAAGGCGATGCGGTCGACGGGATGGCCGAGTTCGCTAGAAAGGCTGGTTGCGAGATGGCGGAATTCATCGGGAAAGATCTCGCGGTCGACATTCAAGTTGACGCCGATTCCCAGGACGGCAAAGGCGATACGGGTGCCCTCGGCGCTGCTTTCCATCAGGATTCCCGAAGTCTTGCGGCGGTGGATCAAGACGTCGTTCGGCCATTTGATCTCGACCGCGGATTCGTCGCCCATGAACTCAGCCACGGTGTCGGCGACGGCGACGGCGGCGGCGAGGATCAGGGTCGGTGCATCGCTGATCGAGCCGGTCGGACGGAGTAGGATCGAGGCGTAGAGATTCTGATAGGGCGGGGAGAAGAAGCTGCGACCCAGACGACCGCGCCCGGCGGTCTGGCCCTCGGCGATCACGGTCGTACCGGCCGGGGCATCGCTGCGACCCAGATCGAAAGCGATGGGGTTCGTCGACTCCGTTTCATCGAGATGGTGGATCTCGCGAGCGAGCCAACGTGTCGTGAGCTGCGCCTGGACCTCTTCGGCGTAGAGTCGATCGGGGCTCGCGCTCAAGCGATACCCTCCGCCCGGTTCGCCGTCGATCGTGTATCCCCGTTTGCGTAGCGTGCCGACGTGTTTCCAGACCTGGGCGCGGGAAACGCCGAGTTGCGTCGAGAGGGTTTCACCCGAAATCGCGGATTTCGAATTTTCCCGCAAGGCTGCGAGCACCTCGGCCGGACCGCGCGACCCTGCGGTCACGTTCCCTCCTCTGTTTGCGCTCTTGTGGGACTCTTGTGCGGCGTCGATCCTTCCGGTTCCGTTGTATTCGCGGCCTTAGGCGAGGGCGAGGGCGAGGGTGTGGGTATCAGGTCGATCTCGAGGGCGACGTCCGTCGACTTCACGGAATGGGTCAGTGCACCCATTGAGATGCGTGCGATGCCGGTTTCAGCATAGGCGCGAAGATTGTCTGGGCCGATTCCGCCTGAAGCCTCGAGCACGACATCCTTTGCGTGACGGGCGACGATTCGCCGAATCGTTTCGGGTTCGACGTTGTCGAGCAGCAGGAACGTGGCGCCGAGTTCGATCGCTCGGTCGGCCATCGCCTCGGATTCGACTTCGATCTGTACGTCGATGCCCGCCGGCGCTTTGGAGACGGCGCGCTCGACGGCCTGGTCGAGTCCGCCGGCTGCGGCAATATGATTATCTTTGACGAGCACGGCATCGTAGAGGCCTACGCGGTGGTTGGCGCCGCCCCCCACTGCGACCGCGTATTTCTCGAGCACCCGCCAACCCGGGGTGGTCTTTCGGGTGTCGACGAGATCCACGTTCAGGTCGGCGACGCGATCGACCAAGATTCGGGTCTGGGTGGATATGCCGCAGAGTCGCCCGAGGAAATTCAGCGCGGTGCGCTCCGCGGTCAGGATCGAGGCGTAGCGCCCGTACACGCGTAGCAAAACGCAACCGGCTTCCACGCGCGTTCCATCGCAGACATCCTCGGCGAACTCGACGACCAATTCCGGATCGACGCGGCCGAAGACTTCTTGAATGATGGCGAGTCCGCAGACGACCATCGGAGCGCGGGCTTCGATTCGTGCCCGTCCCTCGCGTTCGTCGTCGATGACGAGCGCACTCGTTATGTCGCCGGTGCCGATGTCTTCGGCTAGCGACAGATCGAGCAACGTTCGCCACGCGTCTCGTGGTGGCAGAGTGGCCATGACGTCGATTTTACGGGACTCCTCGGGGCGATTCAGGCCTTGGAGTCTATCGCACGCGCAGAGACTGAATCAGTCGTTCTCGCCCTTCATCTTGCGAATCTCTTCGCGGACGAGCGTCTCAGCCATCTGGGGGATGACCTCCCAGGCGATCTTCTCGACACGGCTGATCACCTGTTTGACGATCGTCTCAGAAAGGTCCGAGAAGGCCTCCCAGGCGACCTTTTCGAGGGTCTCCTGGATCTGCTGCTCGATCATCGGCGACAGATCGGAAATCCGATCGTTGTCCGTGGTCGTTGCTGCTGGCGTCGCGATTTCGAGGTCATCGTTCGCTGCGATGCCCGACATCTGGCCGATCGCAACCGGCTCGCCGGCTGCCAGCGGTGGGCTGGAAACATCGGACATGATCTGCGGCGCCGGGATTGGGGTTTCGCTTGCAGCGGGCATCGACGGGAAGGCGGGAACCGAAACTTCCGGTGCTTCAGGCGGCGCCGCTGTAACGAGATCGCTGACCGACACATCATAGCCGGCTGCGAAGGCATCATCGATCGGTGGCGCTTCGGGCTCCAACTCTTCCGAGTCGGAGTTCGGGCCAACAAGAATCTGGGACTCCGAGATATCCATCAGCGAAGAGAAGGACTCGCCGGAGCCACTGTCGAACTCGCTGGCCGGTGCCTGTTCCGAAACGTCGAAGGCAAAGTCGAGTTCGTCAGCCGAAACGTTCGAGGGGCCGAGGTCGAGGGGGTTTGGTGCATCGGGTGCGATGCTTGGACTCGAGTCGGCGAGGCTCACGTCTAGATTGGCCACAATGGTCGCGTTCGGGTCGGCTTCATTCGTGTGCGGTGCGGCATCGATTGCAGTTGGACTCGGAGCACTCGCAACCGCCTGATCGATGGCGGCCGATGGCGCGTGAATCGTCAGATCCTCGAATTCATCGTCGGCGGGAAAGGGACTGCTGGCGGGTTCGCCAGGCTGGCTGGCGTCTTGGCTGCCAGCGCCGTAACCCGAGTAGCCGCCCGCCGTCTCTCCGGGTTCGTCGCTCGCTAGATCGTTGGGGCCGTAGCTCGGGCCGTAGCTCGGGGAAGTCGAAGCATTGTTGTCGTCGATTCCGGCAACGATCGTCGCCGCCGGGTCGGAGGGAACGGAATCGAAAGCCGAGCCCAGATCGGCGGGCGCCGGAGGTGTGGCCGGTTCAGACGACATCGCCGGCATTTCGTTCAAGCCGAAATCCTGTTCGAAGGCTGCCAGCGGATCACCCCGACTCGGGGGCAGGGGCGTAACCGGCTCAGGCAGCGCCACGACAGTGGCGTCATGATCGATGCCTGGGTCACCTCGTCTTGCGTTGCCTGGCGTAGTACCTGGCGTAGTACCTGGCGTAGTACCCGGTCTAGTACCCGGCC
>CAZMFM010000027.1:42823-47093 GCA_964565565.1 uncultured Spirochaetaceae bacterium | reverse complement strand
CCTGGCGTAGTACCTGGCGTAGTACCTGGCGTAGTACCCGGTCTAGTACCCGGCCTAATACCTGGCACAGCACCCTGCGCGCCTACGGTATTCGAAGCGAGACTTTGGCCAAAGGAGCCGCTGGGTCCGCCGGGTGTCATGGATTCGCCGAGCGCCATGCTGCCGCCCTGGGTGTCGAGTTCGTCGGTCGCGCCATCGCCGGGTGCGCCGAAGAGCGAATCCTCTGAGACATCGAGGTCGTGGGAGGCCGCAATATCGTCCGAGACGTCGAAGCCGTTGGGGGCCGCAGGACTGTTCGGAATATCGAAAGAGGAGATGGCCGGTGTCTGATCCGTGGACGCTGGTGGTGCGGCGGCCTGAGAAGCTGAATCGTCGGCAGAGAGCGTCGAAACGTTTGCGTCGAAGAAATCGAAGTCGGCACTCGACGCTTCGACGGAGACCGATTGTCCAGTTTGCTGGGCAGGTTCTGCTGTCGGCGTGGGTGCTGCCGCGGGCGCGTTCATGACCTCGCTGACACGCTCGACGAGGGATTGGGCCTCGAAGGGCTTGGTGATTTGTCCGTCGGCGCCGGCGGCGGCCGCACGGCCTTCGTCGAAGGCCTCAAAGGTGCCGGTCAGGAGCAGGACGGGGATATGCGCGAGGGTCGGATCCTGTTTGATCGCCTCGCAAACCTCGTAGCCACTCTTGCCGGGCATGACGACGTCTGCGAGAACGACATCGGGCTTCAGCTCGCGGGCGCGGATGACCGCGTCGTCGCCGTTGTCGGTCGTAATGATCTCGACGTCCTCGTTTGCGAACGAGAGTCCGACGAGCTTTTGGATGACGACCGAATCGTCGGCCAAGAGAAGTGTCTTGGACATGGTTTCCCCCCATTCAGACCCGGACGGGCCCGACCTGTACCAGCGTACCGTTCACAGCTCTTATCGTCGCGGTCTTGCACATGATTGAATGGTTTTTTGCATGTTCGTGAGGGAAAAGCCCGCGCTGTCCGGTCAAGCCACATCCCGGCCACTCCGATACGTCGATTGAAACCTGGGCATGGACATCGCAGAACTCAGCAGAACTCGTTTGGAACGAGCCCACAGGAGATCCCCAATGCTGCTTCGGTCTGCCGCCAATACGCACGTGGGGATGTGTCGCCGGGCGAACGAAGATCGCTACGCCATCGTACCGGAGCTCGGTCTCTACCTCGTCGCGGATGGAATGGGTGGCCACAAGGCCGGTCAGGTCGCCAGCCAGATGGCCTCCGAGGCAACCATTCGAGCCATCGAGTCACTTCAGGGTGCCACGGTCAGCTTGGCCGAACGGCTTCGTAGCGCGGTGACGAGCGCCAACCGTGAGATCTTTACGGCGGCGTCGACCAAGCCGGAATTCGCCGGGATGGGGACGACCTTCGTGGGGTTGCTCTTTGCTGGGGAACGTCTGGCACTCGCCCATGTCGGGGATAGTCGAGCGTATCTGGTTCGCGGCGGACGGCTTCGCCGTTTGACCGATGACCATTCGGTCGTGGCGGAACTCGTTCGGCGCCAGGAGATCAGTGAATCTGATGCCCGGCAGCATCCCCACCGGCATGTCTTGACCCGGGCGCTGGGCGTACGGACCCGCATCGACCCGGATCTGGCCGAGATGACGCCTCAGGGCAACGACGTCTTCATACTTTGTTCAGATGGCCTGACGACCCACGTCGAGGACGCAGAGATTGCAGAGCGAATTCAGACGGAGCCGGATCTGGAAGGCGCCGCCGCCGGACTTGTTGCCGCGGCCAATCGAGCCGGAGGCGTAGACAATACGACCGTCTTGTTGGTGCGCTACGAGAAAGGGGACTGAACCTTCGTTTCCGAATGTCCAGTCCCCTCGCCCCATGTCTATGGCACTTAATCGGTGAGACGAAATCGCGTTTCCGCGTACTCGGGCTATCTGTCGACCATGCCCTTGAGCTTCGAGCGAAGCCGCATGACTGCCTTCGTATGGATCTGACAGACGCGGCTCTCTGTGATGCCGAGAATGTTTCCGATCTCCTTCATGTTGAGATCTTCGTAGTAGTAGAGTGAGATGACCAGTCGTTCCTTTTCGGGGAGCGAACCGATCGTGTCCGAGATGACATGCTTCGTTTCCATCAATTTGAGCGAAGCGAAGGGGTTCTCGGAATGGACGTCTTCGATGATGTCGGCGAAGGTGCCGGCGCGATCGCCATCGGAGTTGGTGCCACGAATCTCTTCCAGGTTGACGAGCGATATGCCACGAACCTGATTGATCAGCACATGGAATTTATCGAGTTCGAGTCCCAGGGAATCGGCGACTTCGTCTTCGTTGGCCGAGCGACCGAGTCGTTGTTCGACCTCGCCATACGCCTTCTCGAGCTTGCGACCCTTTTGTCGAACGCTTCGCGGAACCCAATCGAGGGAACGTAATTGATCGAGGATGGCGCCCTTGATCCGGAACTCTGCGTAGGTCTTGAACTTACAGTTCTTTCCGGGGTCATATTTCTCGATCGCGTCCATCAGGCCGATAACGCCCGTGTTATGCAGGTCGTCGAGATCGATATGGGAGGGGAGGCGGACCGCAATGCGATTCACGATGTAACGGATCAGAGGTGCGTGTTCGAGGACGATATTTTCTTTGAGATCCGGTGGAATCTCATCATATTTGACCTTGGCATCACGCAAAAGCGTCTCCATCTCGACCCGTTCCCCCGTTTTTTGCGCCATGGATTTGTCCGCCTCTTGATTGTGCGGCCCATGGAGCGGCTGCTTTGGTTGGTTGCTCCGACTTCGATGCGATGTCGTTGCCTGGCAGACGCTTGACTAAGCACGCGGCGTGCCAAAGTCGGTTTGGGCTTGGGGAAAAGACCTGAGTTTTTCGTTCGGCGGCGCGAGATTCAGGCGCAAAAGCCGAAAAGTCTTTGAAATTCCTAAAGATTCGAATGCGCTCACGGGCAGGCAGATACGAAAAAAATTTCCAGGTGGGGGTGCCGCCTGGGGTGGCAGCGCGCGCAGAAGAGCTGCAGAAGCGTCAAGCCGCCGACGCTGACCTCTCAGCGTGATGCAAATCGGTTCGGATTCGAACGGGAAGGTTCCCGAGTGTGCGCGCGCTCGCCGGGGATCGGCCGGACCGAAGAATCGCTGAATCAGACACGGGCCGCGAAATTGAGTGACGGATTGCGATCGTTTCGCTTGACTCTGATCGGCGTTGCTACGGGGTCGTATGCGGAACGGCATCGATCGCGATTGATCGAAGTTGAAACGCAGACGGGTTCTTCATGTCCATTGCTTCCGAGTCGACCGAGGCCACCGAGAAAGTAGAGCGATTCTTGTCGCGGACATTGGCGGTCGATGATCTCGAGCTGCTGGGTCGCGGTGAGTGGTCGACGGCCTATCGCTTCCAATGCGAGGGTCAGCGGTTGGTCGCGCGATTCGGGTTGCATCCGGAAGACTTTCGAAAGGACCGACGCGCTTTCGAACTTTACGCCTCGACCCTTCCGATTCCGCGGGTTCTCGAGATTGGCAGAGCCTTCGACGGGCTCTCCTACGCGATTTCGGAGTGGTCGGAAGGGGAGCGGATCGATCGGGTTTCCAAGGGCCAGCTAGGTTCCTGCCAGTCTTCGCTGCTCGACGTGCTCGATCTACTTCGCCGCGTCCGGCCGCCGACGCGCGAGGGATTCGGCTGGTGGACGGCTGAAGGAAGCGCCACCCATCGCTCGTGGCGGGACGTGCTTCTTTCGATCGTAGAAGACGATGAACATCCGAGAGTCGCGGGTTGGCGAGCCTTCCTACGAACCCATGTTGGATGGTCTCGGGCGTTCGACGTTGCAGCCGAGCGACTCGCGGAGGTCGCCGGCGCATGTCCGCCCGATGTGCGCGGCGTTCTCCACGGTGACCTGACGGCTGGCAATGTCCTGATTGGCAAGGCGCGAGTCTTCGCAGTGATCGATTGGGGAAATTCCTTGATCGGAGATCCGCTCTACGACCTGGCCTGGCTCGTCTTCTGGTCGCCCTGGCACCCCGGACTCGACGCCGGCTATCTGCTGCCCGAGGCACGCCGGCGCTATCGATCCGAGACGGGCTGTGAGTCCGAGAATTTCGAAGAGCGGCTGCTCGCCTGCTATTTGCAGATCGGCCTCGATGCGGTGGCGTACAACGCCTTCCGCCGAACCGAGACGCACCTCAATGACACGATTGATCGGCTGGGCCGACTACTCGAAAAGCCGGCCTGAGGGGGTCTTAACGCGGGCGAGCGCGTTCAGTACGTGCGTTGCGGAGTCGCCTACTCG
>CAZMFM010000027.1:0-42723 GCA_964565565.1 uncultured Spirochaetaceae bacterium | reverse complement strand
TCGCCTACTCGACTACTCGACTACCGATCGGTGTCCTCCGGCGGCGTAATTCCGCGTTTCTTGATCTTCTCGAGCAGGGTCGTGCGATTAAGGCCGAGTAGTCCGGCTGCGCGGTTCTTGTTCCAATGCGTATGCTCGAGGGCTTGTTCGATCAGATCCGACTCGAAGCGACCGACGACGACATTGAAATCGAGGCCGGTCGATGGGACGCGTGGCGCCCAGGCCTGGGTTGTTGGTTCGGCCATGATATGGGCGGGCAGATCCTCGACCTGGAGTTCGCCAACGCCGACGAGCACCGTCAGGCGTTCGACCAGGTTCTCCAGTTCGCGAACGTTGCCCGGCCAGTGATAGTCCATCAATCGCTGCATGGCCTCGTCGCTCACGCCGTCGAGTCGGGACCCACGCTCCTGCCGGGCGATATCCAGAAAGTGGTGGATCAAGAGTGGGAGATCGTCGCTGCGGTCGCGAAGCGCTGGGACTTCGATGGGCAAGACGTTCAGACGGTAGTAGAGATCCTCTCGGAAGCGCCCCTCTTTGATCAGCTTCGGCAGGTCTTGATGGGTCGCTGCAATGATGCGGACATCGACTTTGATCGTCTTGGACGAACCGACAGGCTCGAAGGTTCGTTCCTGCAGAACCCGCAAGAGCTTCACTTGTAGATTGGGGCTCATGTCGCCAATCTCGTCGAGGAAGATCGTGCCGCCGTGGGCAACGGCGAAACGCCCCTCGCGGTGGGCGACGGCGTTCGTGAAGGCGCCCTTTACATGGCCGAAAAGCTCCGATTCGAGCAGCTCTTCAGGGATTGCACCGCAATTCACGGTGACCAGTTTTCGTTCGGCGCGGCGACTGTTGTAGTGGAGTGCGCGGGCGACCAGCTCCTTGCCCGTTCCGCTCTCGCCCGAGATCAGCACAGTGCTCTCGGTATCGGCGACTCGCTCGACGATGGCCAGGGTTCGTCCGAGGCTGTCGCTCTTGCCGATGATGCTGTCGAATTTGTGGCGCGACCGGAGTTGGCGTTGGAGACGTCGGTTTTCAGATTTCAGCCGGCCGTGCTCGATCGCCTGGGCGACCAATTGCCGAACGACGTCGAGCCGATCCTGTTCGAAGGGCTTTTCGAGGTACCAATAGGCACCGGCTTGCAACGCCTCGATCGAATTCTCAGGCGTGTTGTAGCCGGTCATCACGATGCAGGGGAGGTCGGGTTCGATCTCATGGATCTGTCGAACCAGCTCCAGGCCGTTGATGCCCGGCATCTGGATGTCACAGAGGACCAGATCGATCGAATGCTCGGAGATTCGTTGCAGCGCGTCGGCGCCATCGTTGGCCATCACGACGCCATACCCCACACGGTGAAGGATGCGTTCGATCGCGCGGCGATAGAGTTCCTCGTCGTCGACGACGAGCACGTGAAATTTCTGCAGGGTGTGTCTCCGCTTTGCGGAGGGGGCTCACGCAGTGTAGGAGAACTGGATGCCATCCGGCAAATCACTCGCCAGCGTGTTCGATTTCCTCGGATCGGCTACTTTCGTCGGCCCCTGCCAAGGCTGCCCGGATCTCGGAATCCGGTTGCAGGAGCATTGCGGCGACACGATGAAGCGACATGAAGAAGCAGCGCGATGACCAGGAAGACTGCGTCGCAAACGCGATCGGCCACGACTGCCTTTGACACTTTCGACGCCCTCGAACCCGGAGCGAAGCTCGGCGTGATCCGGATTGTCGTCATCGTTCCAGCGAACGCTGAGCAGACCGAGCCGCCTCCGATGGCCGTCGAGACCACGGCAGGACTTGCCCGCCTCGGCGATCCCGTCGAACTGCTACGTGCCCAGACCGCGACTGAACTCCGACAATGGAGTGAAGACCCGACGATCGATCTCGTGCTGCTCGATCGCCTGGAACTCGCGGATGCCGTCGACATGCTGGAGGCGATTCATTCCGCCGGTCCACCCTCGGTCGTCATCGTCACGGGTGATTCGGAGGACGAGGCCCTCGAGGCTTTTCGCGCAGGGGCATCCGATTGTGTCCATTTCGGGCCGGACTTCGATCGTGTCCTGCCCGTGGTGATGCTCGAGCAGATACGTCGCTGGCGAGCGAGTCGGCAACAATTGGTTTCAGAACAACGAATCCGACATCTCGAAGATCTCTACGCTGCGATCGTGACCGAGATGCCGGCCGGCTTGGTCGTTCTGGATCCGGACGGATTGATCGTGGCCGAGAACGCCGAATTCCGGCGTCTCTTTCCCCCTCGCTCTACGGGGGATTCGTCGGCCGCCGAATTTCTGGTCGCCCGGCTGCCTGTGGCACTCGCCGAGGCGATCGAAGCGCGCCGTCCCGACGCCTTGCCGTCTCTGCCTGCGGCGGATTCAGCCGAGCTGGTCCGCGTCGAAGAGATCGAAGGGGAGGCTCGCGTCTACGAGCTTCGTCGCCGCAAACTTGCGGATGGAGATCGCCGGTTGCTGTTGATCTCCGATGTGACGGAAGCAGAATGGATGTCGGAGCGCCTCGAGGTACTTCGCCGTGACACGCGAGACATCATCGAAAACATCAATAGCGCGCTCCTGGTCGTGGACCCGGGCGGGCGAATCACCTTTGCGAATCTGGCGGCCGAACGAATACTCGGCGGTTCGGATCTGGTCGCGGAGGAGGGCGAAGCGATCTCCGCCGAGGTCGAGCGTGAGACCGGCGATCTGGACGGTCGGCAGATCGCCGACTGGTTCCCCATGGATGAAGAGCGCGCGAATCCAATCGAAGCCTGTCTGCTGGACGGAAGCCGTAGCCGCGGCGCGGAGACCGTCCTACAAAGGGCGGATGGAAAGTGGATTCCGATTGGTCTTTCGTGCTCGCCTCGTCTCGATGCGGAGGGCGTTTGCCGGGGTGCGGTGGCGATCTTCCAGGATCTTTCGGAAATCAAAGAGCTCGAACTACAGGTGCGTCAGACAGAGAAGATGGCTTCGATCGGTCAGCTTGCGGCCGGGGTCGCTCACGAAGTGAACAACCCGATGGGTTTCATTCACGCCAATCTCCATCAGATGTCAGAATACCTCGGTGACCTGAACAAGTATTTCGAGGTGGCGGAGCGACTGCAGCAGGCCGCGGTGGAGGGGGATCTCGAAGTCATTCGTGCGGCGGCCGACGATGTGCGGGTTCTCGCCCGTGAGATCGATCTCGACTATGTCCGCAGCGACTTCGAAAAGGCCTTGCTCGAATCGAGCGAAGGCGCAGAACGAATTCGTCATATCGTGAAGGATCTGCGCGACTTTTCACGCCCGGATCTGCCCGCCCGAACGCCTACGGACGTGAATCAGGCGCTCGATTCAACGGCGAATATCGTATACACGATGATGCGTCATGTGGTCGTGCTCGAGAAGGATTATGGCGAGCTGCCAAAAATCGATGCCTATCCGATGCAACTCAAGCAGGTCTTCATGAATCTGCTGGTCAACGCCTATCAAGCGATCGCGTTGCGCGAAGCGGACGAGCCCGGTGTGATTCGACTCGAGACGAAGCAGGTGGGTGAGGAGATCGTCATTCGAATCGTCGATAGCGGTATGGGCATCGACGATACAGACCTCGACCGGATTTTCGAGCCCTTCTTTACGACGAAGCCGGTCGGTGCGGGAACCGGGCTCGGCCTCTCGACATCCTTCAATATCGTCGAACGCCATGGTGGGCGCTTCCTGGTCGAGAGCGAGACCGGCCGCGGAACGACCTTCGAAGTCTGGTTGCCGGTGGTCGGGCCGGATCCGAGTGCCGAAGCGTCGGCGAACGAGTCGTGAGGGCGTGAGCGATTCGAGACGGCCACGAGTCCTGCTCGTCGATGACGACGCCCACGTCCTGTCGGCCCTTCGTCGTGGTTTGCGGCGCGAGGAGATTACAATCGAGACGGCGCGAGACGCGCGCGCGGCGCTCGAGGTCTTGCAGGGCGGCTCCGTGGACCTCGTGATCTCGGATCATCGGATGCCGGGAATGAGCGGGATCGAGCTGCTCGAAACAATCCGTGGGCGCTGGCCTTCGACCGTGCGGATTCTGCTGAGTGGCTGGAGTGCGGAGATTCCGGCCGCGGATCTGAAGGCTGCCGGGCTCTTTGCCGTACTCTCGAAGCCGTGGGATGACAAAGAATTGCGAAGCGCGATTCGGCGTGCGGTTGGATCGGAGCTGGGGTAGGCGTGAAATCTCCAAGCTCATTCCCTTTGTTCGCGGTTGCGTGGGCCTCCGTTCTGGCCGTCCTCGGCTGTTCCCTCGAAGAGTCGTCGGGCGCAGGTCTGCGTCCCAATGTCATTCTCGTTTCGATTGATGATTTGCGGGCGGACCATCTCGGTCTCTACGGCCATGATCGGAACACGAGTGCCGCGATCGACGCGCTCGGAAGCCGTGGCACGGTTTTTCGTGACGCCTCCGCGACCGCGCCGTGGACGTTGCCCTCTCACCTCTCGATCATGACCTCTCTCTATCCCTCCGAACACGGCATCAACTTCGAGCCAAATTTCGCCCCCGACGTGTCCAGCCTGCCGGTTCTCGAGGATCGGTTCGTGACCCTGGCCGAACGATTCAAGGCCGACGGCTATCAGACGGCGGCCATGACCAACGGCACCTATGTGCAAGGTCGTCTCGGTTTCGTGCAGGGCTTTGATCGCTATTTCGAAACCAGCCAGGCGGACGCTGTGCCGATCCTGCAAAAGGAACTCGGGCGCTGGCTGGGACGGCGCGACACCACGCCCTTCTTCCTTTTTCTGCATGTCTTCAAAGTGCATCTTCCCTTTCGTCCGCCGAAATCGATATTGCGAGAATTGGCAGAAAGGCCGGAGCTGAAACAATTCGGAGTATTCGATTTCTATCGCGTGCAGAGCGGAAAGCGGGAGCTGACGCCGAAGCTCCAAGAACAGTTGAAGCTTCTCTATGACGCCGAGATTCGATACACCGACACATTGATCAAGACGCTGATCGATGAACTAACGATGCTCGGGTTGGTAGACGACACGCTAGTCGTGATCACCTCGGATCACGGCGAGGAGTTTGGCGAACACGGCTCGCTTGGGCACGGCGGCACCCTCTATCAAGAGGCTCTGCACGTCCCTCTCATCATCGCCGGTCCCGGTGTTGCGAAAAATCGCTTCGTCGAGGCGCCGGTGTCGAGCCTCGACATCATGCCGACCTTGCTCGATCTAGCCGGCATTGCCGTGGACCCTGGTTTTTCGGGACGGAGTCTGCGCCCCTGGCTCGAAGAGCAGGGTCGCGGTCTTCGGGACGAGAAGGGTGGCCCCCGCACTTTCATTGCCGAAGTCATTGATGACGGAGACCAGTTGATCTCGATTCGTCGCGCAGAGGAAAAGGCGATCTTCAATCTGGATCGAGGCTCTGCCGAACTCTACGACCTGGCGAAAGACCCGGGTGAGACGAATGATCGGTCCGATACCGAGCCGGAGACCATGGAGGCCTTTCGAACGCTGCTCGACGAATATCTCGAGCGTGTGGCGGACAATCAGCCCTCGCAGGAATTCGTCCCGATCGATGAGGCGATGCGCGAACAATTGCGGGCTGTGGGGTATGAGGCCGTGAATGAGGGCGAGGACTCGTCAGACAAACTCCGAGCGCGGTAACCGGGACAGGTAGTCGAGGTCGGTCGTCTGTGTGTTCTTGGCGCCGACGAGTAGGATGCGAAAACGTTTGGACTTGCCACGTGTGTAGTAGATGCGGCCCTTGCCCGCGAAGCCCAATTCGAAGACCTGGACGTAGCCGGGTAGGCCGCCGACTTTTCGGCGGACCGCGACGTTGTCTGCCTCTTCGGCGAGTCGTTTGACGCTTTCTTCCGCCTTCAGCCGCAATGACTCGTCGCCGAGGGAGCTGATGTCGTCGATCGCGCGATCATCGATTTCGATCGTCTTGTAGAGCGTTCGGAATCGTTTAGCGATCAATTCGGCCGTTCTCGTCTTCGTATTCGCCGCACGGTCCGACGCCTTCGACGCCTTTCTCAGGCTTTGTTCGAGTTGCCCGATTTCTCCGTCCTTCGATTCGAGGTCGCCGGTCGCTTCTTCGAGCAAGTCTTCGAGGGCGCGAACTTCCTGGGCGAGTTCGACCGCTGAGTCCGCGCGGCCGCGCAACGACTCCTCCCGGGCGGCCAGGGCCGAGAGCTTTCGCTGGAGGTTCTCGCGCTCCTGCTGGAGCGTGTCGATCTCTTCGCTGTGCTCTCGTTCCATCGGTTCGACCTTGGAGAGTCGCAGTCGTGTGGTGGCGAGCTCGGTTTCGATTTCGCGCGTGCGTTCGGCGGCTCGATCTCGAATCTCGAGTGCCTCGCGCAGTCGCTGGGATTCTTGGCCACTCTGTCGCCGGTTTGCGAGGTAGGCGAAGCGTAGAAAGACGGCCGTGAAGGCAAAGAGGATGGCGTTCGAGATCGGTGCGTTATGCGGGAGCGTCACGGTGACTTCTGCGGTGGCGGGAAGGTAGTTGAGCCATTCGCCGATCATATCGGTGGGGGCCAGGCCCTCGGGCGTGGGCGGTGTGCCGTGGCCGTCGACGTAGAGCCAGGTCACGCCGTCCCGTGCCAGCACGAGGGTCGAGACGCGCAACCCTCCCCAGCGAATCCAACGTGACTGACGAACGGCTTCGTCGATTCGCTCCTTGATCTGTGGAATCACCGGGCGGTTGAAGCGCGTGACCACGATGGCGTTCTCGACACGCGCCTGAATTTCACGATCCAGCGCCATCTCGACGAACCGAATCGACGCAAAATAGGCGATGAAGAGGGCGAGGAGGCCGATCGAAACGACGAAGAAAATCCCGAACCGGTCCTTGGCCGCTTGGGCCGATAACTCCGGGGGCTCCGTGTCGCTCGCGGCGGAATCGGCGGCCGAGGCGTGCATTGGGCGAAGTGTACAGCCAGCTTGCGATTTCGCCCAGAAGCCGGCAGCGAGCGCTAGGCGAGATGGCTAAGGTCTGCGCATGCGAGTAGTCGATCTGGATCGAGATATGAGTGACGTGATTCCAACCGGAATGTCGCCGGATAGCGAATTCCTGTTTGCGCGAATGACTGAAGTCACGCTTTGGGCGACCTGCGCCGATCCGGGTCGACGGATTCTCGATGTAGCGAGCGGTGTCGGTCAGGATTCAGTCGCGTTGGTTCGCGAGGGTGCCTATGTGGTGGGCGCTGAGCCTTCGGCGCGCATGACGGCGATGGCCGAGGCGTTCAGTGGCGCGTCCCTCGAGGCGGGTGATGAGAAGCCTGCGTGGGTTCGTGGTTGGGCAGATGATCTGCCCTTCGAGGACCAGGCCTTTGATGCATCATTCTGCAAAGGCGCGCTGGATCATTTCGATGATCCCGAGGCGGCGATTGCTGAAATGGCCCGGGTAACCAAGCGCGACGGTCGAGTCGTGCTGGCGATTGCGAATTTCGATTCGCTGGCCTGTCGCGTGACGCGCACCCTCGATCGTTTTCGCGAGGATTGGCTCGGTCTGGGACCCCTTCGCGGTCGCCGCGGCTACGACACGCCGAGCGACCATTTTACCCGCTACGAGCTCGATTTGATGTGTGAGCAGGCGGGAAAGCACGTCGAAGTGCAGACCGTGCAGGGCATCTCGATTGGTTGGGGGCTACCCGGATGGTCGACACTCGTTTGTCATCTTCCAAGGCCGGTCGCGAACCGGCTGCTTCGCGGGCTCGATTGGGCGGCGCGTCAGTGGCCGACGCTTTCGGACGTCATCGTGGTGGTCGGGCGGCCACGCCTCGATCGTTCGAGCGTCTCCGCATAGACGTTCGCCGTCGCGGCTGCGATCTGTGGCCACGAGAGTTTCTCGACGACTTGCTCTCGACCTCGCTTCGCCATCATTGCACGGGCTTCCGGGTTCTCGAGCAGTGTTCGAATCGCCCGGGCGATCGAATCCGGATCGTCGCGTTCGGCGAGAATACCGCCACCGGTCAGGTCGATCACTTCGGGTAACGCGCCCGCGCGGGTCGCCACGACCGGTGTTCCGCAGGCCATCGCCTCGACCGCGGGCAGGCCGAATCCTTCATAGCGGGAAGGCACGACAACCACGGCCGCGCTCCGATAGAGAGCGATCAACTCCGATACGCCGACGCGGCCGGTGAGGTGAAGTCGATTCTGTACGCCGACCTCGCGCGCCCAGCGGCGCACCTGGTTCTCCGGGCTGTCATCATCGACGAGCGTGAGGGTGATTTGTTCCGGCAGTCGAGCAAGCGCTTGGATGAGCGTGCGGATGCCCTTGTTCGGGTCGGCTGATCGGCCGATACAGAGCAATTCGCCTTGCTTGCGCGGAATCTCGGGGTCGGGCGAAAAGAGTTCCGTATCGAGACCGTTGCGAACATTCCTGATCCGTTCCGGCCGTACGCCGAAGTCTTGAACGATCTGTCGCGCGCTGGCTTCCGAAGAAGTCAACACGCAGTCGAGCCGACGAGCGACAAAGGATTGCATCCCGATCGGATAGAATTTCATCGTGCCGAGGGCGTCGTCGAAGGTCTCATCGCGGATGAACGAGGCGCGTCGGTCGACGCTGAGCGGGTGATGAACGGTCGTGACGACGGGAAGGCCGAGTGCGCGCAGTCCGAGCAGTCCGTAGCCGAGGCATTGGACATCGTGGACGATGTCGAATCCGCCTTCATTGCGCAGGTGCTTTGTCAGGCCTTTGAAGGCGCGCACGCTGAACGCGAAGGGTTCGGGTAGGAACCCGAGACGGCTTGCGGCGAGTTCGTAGAAATTGAGGGGTTGGAGCAGTTCGAGGGGCCGCTCGGCGGAAACGATCTGATCTTGCTGGCCGAGGACCCATTTCGCCCAAAGCTGTCGATTGGGCAGCTCGGTCACATTCGCGAAGGGCATCGGGTCCGGATAGGGCGGACCGACGAAGACGCTGACCTCGTGGCCGAGTCGTGCCATTTCGCGGGCCAGGAACCAGAGATAGATCCCCTGGCCACCCGAGTTCATATTGCCTCGGTAGGCGACGTACGCGATACGCAGGGGGCGTGGCATGGCCATGTCAGGCTGCCGCCGCAGCCGGTTCCGTCTGGCTCGTTTGCGGGGCTTCGGATCGCTTTGTCCGATGGGCGGCAGGTTTCTCGCCGTAAACGATGATGCTTTTCGGGCAGACGTAGTTCAGTACGCCTTCGAGACGATCCATCCAGGGGGAAGCGGTCGCTCGAATCAGGAATTCTCGATAGGCGCGAACCATACGACTCTGGTCTGCATCGGGAAGGTGCATCGCCGAACGCAGGACCCAATAGGGCGTGTGGAAGCCGTGGGCAAAACCGCATCCGCGCGTATCGAATCCGGCCGTCGCCATGCCCTCGGCCAGATCCCGGGGCCGAAAGATGCGGATGTGCCCACCCGGACTCTCGAAGTACTCGTCGCCCAGCCTGAGGTAGAGATGCTCGCTGGTGGCCGTGGGGATCGTGACGGCGATCTTCGCGCCCGGCTTGGCGATCCGTGCGAGTTCGCGCAACGCACCGCGATAGTCGTGAACATGCTCCATGACTTCCGAACAGATGATTCGGTCGAAGCTCTCATCCGCGAAGGGAAGGTGGAAGGCGTCGCCTTGGAGCATGGCGCCCATGCGGTTCTGCTCTTCACCCCGGGTTCGCAGGATCTTCGAGGGAATACGAATCGAATCGAGATCGAGATCGAGTCCGACGACCGTCGCGCCGCGGCTCATCGCGCCAAAGCAATGTCGCCCCTCACCACAGCCCGCATCGAGAAGACGATGCCCGGGCCGGAGATCAAGCCGCTCGAGATCGACGGTCAGCAGCATGGATCACCTCCTCGAAGACATCGACCAGCTGTGCCGCAGCCTGGTCCCATTGAAACAGCCGACGTACGCGCTCACGGGCGGCTATGCCCATTCGCGTCGTCTCGTCGGGGTCGCGTAGGATTTCCCACATCGCATCAGCCATCGCTTGAGCATTGCGCTGGGGAACGAGCCGCCCCGCGCGCCCATCGGTGCCCACGACCTCGGGCAGTGCGCCGGCGGCATTCGCGATGACAGAGAGTCCGCAGGCCATCGCCTCGCTCGCGGGGAAACCGAATCCTTCGAAGAAAGAGGGGACGAGGGCGACGCGGGCCGTCGAATACTGCTCGACGAGTTCCGGTACGGTCAGCATCCGATCGATGATCTTGATGCGTCCTTCAAGTCCAAATTGTTTTGTGAGTTTTGGGACGAGGCCATGGCTGGGAATTCGGCCATCTACGATCTTCAGGGTCACATGCTCGGGTAGTAGCGAGAGTGCCTCGAACATCGTGCCGATCCCCTTCTTCCGGTCTTCAGTCCGGCCGACGAAGAGCAGGTCGGATTCCTTCTCGACCTCGGGAAGCGGCCGAAAGATCTCGGTATCCGTTCCGTTGTAGACCACGGATACATCCTTCTGGGAGATCTTGAAATATTTCTCGATGGCGGCGCGCGAAGCTTCCGAGACGGTGACGATCTTGGCCAGCTTCGGGGCGACCGTTTGTTGCATCATGAGCGGGAAGTAGAGTGTTCGTTTGACGCGCTTCGTAAGCGATTGATCGATCGCGAAATCCGCTTCGCGATCGATATGCAGCGGATGGTGAATCACGGAGACGACGGGAACGCCCATCGCCTGCATACCGAGCAGTCCCCAGGAAAGTGTCTGGTTGTCGAAGACGACATCGAAGCGGTAGCGACGTTGGAACTCGCCCCAACGACGCATCAGGCGAAAGGCGAAGGTCTGCATTTCCGGGAAGACGCCGAAACGCGAAACACCAAGCTCCCAGAGCGACAATGGATTGAGCATGGAAAAGGGCGTCGTAGGATCGAACGCTTCTTTGGGGGATTGTCCGAAGACGTTGTCGTTCGGAATCTTGTGCAGCGGGATTCCCTCTTCGAGTTCTGGATAGGGCGGGCCGGCGAAAACGTGAACATCGTGTCCGGCGCGTTTCCATTCGCGGGCCAGGTAGGCGGCGTAGATGCCTTGGCCGCCACAGAACATATTGCCGCGATAGGTGAGTAATGCGATTCGCACGCTTGGGCATATCCTAGATTGGGTCGATCAGAACCGAAGATCGTCCATGAATTAGACAGACGGTAGGGAGAGAGGCGATGGCATCCCTCGTGCCGCTGGCGTCACGATCGAGTCGGCCGAGTGGCGCGACCCGCTTCGCTGGTCCAGGAAGTTAGGCCGCGTCCTTGGCCTCAGCCGCCGAGCCAGCGATCTCGGGCTCGTCCGTTGCGAGCAGATCTGGGCCCGCGTCGGTTTCGACCTGGATCGTAGCGATCGTATATCCGACCCACGCAACCAGCCCGAGCGCGAAGAGTGTCACAATCGCAACCGGGATGGCGATTGCCCAATAGCTACCGTTCAGGATTCCGGCGATGAAGAAGAGTGCGGCGAGTGCGGCGCCGGCGCAGATCGCCCAGCCCTGGGCGCGGGAAGTTTGGTTCATGATTGCCTCGTGAATTCTTGTTCAGGTGATAATTCGATGGTCATGTTCTCGATCGCATCTTCGCGTCATCGCGTCCAGGCCGGACATTGAATGCCAGACGTTGAAACCGAGTGCGCGAGAGTCGAATTGCCCGGTGGCCGCGTGGGGGGTCCATGCGTGGGTTGTCGGCCGCCCGCATTATCGTGAATTCCCCTTGTCTGTCAATGTGTTGGACGCTTTCTGAGGCGAGTTAGAGGGGCCTTGTCCGCCTCGATCTGCGCTGCAGCGGCCTCGTCTCTTCCCAGCTCATTTCGGGTCTTCCACGGGTCGCCTGGGAAGCCGCGCTCGAGCGAGTCGTCGGTCGTGATCTCTTGGGTGAGCGTGCTTCCGGCGCTCGATCGAGTGATCCACGTCTTCGTCTGTTCAGCGCAGTTATACTGACGCGCCGATTTTGTCTCACGTCCGCCCCCCGCGTGTCGACGAAAGCGATCGGACTAACAGAAATTCCGGAGACTTGGCGGCGAGTTCGCGTGACCGGGTTGGAGGAAGTCGGAAAATGGCTGGGACAACGGAATCGCCAAGAGCCAAGCACGGATTCAGGATCCTGACCGGCGCCCTCGTGTTGGTTGTCGGCCAGCAATTGCTGGGGCTACAGACGGCTTTGAATCCGATCGTGATCTCGATGCTGACGGGTGCCGCCTTGACTGCGTCGCTCTGGTGGGTCCACCGACGGCCCGTGGTGTTCTGGGCTGGCGTCGCCCTGCTGCTGTTGGCGCTCGGGGGAGGGCAGTGGCTTGTTGGGCGTGAGCTGGGGAGCGCCGGCGGCTCGCCCTTCCATGCCCCCTTCTTCTTCTTTCTGGCGACGACCGTCCTTCGCCAGGTGTTGCGATCGGAGCGTGCCGCGGAGGACACTCTTCTCGGGTCGGCCTGCGCCTATATTCTTGTGGGCCTGGCCTTTGCGAGTGCCTACGAAGCAGTGGAATTCTTTTCGCCGGGTGCGATTGCGGGCCTCGATCAGAGTGGCGCAACCGGATCGGTGTTCTCGCAGCTCGTCTATTTCAGCCTCGTGACGCTCACGACGCTTGGTTTCGGGGATCTGGCTCCCGTCCATCCTTTCTGTCAATCCCTGGCGATCGTCGAAAGCGTGGTCGGCGTGTTGTTTCCCGCGCTGATCGTCGCCCGGATCATTGGCGCCTATTCCCTGGGTGCCGCCGATGAACTCGAGTCACGCGGGGACGAAGGCGACCGGGAACGCGAACCGAAAGTGACTCGCGTCCTCTTCGTTTTTCTGCCCGGGCTCGTCCTTGCCCTTCCGTGGGTCCAGCAGACGGAATGGGGAGGGGTCGTGGTGGCGGGACTTTTGCTCTCGATCACCGTTTCGGGCGTCTATTTTGTCTCAGGGCGTGTCCGCGTCGTCGTTGTCGGCACAGGAATTGCCATCGCTGCCTGCACGTTTCGAGTTCTCGGAGGAGACTTCGTTGTTTTTGCCAGCGCATTGGAGGTGGCGCTCATTGCGACGGTTGTCGTCCGAATGTGTGTCTGGTTCTTCCATCGCGAGGAAGCGACGACGAGCGTCATTCTTGCCGCCGCCTGCATCTACTGGATGATCGGCATCGGCTTCGCGGACGCTTTCGGCATGATTGGCCACTTCTCTCCCGGCGCGATCCAAGGCTCCCTTGGCGATCCGCTCGGTCCGATGCTCTATTTCAGCTTCATGACGCTCACGACGACCGGATACGGCGACTTTGCGCCCGTCGTCCCGCTGGCTCGCTCACTCGCTTCTCTAGAAGCCTTCGTCGGGGTCTTCTATCCGGCGATCGTCATATCGAAATTGGTTTCGCTCTACGGATCGCGAAAATAGCCGCTGCGGATCGTGGCGCGTGGTCGTGTGGTCGTTGTGGTCGGAATCGGTCGACCGTTTGAGCTGGATGACCTTGCAATGGCTGCAGTCTAGATGTGCATCGGCGCTTCTTCGGCCTAAGCTTCCGTCATGTGGATCGTAGGCTTGATGTCCGGCACCTCGGCCGATGCAATCGATGTGGCGCTCGTTGAATGGCCAGACGACGAGAAGGCGAGACCCTTCGAGTTGATCGCATTTCGCGAGGTGCCCCATCCGAAATCGTTGCAACACGAAATCCACCGTCTCGCGGCGGGGCAACTCGAAGCCGGCAAGATGCTCGAAGAGTTGGTTCGGCTCGATCGCGTGCTGGCGGACCGCTTCGCGGATGCCGTGGAGTCGGTGCTCGGGGAAGCTGGGATCGCACTCGGAGAGATCGACGGGGTGGCCTCGCACGGACAAACCGTCGCGCATCACCCAGAGCACGGTGGCAGTCTTCAGATCGGCTGTCCCGCACGATTGGCGGAGCGCCTCGAACGACCGGTGATCGCCGATTTCAGGCGACGCGACCTGGCGATGGGCGGCGAGGGCGCGCCGCTCGCTCCCTTTTTTCATCATGCGGTCTTTGCGGACGCGAAGGAAACCCGTGGTGTACTGAATCTTGGTGGAATCGCGAACCTGACCTGGCTTCCTGCAGGCGGGGCCGCGGAGTCGGTGATGGCCTTCGATGTCGGGCCCGCGAACACACTGCTCGATGGTGTGATTTCTTTGGCGACCGAGGGGCGCGAACGCTTCGATCGCGATGGCGCGCTCGCCCGCTCGGGTCGGCCGGTCGCTGCCTGGCTCGACGAGTTGATGGCCGATCCTTACCTGCAACGACCGCCACCCAAGTCGACGGGACGTGAGCGCTATGGCCTGGCGCAAGCGCGCGAGTGGCTTGCGCGGTCGCAACGGGAGCAGGTCGGGGTCGGAGATCTGCTTGCAACTCTGGCACACGCCGCGACCGGTGCGATCGCCATGGCTTGGCGGACGATGGCGGCGGGCGGGGATGATGAGGCTGGCTCCTGCGCTCGGCTCTATGTCGGCGGCGGCGGTGTTCGAAACGGATATTTCATGGCGCTGCTCGAGAAGGCGCTCGACGGTGTAATCGTCGAGCCAATGGATGCAGGCGGCGTTCCCGCCGACGCTGCGGAGGCGATGGCCTTCTCTTTGATGGGGCGAAATGCGTTAGTCGGAAGGCCGAACCAGCTTCCGCAATGTACCGGCGTAGCGCAGGCCCGTGTGCTCGGTGTCGTTTATGGTGAGCAGTGGCGGGGACGGCAGTAGACGGGCGGATGGAGCCCGTCGGCTTCGGTGGAACGACCGTTAGCCGCTGTGAGCGGCCCTCGACGTGGGTGTTCTCCGCAATGGCTAGAGCTTGATCGCGAGGCCGTCGTCGGCTGTCTCGATTTCGAGCTTGCCGCGTTGATTGGCCATGTCTTCTCCGAGATGGGTGAGGATCAGGCGCCCGCAGTCGAGGTCGTCGCGATGCTCGCGCAACTCTTCCAGGCTGAGATGAAAATCGAGCCCCGCCTGGTGAAGCGTGCATTCGCAGATGAAAAGGTCGCTGCCTGCGACCTGATTGGGTAGATCGGGAAACCAGCCGGTATCACCCGAATAGGCGACCTGCTCCCGGCCTAACGTTACTCGATATCCCTGCGGATTGGCCTCTGGCTGGTGTTGCGTAGCAAAAGCCTGTATCTCGGCGGGTCCGGCCGAGATGGTTTCCTTGGGACGGATCTCTCGGAAGTTGATCGCGAAAGGCCATGGACGATCGCGCAGGTGATGGCCCATCGCTTCGGCGAGTTGGTGAACACGTGCTTCGATCTCCGGCGGACCGACGATTTCGATCGGATGCGTTCGCGCATCGGTATAGAACGAAGCGTAGAGAAAGGCCGGTATGCCCCCGAAATGATCGCCGTGAAAATGAGAGATCAGGATGACGTCGACTTCTTTACGGGAGATTCCGAGTTGGGAGAGTCCCGTATTCGTGGTTGCTCCGCAGTCGAAGAGCATTCCGCCGCGCTCGCCCCGAGCGAAGATGGCGGACTGGCGTCGACCGCCGGCACCAAAAGCGTCGCTGGTTCCAATGAAGACGAGTTCGCTCATCGGGGCGCTCCTGAATGCGTTTCGCGATCAGGGTCGGGACAGGGGTGAAGCGCGCCGCCGGCGTAGACTCCGGAATGTCCCCTGAATCCCGAGGGCACAGACTCGCCGTCCCAAACGACGCAGCGCTCGAGTTGGGCGTCCGGGGGAACGACGGCGTCTTTCGAGACGATGACATCGTGGTGTTCGCCGAGAATGTCGACCGGTCCGGTCCATGACTCGACCGCACCGCCTAAGGTCGGAAGGTTCGGGGCAACGAGATTAGCCGCCAGATATTCGGCCGGTGTGCCTACGGGTTCCCACACGCTGGATCGGGCGTCGACGAGTTCCGCGCCGACCCGCAGCCCCCGTTCTTCGACGCCGGGGATGAGCCAATCGCGCAAATCTTCGAAGGCGAAGTCCTTTGCTGCCGTCGGATCGGCTGACGAGCCGTCCGACGAGGGCCAATCGACCAGCGTCTCGGAGCTGAAGAAACGGATGCCCATGAAGAGTCCATGGGCCGATTCTTCCCGGTCCGAACCGTCTGCACTGGGATGGTTTCGGCGAATCTGCCTCTTCCCGATTCGGGTGACGGAGCCATCGCGGTCGATCCCGATCGAGCCGAAGGCGGCAGCCCGCTCGTCGTCGCGCAAGAGCAGGGTGGCGTGTCGCTTGCTCTCGACATGACGGTCAAAGAGTGCTTTGAGCGGGAGGTCGAGCAACATATCCCCGGCGAGCACGACGCAATTGTCTCCGGCAGAGAGAAATGTCGCGGCCCGTCGAATTCCGCCTCCTGTGCCGAGGGGCGTGTCTTCTTCGGACCAGGAAATCAACATGTCGGCGGGGTGGTCCGCCTCGACGGCGGCTCGGATCGTTTCGGGACGATGATGAAGATTGATCATGACTTCTCGGCAACCCTGATGCGAGAGAAATTCGAGCAGCAAGCTGATGACCGGACGCCCGCGAACCGGAAGGGCGGGTTTGGCGCGCAGGTCGCTGAGCGGACGCATGCGTGTCCCGAGGCCTGCGGCGAGAATCATCGCCCTCACAATGGCCCTCCCTCGTGATCGCGATCACGACCCTGTCGATGCCTGTCTGAAATCGTCATTCTCATCGGCCCTGCCTTCTACTATCGGATGACCGGGCGGCCAGGGTAAGTGCGGGGATCACAGAATTGAGAGCCTCGATCTCTGGAAAAGTGCGGGCGAGTCGCCCCGTTGTCCGGTCGAGCAGGGCCAGGCCGCGTGGAATCTCGTGCCAGCGCCGCATGTCCTTGCGAGTCCGTCCGGCATGGACGAGATGCGAAACATCCTTGCACAGCCGAAGGGTCGCCAGCGCATCGAAGCGTAGGGCGGCCCGCTCTGGATCGGATCGGTCGGGAAGCTCGGGAAGTGTCGAGCGAAAACAATCCATGGCGAAGGCTTCATCGAGATCGACTTGCAGGTCGTAGAGCAGGCAGACCAGGTCGTACTCTGGCGGGGCCATGAAAGCGCCCTGGACATCGATCATCACGATTCGGCCGCTTGGTTTATCGGGACCACGCGCGCCTGGATCCCCTTCTCGAACGAGGTGGAGATTCTCGGCCTTGAAATCACGGTGTGCGAGGCGCCGTGGGGCGTCGTCGAGCAGGGAAGCAATGCCTTCCGAGACGAGGTGCAGGGAGGCTTCTTCTGCTTGGCTGGCCGGTCGCCCGAGTAGACCGGGAATTGTCCAGTGGAGCCATTTCCAGGCTTTGGATTCGATCAGCGCGCGATCGTAGATTCGCCCGAAAGCTGGAATCTCGTCGGCACCGGAAGACAACCTCTGCAACCGAGGGACGATTGAACAGGCTTCGCGGTAGAGGTCGATCTTTTCTTGCCCGTTCACGTCCATGAGCGTTCGCCCGCCGACGTCTTCGAGCAGGTCAATTCCTTGATCGGGGAGATGGGCAAAAGAATGCGGAACGCGGAGGCCAGCGTCCTCCAGGAACTGGCGAAGGGGTTCGAGGGCGGGCTCGGGAAGCCAGGCGGGCGCTTCGTTCGGATCGGTTTCGCGACTGGGCGTCTCGTCGCTTTCGATCCGAGCGATCAGGCTTGCGGGTTCTCCCTCGGAGAAATGGATCCGATAGAAACGCCTCCTGCCGAGTCCGGCGGCGATTGCTTCGATCGATGAGCCGGGTCGACCGAATTCTGTTCGGATCAACGCTTCGAGCTCTGCTCGATCTTTGCTTGCGGACGGATTGGAAGCGCCGGTTTCTTTTGTGTCCACGGAAGGCTCGATGCTCAGCCGAAGAAGTAGTGGCAGGCGGCGACGGCTCCGAAGAAGCCGGCGAAATCGCCCGCGAGACAGGCGAAGAGTGCCTGCCGGCCATCGACGACGCCCGCTGCACCGAGGTAGATCGCCAGGACATAGAAGGTCGTTTCGGTCGAGCCCATGAGTGTGCTGCTCAAGAGCCCGATGAACGAGTCGGGGCCATGTGTGGTCAGAATTTCGCTCATCACGCCGAGTGCGCCGCTACCCGAGAGCGGTCGGATGAAGGCCATTGGAAGGACTTCTGCTGGAACGCCGATCAAGCTCGTCCAAGGATCGACCTGTGCGATCACATAACCGAGCGCACCCGAGGCGCGAAACATCGCGACCGCCACGAGAATGATCACGAGATAGGGAACGATCTGGGTCGCGACGCCAAGGGCTTCGCGACCGCCAGCCACCATCGAGTCATAGACACGGACCCGCTTGGCGAAGCCATATAAAAGTACTGCCAGAAGTAGTGTGGGAAGGGCCCAGTACTGCAACACGCTTCGAAAGGCGATACTCAGTCCGGAAGCGGCCAGCTTGTCGAAGAACGAGCTCCCAATGCTCCAGACGAGCACAGCGATTGCCAGATAGACAAAACCGCGCCGAGCCCGTCGGCGCCATCCCGTCTCGGGTTCGGTCGCTCGATGGACTGGCTCTTCGACTTCGTCTTCGGCCGGCGACCAGGCGGGCGCACCGGCTGCGCCGCGTAATTCGGGACGATGCGCAAAGAAGGGGAGACGACCCAACGCGAAATACGCCAGCACGGCCACCGTCGTCGAACAGGTCGTCGCGAAGAGTGTCGGCATCCAGATCGCCCAGGGATCCACCGAATCAGCGGCCGCTCGCACCGCGATCGTGCCGAGCGGGGGAAGCAAGGTGATGGCGGAGCTGTTGATCGCGAGGAAGAGCACCATGGCATTCGACGCGGAGCCGGAATGATTGTTCAGCTTGGCCAGCTCGCTCATCGCCTTCAGGCCGAAGGGTGTCGCGGCATTGCCCATGCCCAAGACATTCGAGGCCATGTTCATGATCATCGCGCCCATGGCGGGATGGTCGGAGGGGATTTCTGGGAACAGTCGGCGTGTGAGTGGGGTCAGCCTGCGTGCGATGATATCTCGGAGGCCGGCGTCAAATGCGATGCGCATCAGGCCCAGGAAAAAGACCATGACGCCCACGAGCCCGATCACGATCTGGACGGCCAGGCGCGCGCTGTCGAAGATGGCGTCGGTGACTGCTTTGACTGCGTCGTCGCCCGTGGCGGCGGCTACCAAGAGCGCGCCAATGGCGAGAACGAGCCAGATTGCGTTGAGCACCGGACCCCCCGATCCCGAAACCCGTTGCCATACCCCCATGCATGGCGACAATTGCTGCGTCGCAGGCTCCCCGATAAGCTCGTCGACGTCAAGCGCGCGAGTGCTCCCCCCGATAGAAAAGAAGTGAGCAGGCTCTTCCTATGTTGAAGCGATTCGTCCTTCCCCCATGTCGTTCGCGGATGTGGTGGGCGGACTTTGTGGATTGGTCTCGGGCGAGTCGGACGATTGGTCGCGGCCTCGTGCTGGCGGTCACGCTTGGTTTCTTGGTGGCTCCCGTGTGCGTGCCTTCCGCATTCGCAGCGGGCAAGGCGCCCTCCGACCTGGTGTCGCGCATCGACCGCCTGCTCGAGCGGGCACCCCTGGCTCGTGCCAGCGTTGGCCTCTACGTCGAACGGGCCAGCGATGGGGCCGTGATCTACTCGCGCGGAGCCGATCGATTACTCATTCCCGCCTCGAACCAGAAAATCCTGACCGCTCTGGCAGCACTCGAACGATTCGGTCCAGTTCATCGTTTTTCCACGCGAATTTTTGCGCCCACTGCAATCGGCCCGGACGGTACGGTGGCTGAGCTGCTGGTTGAGGGCGGTGGCGACCCCGCGATGAATTCCGAGGATTGGTGGCGGCTTGCTGCGGACCTTCGGCGCGCGGGCTTGCGAGGTATTCGCGGCGATCTCCGTGTGGACGACCGGCTCTTCGATGGTCCCGGCTGGCATCCGAGTTGGGGAAATGTCACGGCCCGCGCCTATCACGCGCCGATCGGTGCCTTGACCGCCAACTACGGAACCTTCTTCGTTTCGATCTGGCCGCAAGCGGCCGCCGGGTCATCTGTTCTTGTCGACATCGATCCGCCCGTGAATTACCTGCGCCTGCGCAATCTGGCGAAGACGGTTCCTGCAAAGGCGCGGCCTCGGCTAGTCGTCGATCGCGTAAAGGGTCGCACCCAAGAGGGTCCCGCGGAGGAAGTGATTCGCGTCAGTGGCGTTGCGCGCCGCGGTGACTCTGTCGATCGCTTTCCTCGTAGCGTCCTCGATCCCGGGCTCTATGCGGCCTCGGTACTCGCCTATCAACTCGAGGCAAATGGCATCGATCTCGATGGTGAAGTGCGGCGTGCTCCCGCCATGGACGAAGAGCAGCTCGAGCTGATCCTCGACCGCCCGGGTCGCACGCTCGCTGAAGCCGTGTCGCTTTGCTTGAAATACAGCAACAACTCGATTGCCGAGAGTCTGGTCAAAAGTCTTGGCGCCTGGGAAGGGGTGTCGATCGCAGATGGCCCCGCTCGGCAGGGCAATTGGGTCGACGGCATTCGCGCCTTGCGGCGAGAGCTGGATCGCAAGGGTGTTGATCTGGGGAAGGCGCGATTGGTCGATGGGTCCGGGTTATCGATCCAGAATCGCTTGACTCCGCGCATCCTGGTGGACGCGCTTCGCGTTGGAAGAGAGTCCTTTCGAGTGGGACCGGAATTCGTTGCCGCGCTACCGATTTCGAATCTGGATGGAACGCTCGAGAAGCGGATTCGAGATGGACGGGGTCGAATCCGTGCAAAGACCGGGCTCCTGTCGGATGCCTCGGTGACGGCGCTATCGGGTTATGCGGAACGCTCGGACGGCGAAGTCTTGATCTTTTCGATTCTCGTCAACGGTCATAGCGGCGGAAGTGCGGCGGCCATGGATGCCGTCGATCGGATTGCACAGACCCTGATCGATGCGCGGCTGCCGAAAGCCGATCGCAAAGCGGGGCCTGCCGAATAGTCCCGGGGCGGCCTGAACGCGCGACGTCTGCGCGTCCGCCCAGGCCGTGTGGTCGAGTGGTCGAGTGCGGGGTTCGTGTTCGGAATTCAGGACTGGCGAACGAGTACCATCGCGTTTCGATCGAAGGCCCGCATGACCTGCTCGATATAGCGAGAGGGAACAGTGGCACCCCGACGCAGGCGGCGGTCGATTCGGCCTGGGCCCCAATTGTAGGCGGCCAATGCGGTATCGACGTTGCCATAGCGCTTGGCGAGATGGCTGAGATAGGCGGTTCCCAGCTGGACATTGATGGTTGGATCGAAGAGAGTGTCAGCTCCCTTCCATTCGATGCCCAGGCGTCCGGCGATTTCTTCAGCCGTCGACGGCAGTAACTGCATCAGGCCCATCGCACCGACTCGCGAGACAGCCAGGTGGTAACCGGCGCTTTCAACCTCGATCACCGCGACGACGAGGGCGGGCTCCAGATTGTTGCGGTGGGCCTCGCGGATGATCGTATGCACGAGCCCCCTGAGTTCACGCTCGGGCAGTGCCGTATGGCGCATCGCGAGTCGGTTGAAGATCTGCGAAGCGATGACGCTGTCCCGGCCGCCGATCGAAGGCGATTCCGGATCGGAACCCGCCACGGCCAGGGCCGACTCCGTGGCCTTCGTGGCAGAAGAATGTGTGTCAGAAGAAGGGCGGGCCTCGTCCGAGCGTGCGAGCGCATCGACACCGAGCGGGCTGACACCGGTTTCGGTGGTCAGCGAATCCACGGTCGGGTTCTCCGCGTCCACCAAGCCAAAGGGCCCAAGGGTCGTCGTCAACAAAGCGCAGGCGATGAAGAGTATGAGTCGGAATCGATCCATCTCAGGCGACCCCCGACCAGGGTGCAAGGCCCATGCGAGAGATTGCCGCCAGATTGTTGACGACGGCATAGCCGGTCGCGAGCGCGATGGCCGCCAGAAGTGATGTCTTGAGCGTGTGGCTGAAGACGTCGGTGGTCGCCAGAAAGGCAATCGCGGCCAGGGTGATGACCGAGTCGATAATTAGACCTGCATCGAGGCCTGCCCATCCAAAGAGCCACTCGGCAACCGGATTGGCTTCGATGACTACCCAGCCATCGACGGGTGCATGCAGACAAAGATACGTGGTCCAATGGTCCGCGCAGGTCAGCAGAATTGTCGTCAGTGCGAAAACACGCAGCATCGAATGGGCTCCCAGCCACAAATCGGTCGAGTTCGCGGATCAAATGGTCCGCGTCGGTCGAATCATGAAGAGAGCAAGAGCCGTGCCCGCCCTAGGGCGCCATCGGGAAAAGGCTGGCGTGACGGGGCAATGGCAGGGCGGCTGCCGGTGGGTGAAGGGCACCGCGAAGAGGGCTACGGAAGCAGACTACCCACAAAGCCCAGACGAGGGCAGGGGCGGCGAGGGTGCCCGCGCCGGCAACTCTCCGGCAGGGATTGCCTATCGGCTGCGGCGCATACGACCCTTGCCGAGGAGCAGCCAGTCGAGCGAGATGTTCTCTTTGGTCGCGAGCGTTATCAGGAAGTCAGTGTGCGGGGTCGTACCGTTCTCGTAGCGATTGACGTTTTGTTGAAAGACGCCGAGCTCTCGTGCGAATTGGCGCTGCGACCTGGTTCCTCGAATTTCGGCCAATCTTTCGGGGAGCTTTTTCTTGATGCGTTTTACAGCGGCACTGGCCATGAAGGGTGGTCCTTTCGCTTGAACGTTCTTTCAGAACGATCGTCCGGCTAGAAAAGGCAGTTCGTACAGTTCGTCGGATATCCAGGTCGATCGATCGATCGGATGATTCGATCGCGTAGACAAATGTAGATGTAGACGATGTAGACGATGTAGACGAAATTGTAGATAAAGATGAAACGGTTGGGCGTCTGCTCGACCTTCGGTGACACACGATCGCGTCGCATGGAATGGTCGGACTTTGAAACGCGCGAATCTTAGACAGCGAGCTACCCGGGAGCAACCCTGATCTGCTCGCCCTTTGAAGAACCTTCAGGAAGAAAATATTTGGGCATGGACTGGTGAATGGGCGAAGGCAAAGGAGTCGTCGCCGGTCGCGTGCCGTGGATTGCATCGAGTAGGGTAGGCAGATGAGAATTATCGCGGGACGATTTCGTGGACGCGATATTGGCTCGGTGCCGGACGGTGTACGCCCGACGAGCGACCGAGTTCGCGAGTCGCTCTTTTCCGTCCTGGGTTCGATTGAAGGACTTTCAATTCTCGATCTCTTTGCGGGAACCGGAGCCTTTGGACTCGAGGCGCTTTCCCGAGGGGCTAGTCGTGTCGTCTTTGTCGATCAATCCAAACCAGTCGCTCGAGCCCTGCGTGGACGCATTGCCGGGCTGGGACTCGAGGAGTCGAATGAGATTCGCGTTCTCGCGAGCGAAGCCAAGCAGGCGATCCGCAGACTCGCTCGAGACGCGGAGGCCCGTTTCGATCTGGCCTTTCTCGATCCCCCCTATGAAGAGGGGGATCGCGTCGGCACATTGGATGCGCTTTTTGCGTCGGGCATTTTGAATCGCGACGCCCGAGTGGTCGTCGAGGGTCCGAAGCGGCATCCTCTTGCGCCGCGACCGGGATCGAGGATTCTGGATGAACGCGACTATGGCGAGACCAAGTTGACCTGGCTCGAAGCATCGAATCCGGTTGGAGGCTGACGATAATATGGCTGAAGGAAAACCAAGTCACAGACTGGCGCTCTTCCCAGCGAGCTTTGACCCGATTACAAACGGCCATCTCGACCTGATCCAGCGCGGTCGATTGCTCTTCGATGAGGTTGTGCTCGCGGTCGCCAAGAATGTTTCGAAAAGCGCAACCTTCAATACGGACGAACGCATGGAGATCCTGCTCGACGTCACGTCGGGGATGGATGACGTGTCGGTTCGCGTATTCGATGGGCTCGTCGTCCATTATGCGGAGCAGCTCGGAGCCAACGCGATCATCCGTGGCCTACGGATGATGTCGGATTTCGAATACGAGTTCGAAATGGCCCTGATGAACAAGCATCTCGCGCCCAAGGTCGAAATCGTGTTCTTCATGACGAGTCAAGAGTACCTTTACGTCAGCTCTTCCCGTCTGAAAGAACTGGTTCGATTCGGCGCGAGCATCGACGAGTTCGTGCCGGCGGTCGTTGCGGAAGCACTCAAACGAAAGCTGCGCGACTAGAAATGAGCGCTCGTAGCCACCCTGGACCGTCGAATAGACTTCGTGACGTCACGACAGGGGCGTGCTTCGAAGGACGGCTAACGTCGAACGGCTCGAAAGCCGCTTCGAATTGGCTCGAAGCTCATCAAACGGGTATCCTCAGCTGGCTCCATCCACAACAATCGTGAGAGCAGGCTGAGTCCTGGGAGGACGGACCGTGAAGGATCCGCGCCGAATATTGCTTGCGGTTTCGGGAGGAATCGCTGCCTACAAGGCACCCGAAATCGTTCGAGCCTTGCGACGAGTCGGGCACGACGTCCGCTGTGCCTTGACTCCGGAAGCCCTTCGCTTCGTTGCGCCGCTTTCCTTGCAAGCGGTTTCCGGTCACTCCGTTCGTCAGGATCTTTTTGATGCCGGGGAAGAGGGCGAGATCGATCATATTGGTCTCGCGGATTGGGCAGACCTGATCCTGGTTGCGCCGTGTACCGCGAATTTACTGGCCAAGATGGCCCACGGCCTGGCAGATGATCTCGTGACAGCCGTTCTGCTCGCGACACGCGCGCCGGTGCTGGTTGCGCCGGCGATGAACGTCAACATGTGGAATCACCCGGCGACGCAAGCGAATCTCGAAGAGTTGCGCGCACGCGGGGTGGCCTTCGTAGGGCCCGAGTCTGGGGAGTTGGCTTGTGGCTGGGAGGGCCAGGGGCGGATGAGTGATCCGGCTGAGTTGGTCGAGGCGGCGGATGCGCTGCTCGCGCCCAAGACCTTGACCGGGGAACGTGTCGTGGTGACGGCGGGCGGGACCGTCGAGCCGATTGATGCCGTTCGTTCCATCACGAATCGCTCTTCCGGAAAGATGGGATTTGCGATTGCGGCGGAAGCCGCGCGGCGGGGTGCGGTCGTCGTCTTGATCGCTGGCCCGACCGGACTGTCCACACCGGCTGGCGTTCGACGGATCGACGTGGGCACTGCACTCGAGATGCGGGACGCCGTCTTCGGCGAATTCGAAGAGGCGTCCATCGTGATCAAAGCGGCGGCGGTGGCGGATTTTCGTCCTGCCGAGTTGATCGAACGAAAGATCAAGAAAGAGGATCTTGGAGACGACGGTCGGATGGTCCTGGAGTTCATCCAGAATCCAGATATTCTTGCGGAGATCAGCGCACGAAAGGGCGATCGTACAATCGTGGGCTTCGCGGCGGAGAGTCACGACGTGATTGCCGCTGCCCAGCGCAAGCTGCTTCGAAAGGGATGTGATCTGATCGTTGCAAACGATATTTCGCGAGCGGACGCTGGCTTCGACGTCGACGAGAATGCCGTCCATTTCGTTTGGCCGAACGGTGAGGTCGAAGAATTGTCTCTCGGGCCGAAATCGGGTGTGGCTGCGGAGCTCTTCGATCGGGTGACGAAATTGCGGGCGTCGCGATGATCTCTACGCGCAGACGTTCTGGATCCCGAGCCTGGCATTCGACGCATGGACTGATGCGGGCGCTCGCCGTGTTGCTGTTTGCTTCTGTTCTGGGGTTGGGGATCAATACGACCGCATCCGCCGGCGAGATCTTCGTCGTCACGATCGATGGTTCGATCAATCCTGCCAGTGCGGACTACCTGATCTCGGCGATCGAGCGTGCTGAAGATGAGCAGGGCGCAGCGGTGTTGATCGAATTGGACACACCTGGCGGATTGGTCTCGGCGACCCAGGACATCATCAAGGCGATGTTGAACTCGACGGTCCCGACGATCGTATTCGTCACGCCGCGTGGCGCCTCAGCCACGTCCGCAGGCACTTTCATCACGTTGGCGGCGAATGTTGCGGCCATGATGCCGGGGACGAGCATCGGGGCGGCGCATCCGGTGAGCCTCTTTGGCGGCGGATCGGCGCCTGCGCCCGCTGGGCAGCAGAAAGACGGGGAAAAACCGGCGAAGGCCGTGATCGAGCAAAAGATCGAGAACTATCTAGCCGCCTATGTCGAATCGATCGCGAAGCAGCGAAACCGCAATGTGGAGTGGGCCGGTGAGGCGGTTCGGAACTCAGTGGCCGTGACCGCCGAGGAAGCACTTGAGCTCAACGTTGTCGACCTGATCGCCTCGAGTCGGGAGGATCTGCTGACGAAGGTTGCCGGTCGGATCGTGACGATCAACGATGTGGAGCACGAGATGGACGTCGCGCAAAGTTCGATCGTGCGAATCGAGATGACCCTGCTTCAGTCGATCTTCAATTTTCTGTCGGACCCCAACGTCGCCACATTGCTCCTCGCGATCGGGGCGCTCGGGCTCTATATGGAATTCCAGAGCCCGGGCATGATCGTCCCCGGTGTGACCGGCGTCGTCGCTTTCATCTTGCTCGGTTTCGCGCTTCAGATCCTTCCCTTCTCCTGGATCGGTGTTCTCCTGGTCCTGTTGGGGGTGGGGCTGCTGATCGCGGAACTATTCATCACTTCCTTTGGCGTGCTCTTTGCCGCGGGGTTGACGTGTTTCTTGATCGGGGGAACGATGGTTTTCGATCGCCCGGAGCTGTCTGATCTCACCGTCTCTTTCTGGGAAGTGTTGGTGCCGATCGCTGCGGCGATGACGGTTCTCGGTCTATTTATCGTCTACAGTCTCAGCCGGACTTTCAATTCGGGACAGACGGCCGGTGTGGATGAGATGATTGGGCTGATCGGCCAGTGTGAAAAGACGATCGATCCGAATGGAAAGGTTTTCATTCGGGGCGAGTATTGGAACAGTGTTGCGGACGAAGTCATTCGCGCAGGGGATTCCGTTGAAGTGCTCGGGATTCAAGGACTGACGCTGCGCGTGAAGCGCGCGGCTGCGATTCGTTAGGGCGCGTGACCAGGTTGCGTCGCTCGACGAACTGATTTAGGGAGGGGAAGTTGCTCGCGATCCTCATCTTTTTGGCATTCGTGATTGTTTTGGGCGTACTGGGTGTGCGCATTCTGCCGGAGTACGAACGGGGCGTCGTTTTTCGCCTGGGTCGATTCGCCGGCGTCCGTACGGCTGGACTTCGCTGGATCATTCCTGGCGTCGATCGTATGGTTCGCATTGGTCTACGTGAGATCGTGATGGATGTGCCTGCGCAAGAGGTCATTACCCGCGACAACGTATCCGTCAAAGTCAACGCCGTGCTCTACTTCCGTGTTCTGCACCCAGAGAAGGCGGTGATCCAAGTCGAGAACTACCTCTACGGTACTTCGCAGCTTGCGCAAACGACGCTTCGCAGTGTGTGTGGTCAGGCTGAACTCGACGAGTTGCTCGCGGACCGGGAGCGAATCAATCTGCAGCTTCAGGAGATCATTGATCTTCAGACCGAGCCCTGGGGCGTCAAGGTTCGTTCAGTCGAACTCAAGCAGATCGATTTGCCGCAGGAGATGCAGCGTGTGATGGCGAAGCAAGCCGAGGCGGAACGAGAGAAGCGTGCGAAGGTGACGCTTGCTGACGCTGAATTCCAGGCGGCGCAACGACTCGCGGATGCCGCCCAGACGCTCTCGACCGAGCCGATGGCGCTTCAGCTGCGTTATTTGCAGACGCTGGCTGAGATCGCGGGTGGGGACAAGAGTTCGACTACGATCTTCCCGGTGCCGATCGATTTGATGCGTCCGTTCTACGAGCAACTCGGCGGTACGGCTCCCCCCGCAAAATCCTCCGACGGCGAAGCTGGGGACGCGTAATTGGCAAAAGATCATGAGCCGGGCGCGGCCGAGAGGGCCGGAGGCGGTGTCACGCGAACAATCATCAACACCCTGGTGTTGATCGCCTCTCTGGCCATTCTTCTCGGTTGGGCCTCGCAGGGCGTCTATCGATTGGAGCCAGGAGAGTCGGCGGTCATCCTCCGACTCGGTGTCTTCGACCGAACGCAGTCGATCGAAGGTCTTGGATGGCATCTGCCTCCGCCACTCGAATTTCACGAGGTCGTGAATACGAGTGAGTTGCGCACTCAATCCTTTGGTATCCAGCCGACCCGTTCGACCCCCGGCGTTCCCGTAGACGCGGAAGAGCGGGCGATTGCCAAGGGTATTCGGCGCGATGCGGTCCAGACGGGCGACGGGAACATCGTCAACGTCGCCTACGAATTGCAGTACAAGGTCGGCAATGCCTATGCCTTTCGATTCGCCTTGGCCGCGCCGGACAGTGTGCTGCACGATGCGACGGAAGCGGCGATGCGGACCGTGATCGGAAAGAAGACGATCGATGACGTGCTCTCCCAGGATCGAAGCGATATCGAGCGTGAAGCCCGAACGTTGCTCGAGACGATGTTGGCGTCCTATCTCGAAGATGTGGGTCATAAGTCCGCATTCGAAATTGGCCGGATCAATCTCGAAAAGCCTCAGGCCCCTGCGGCTGTGCGAGAGGCCTTCGCGGATGTCGTGAGTGCGGGGCAGGACGAGAAGCGTTCCTCCCTCGAAGCGCGAGGCGATGCGCAGGAAATCTTGGAACGCGCGCGATCCGAGGTCGCGGAGATCAGTGAGCAGGCCGAGGCCTTCAAACGCGCTCGAATCATTGAGGCCCGGGGCGAGGCGACGCGCTTTGTTGCGTTACTCACGGAGTACCAGAATGCTCCGGAAGTCACGCGACGGCGTCTCTATCTCGAAACGATGGAGGAAATCCTGCCGGGGATCGAGAAGATGATCATTGAGCCCAATACGGTCAACATGCTGCCCGTGCTGCCACTTCGGAATCGCACACCTTCGGTTGGGGCGAATCAATGAGGTTTCTTTCTATCCCGATTGTGCTGGGTGCGTTTGTCGTTGGACTCTTGTGGCTCGCGGAGATTGATCGCGGACCGATCGTGATCAATCGCGCCGACGAATATCGCTTGATTCTTCGCCTCGGCAATCCGGTCGCCGAATTGACGGAACCGGGCTTCGCGGGCTGGAACAATCTTCGGATTCCCTTCGTCGACGAGGTGCAGGTCTTCGACAAGAAAATTCAATATCTCGATGCAGCAGCCACTGAGGTCGAGATTGCGGAGAACGAACGGCTGATCATCGACTATTACGTTCTCTGGCAGATCGCTTCGCCACTTGAGTTCCGAAGAACCTTTCCGAAGGGCGTCGGAGAGGCAAAAAAGCGGATTCAGAGGACGGTTGGTTCCCTGGTCGGCGACGCTGTGGGCACCCTGACGATGGCCGAATTGCTGGCACGCGACGAGGCCCTGGACTCCCTTCCTGATGAAGCGACAGTGGAACTCGAATCGAACGGTGTACGGGTCGTCGATGTTCGAATCAATCGGACGGAACTTCCCCTGCCAACCGAAAACGCCACCTTCGAGCAGATGCGGGAGCAACGCAGGGCAATTTCGAGGCAAAAGCGCGCGGTCGGTGAGCGCGAGGCCCGGGAGATTCGGGCCAAAGCGGATCGTGCGGCGCGGGAAATGGTCGCACAGGCCAATGCGGATTCCGAGGTATTGCGCGGCGAGGGGGATGCCGCAGCGGCTCGGATCTATGCTGACGCCTATGGGCGAGATCCGGAATTCTATTCCTTTGTGCGGAGTCTGGCTGCCTATCGAAAGACGTTAGGCGACGGGACGACGATCATTGCGCCACCGGATCACGAGTTCTTCAAATATCTCGATCCGAAGCCGGCGGTATCCGCGCGCTAGGCCGTTCAGGTCTCCGAATGACGTGCCAGGTCATCGGCGCATCCGTCGATGATCACGAGGGACTAGAAGAGATGCTTGCGAAGGGCCACGGTTGATCCGAGCAGGACGAATCCGATCGCGAGCCAAGGCGTCAGGCCCACCGGAACCAATTCCTGCTGGGCAAGCGACTCGCCGGCGCTGCGGAGGAGAAAGAACCCGCTGAGCGCGGCGACGGCGGCAGCCGCGGGTAGACCGAATCGACCTCGTTCGTCGACTCGCAGCGCAAAGGGCAAGGCCAGCCAGCCGAAGACTGCGACCAACCACGGGCTCGCGACGCGTTCATGGTATCGAACGCGGAGCGCGCGAAGTCTGGAAGGGGTGCTAGCCGGATTCCCTTCGAGATAGTCGGCGAGTGCAGCAAGGGGCAGGTGGACGGGATCTGCGCGTAAGAAAGCATCCCCACCCATCGAATCGAGATCGAGTGTCAATGAAGCATGCTTCTCGAGTTTCGTCGCCGCGCTGGGATTGCGTGGATCGAAGGTCCAGATCGCTGCGTTTCGCAGATGCCAGACGCCGTCATCTGCGATCTGAACGACTTCTGCCCGAGTCACATGCGTGATCGCGCCCTTCGGGCCCCGTTCGAAGATCTCGACGCCGTGGAGGGTTCGTGTCGTGGGATCCGCAAATGAGATATTCGTGATCGTTCCGGCACGGTGGTACCAGAACGCCTTTCGGCCAAAATCAGGTTGACGATGGTCGCCCTCGTGCTGGCCGAACGAGATCTGCTGGCTTCGCCGGATCACGGTTTCGTGGAGAATGGCCGTGGCAAACGATAGGATCAGGGCAGCGACGAACACGGGAATGATGACCCGGATCAAGCGGATCCCGCCCGCTTGAATCCCGACCAGCTCCATGGAACGGCCTGCCCAGGCGAAAGTGATGAAAACGGCCAGAAAGCTCGCGATCGGGATGACGTCGTTCAGGTAGTAGGAGGCCAATCGGACCCCGAGTGCGTACGCGAGATTGAATACCCCGTCGCCGACCGAGTTCGCGATGGCCGAGGCGGTCGACGCGACGGAATCGGGTGGATGGGTGGAGGCGTTCGAGGTGCTGGGCGTGTTGGGCGTGTAGGGGATGATCGCGGTGGTTGAGGCCGACGCCGTCTCTGGGATTGAAGGCTGGGATGAGGCCGACGCCGATAGGTCATCGAAGTTCAGCACGAGTTCGATCGTCGACAAGATCAGGCACGCGGCTGCGAAGACGGTCGCAAAGAGGCCGAGATATCGTGCAACGAAGTAGTGCGACAAGATCCGCACAGCAATCAGTCTAGCGGGCGAGGGAAACTCTTGGAAATCTATCGTGGTATTTCAGAGTTGAATCGGGCATTTCGCTCTCCGGTCCTGACGCTCGGTAATTTCGACGGCGTGCATCTAGGCCATCAAGCGATCCTCGATCTAGTGATCGCACGGGCGAAGGTACTCGGGGGAGAGTCAATCCTCTACACATTCGAGCCCCATCCGCGTCGTGTTCTCCAATCCGGCGGCAATCTTCGCCTGCTCGATACATTTGACCAAAAGGTTGAGACGCTGGCGTCCCTCGGTCTCGACGCGGTCATCGCTGAGCCTTTCGATCTCGAATTCGCGCGAATCAGCTCGGCGCGATTCATTGATCATCATATTCATGAATGTATCCGGCCGGTCGAGGTCTACGTCGGATACGACTTCCATTTCGGCCGAGACCGCGAAGGTTCGATGCGTCTGCTGACCGAGCGCGGACCTCATCTAGGCTTTTCGGTCACCGTCGTACCGGAGGTCCAGGTCGAAGGCCGAGATGTGAATTCCACGCGAATTCGACAGCTGCTCGGGGAGGGCGAGGTCGAGGAGGCTGCGCTCCTGCTCGGTCGACCCTTCTCCGCCCGGGGACAAGTCATAGAAGGGGACCGGCGAGGTCGTACGATCGGCTTCCCCACCGCGAACCTGGCGCCCGAGACCGAGATCCTGCCGGCTCCCGGCGTCTATTTCGGGCATCTTCGCTGCCTCGATGGTGGCTCGCCGTGGAAGGGGAAATCCCTGCCCGTCGTGACGAATGTGGGCTTTCGGCCGACCTTTCACGACGGTCGAGACCTCGTCGCGGAGGCGCATGTCATCGACTTCACCGGGGATCTCTACGGCTGTCTGATCGACCTGAGCTTCGAAGGACGCCTCCGAGAGGAGCGCAAATTCGATTCCGTGGACGCATTGCGTGCGCAAATTGCCCTCGATATCGAGCACGCCCGGCAGCAACTCCAGCTCTAGAACTCGTCTGGCCCAGGATAGAGACGCCACTTCCGGCATGCGCCAGCGCTCGCTGGCGGCCGAAAGGACGGGTTCCCGCCCACCTGGGGTGTATTCCCGATCGATCCGCCCCCGATGATCCGCCCTTGAATCGCGAGAGGAGTAAAGCTCACGCCGATCTTCGCCGATAACTCAGCGAGATTGCGTTTGTTTTGCCAGGAGCGGAACGGACGCGCGAGCACCCTGAGGACTCTTGCGACCGCGTTAGCGCCGTTCGGAGGTCCTGCCGGGGAGGGGTTTCATTGAACGAGCGCATCGGTGAGCTGCTAGTCAAGGAGAATCTGCTCTCGTCTGAGCAGTTGCTCAAGGCGCGTGAAGAAGCCGCGTCCGGAGGCAAGCGCCTTGGCGCGCAGATCACCGCTCTGGGATTCATGGATGAGAACGAACTCACCGAGTTCGTTGCGAAACAATATGGTGTTCCCTCGATCAATCTCGACGATTTCACGATCGAACCCGAAGTCCTGGCGCTGATCCCCGAAGACGTTGCGAACAAACATGGTGTTGTGCCCGTCAATCGGGCCGGTTCAACCCTGATCCTTGCGACGGCCGATCCCTCGAACATTTTCGCTCTAGACGACATCAAGTTCTTGACCGGATACAACATCCAGCCGGTCGTCGCGTCGGAAGATGCGATTCGCACCGCCATCGAGACGTATTACGCGGAGCCGGACGAAGACCTGCTCGAAGACGTCATGGCGGACTTCGATGATGACGGAATCGATTTCGTGTCCGGCGAAGAAGAAGAAGATGCCAATGCGATGGCCAGAGAGGCGGAGGACGCCCCGGTCGTCAAGCTGGTCAACCTGATTCTGACCGATGCGATCAAGAAGGGCGCCTCCGATATCCACATCGAGCCCTACGAGAAGTCCTTTCGTGTGCGGTACCGGATCGATGGCGTGCTCTACGAGGTCATGAAGCCACCGCTCAAGCTCAAGAACGCGCTGACTTCGCGCGTCAAGATCATGTCGGAACTCGATATCGCTGAGCGCCGACTGCCGCAGGATGGACGCATCAAGTTGAAGATGGGCAAGGGGCGCGAGATGGATTTTCGTGTCTCGGTCTTGCCGACGCTCTTTGGTGAGAAGATCGTGCTTCGGCTCCTCGACAAGAGCAACCTGCAACTCGACATGACCAAGTTGGGCTTCGAGCAGGCCCAGCTCGACGATTTCCAGGAATCGATCCATCTGCCCTTCGGCATGGTTCTGGTGACGGGGCCTACGGGTTCCGGCAAAACGACGACGCTCTACTCGGCGCTGTCGGAGCTCAATCAGAGCAGCGAGAATCTCTCGACGGCCGAAGATCCCGTCGAGTTCAACCTTGGTGGCATCAACCAGGTCCAGATGCATGAAGACATCGGACTCAACTTCGCCGCGGCGCTTCGTTCCTTCCTCCGTCAGGACCCAGACATCATCATGGTTGGCGAGATTCGTGACTTCGAGACCGCGGAGATCTCCGTAAAGGCCGCGTTGACCGGCCATATGGTGCTTTCGACCCTTCATACGAATGACGCGCCCTCGACGATCAATCGTCTCTTGAACATGGGCATCGAACCCTTCCTGGTTGCCTCCGCCGTGAATTGCATCGTGGCTCAGCGCCTCGGGCGTCGAATCTGCACAGAATGCGTAGCCGACGATCCGGAAGTCGAGACCCAGCAACTTGTCGACGCAGGCCTTTCCGAGGAAGAGATCAAGAGCTTCACGCCGAGGAAGGGCACCGGCTGCAGCAACTGCTCCGACACAGGCTTCAAGGGTCGCGTCGCGATCTACGAAGTCATGGTCATGACCGAGCAATTGAAGGAATTCGTACTCAACGGAGCTTCGGGTACGGAGATCAAACGCGAAGCGATCCGCGGTGGCATGGTCACGCTGCGACGGAGCGCACTCAATATGATGCTCGAGGGCGTCACGACGATCTCAGAGGTCTTTCGTGTCAGCACCTCGGACGCGGCGTAAGAGAGGGCAAGTAGCTTGGCCAACATGCATCAACTCCTGAAGGCGATGATCGAGAAGGGCGCCAGCGACCTTCACATCACGACGGGCACGCCGCCGCAACTGCGAATCGACGGCAAGCTCCACCCATTAAAAATGCCACCCTTGTCGCCGCAGGAGACCAAACAGCTCTGTTATTCAGTCTTGACCGACGCTCAGAAGCATCGCTTCGAGGAAACGAACGAGCTCGATCTTTCCTTCAGTGTCCAGAAACTGTCGCGTTTCAGAGGCAACGTCTTCGTTCAGCGTGGCAATGTGTCCGGCGCATTTCGTGCGATCCCATTCAAGATCATGACCTTTGAAGAATTGGATCTGCCGCCCATCGTCGAAGTGCTTTCGAAAAAGCCGCGCGGCTTGATTCTGGTGACGGGACCAACGGGATCCGGCAAGTCGACGACCCTCGCCAGCATCATCGATCGAATCAACATGGAACGCAACGAGCATATCGTTACGATCGAAGATCCCATCGAATATCTCCACCCGCATAAGGGCTGCATCGTCAATCAGCGTGAGATCGGCTCCGATACGGACTCCTTCAAGGCCGCGCTGAAATACATCTTGCGGCAGGATCCGGACGTGGTCCTGATTGGCGAGCTGCGTGACCTCGAGACGATCGAAGCTGCCCTCACGGTTGCCGAAACCGGCCATCTCGCCTTCGCGACCCTTCACACGAACTCGTCGGTGCAGACGATCAATCGAATCGTCGATGTCTTTCCGCCGTATCAGCAATCTCAGATCCGCCAGCAATTGTCCTTCGTTCTGGAAGCGGTGATGTGTCAGACCTTGCTGCCCAGAGCGAACGGACCTGGCCGAGCACTAGCACTCGAAGTGATGGTGCCCAATACGGCGATTCGAGCACTCATGCGAGACGACAAGATCCATCAAATGTACTCGCAGATGCAGATTGGACAGGGCAAGTCCGGGATGCAGACAATGAACCAAAGCCTGGCCGCGCTCGTGACGAAGCGGCTGGTCGATCTTGAAACGGCCAAGGGGCGAAGTCCGGATATCGAAGAACTGCAGCAGCTCATCAATCAGGGACCAGGCGCGATGGGTGCGGCCGGTGGACGTCGGCCCAAGCCTTCCTGAAGCAATACGGATGATCGATCACGTGGAGCCTTGCTAGATCGTGATCGGAGGAGACTGAAAAATGGCGCTCTATCTTTGGAATGCGAAGACGCGTTCGGGCGAAAAGAGAAAAGGAGAGTTGGAAGCCACGTCCGTCGACGCGGTGGCCATCCATCTCAAGAACATGGGGCTCGCTCCGGGCAAGGTGAAAGAGAAGCCGAAAGACCTTTCCGAGATCTTTCCCTTCTTGGCGCCCAAGGTCACGATCAAGGATCTCGTCGTTTTTACGCGTCAATTCGCAGTGATGATCGACGCCGGGTTGCCTCTGGTTCAGTGTCTCCAAATCCTGGGAGATCAACAGGAAAATCCAACGATGAAAGGCGTACTGCGCGCCGTCAAGCATGACGTCGAGTCGGGTTCGACCTTCGCCGAGGCGCTCGGCAAGCATCCCAAGGTCTTCGATGCGCTTTTCGTGAACCTTGTCGCGGCAGGCGAGGTGGGCGGTATTCTCGACACGATTCTCAACCGATTGGCCATTCAGCTCGAGAAGGCGGAGAAGCTTCGCAAGCAATTGAAGGGCGCCATGGTCTACCCGGCGACCGTTTCGACGATCGCGATCGCTTGTATCGTTCTCCTGCTCGTGAAGGTGATCCCGGTCTTTGAACAGATGTTTTCGGATTTTGGCGGAACTTTGCCGGGCCCGACGCAGATGGTGATCGCGCTGAGTAATTGGCTTCAGGCCTATATCGTTTATCTGATGGTGGGCACCTTTGCGTTCTTTACGGCGTTCGGTCAGGCGCGTTCGCGGAGTCTCGCTTTCCACTACAACACGGATCTGCTCGCGATTCATCTGCCGATCTTCGGGAATATCATCAAGAAGGTCGCTGTGGCCCGCTTTACGCGAACGCTGGGCACGATGATCTCGAGTGGTGTGCCGATTCTCGACGGCCTCGACATCGTCGCGAAGACGGCTGGCAACATGATCATCGAGGAAGAATTGCAGGCGACTCGAAAATCGATCTCTGAGGGCAAGACGATCGCCGAGCCGCTCCAACAGTCGAAGGTCTTTCCCGGAATGATGGTTCAGATGATTGCGGTCGGTGAGGAAACGGGCTCGATGGAAGTCATGTTGAACAAGATCGCCGACTTCTACGATGATGAAGTGGACTCTGCGGTCGGCGCGCTCACGGCGATGCTCGAGCCAATCATGATGGTCTTCATGGGCGGCTCGATCGGTACGATCTTGATTGCCATGTATCTGCCGATTTTCACGATTGCCGACAGCATTCACTGAGACCTGACGACCTCTCTCTGCAAACTATCGAGGAATTCGATTTGGCGGGTAACGACGTGATTCTCGGAGGGGAAGAGCGCGTCGACGCGAAGGCGCGAAGGGAGCTGGGCTGGCTGATTGGCGCGCGGCTTTTGCTTGCGGGCCTGAGCCTTGGCCTGGCCGTGGCACTCAATCGCATCCAGACTTTCGAGGCCGGTGCGGGGATCCAGGGCGTCTATTGGACGGCGGCCGGCGCATTCCTGGCCACGGTCATTTCCGCCTTGAGAGTCTCCCGGACGATCAATCCCGTCCGCTTTGCGACGGCTCAGGTGGTCATCGATCTGACGATCGTGACCGCATTGGTCTACTTCTCAGGCGGTGGGGACTCTGTCTTCACCTTTCTCTACGCCCTGGTCGTGCTCTATGGCGCGCTCTTTCTGGACCGCAACGGCGTCGTCCTGACCTCGGGGCTCGCGGCCGCCGGCTATGGCTTCGTCCTTTTCGGGACCGAATTTGGCTGGCTGCCGACGATCGGAGGGCCTGGGCGCGGCCTTCCTGTAGCGGTGCTCGGCGCCTACTGGGGGTTCTATGCGGGCGCACTACTGGTCCTGGGCATGCTGGCCAACTCATTGGCGGCGGAGCTTCGCAGAACCGGTGCAGCGCTGGATCGTCGAACGACGGATCTTCAGCGACTGCGAGATCTTCATCTCAGAACGGTCGAGAGTATTGGCAGCGGGTTGATTACCACCAACGAGCACGGGCAGGTGACGTCCTTCAATCCCGAGGCTGAGCGAATAACAGGCGTTCGCTCTCTGGACGCATCCGGTCGTCGGCTCGACGAAATCATTCCAGGCGCCTCCGGAATATTGGCGGCCGCCAAAACGGATGTGTCGAGCAATGGCACCGTCGGCCGAGAGCGAATTGCGTACGAAAATCTTCGTGGCGATGAATTGTTCCTCGGGCTTTCGGCGTCGAAGCTTCGAGACGAGAAGGGAAGTGAGGTCGGCCACGTCGTGATTTTTCAGGACGTGACGGATGTCGTTTCGATGGAATTGGAGTTGCGGCAATCGGAGCGTCTGGCGGCCGTGGGTGAGATGGCTGCACGAATGGCCCACGAGATTCGCAATCCACTCGCGTCGATCTCCGGCTCCGTACAACTCCTCAAAGGGGGCTCTGGTCCCGGGGATACGGACCCTGAGCAGAAGCGTTTGATGGAAATCGTCGTGCGTGAAGTCGATCGGCTGAACCAATTGATCAGCGATTTTCTGCGCTATTCGCGTCCGGCGCCGATCAAGCCGGAACCGGTGCTCCTCGCACAGCTGGTTCAAGAAATTGCCGAGATCAGCGAGTCGCAATGCGACGACGCGGTGGAAGTCTCACTCGATCTCGATCCGGAGCTCTTGGTGACCGCTGACCCGTCGCAACTGAAGGCCGCGATCTGGAATCTCTGGAACAACGCCCGGGAAGCGATGAATGGGGTTGGCCAGCTGTCGGTGCGCGTCAGCCGAATCCCAAGCGACGGCGCTCAAGACCACCTGCCTACGCGCCGTAACGAACAGGGTGAGAGTCCCGAGCGCGATCCGCTTCCGGAACGGACGGCGTTGATTGAGGTTGAGGATTCCGGGCCGGGCATCGAGAAGGATGCGTGGCCGATGATATTCGAGCCCTTCTTCACCACGAAGCGGGACGGGACAGGATTGGGGTTGGCGACGGTGCGACGAATTGTGGAACAGCATGGTGGTGTCATCGAGGCCGTGCCCGGGAAACTCGGAGGAGCCTGTTTCCGGGTGACCCTTGGCTGTGCAGAGGCTGAATCATGAGCGATCGAATAGCCCGAATTCTTGTCGTCGATGATGAGCAGAGTATGCGGGAATTTCTCGAGATATTCTTGCGCCGCGAGGGTTATGAGGTGGTGACCGCCGCCGATGTCGACACTGCGCTGCTGCACCTCGAGTCCGATGAAATCGATCTCGTCATCACGGATATGCAGATGCCGGAGAAGACCGGACTTGATCTCCTCTTGGCGGCACGTGAGGTCTCGCCCGAGACGATTCTGATCGTGGTGACGGCCTTTGGCACAACGGACAGCGCCATCTCGGCCATGAAAGAAGGCGCCTACGACTATCTGACGAAGCCTTTCAAGGTCGATGAGCTGCGAATCGTGATCGCGAAGGCGCTCGAAAAGAAACTCCTTTCGAACGAGAATCGACGGCTACGACGGGAACTGAGAACCCAATCACGCGACCGCAACATCATTGGTCATAGTGCTCCGATGCAGGCGGTCTTCGATCTGATTGCACAGGTCGCCGAGACCAAGACGAATATCCTCGTTGCGGGGGAGAGTGGGACCGGAAAAGAACTCGTCGCGCGCGCGATTCATGAGCAGAGTGACCGCGCCGATCAACCCTTCGTCGCCATCAACTGCGGCGCGATTCCGGAGAACCTTCTCGAGAGCGAACTCTTTGGTCATGTAAAGGGCGCCTTTACCGGGGCGGTGCAGACGAAGGAAGGGCTCTTCGAAGCAGCCAACGGCGGCACGCTCTTTCTCGATGAAATCGGGGAGCTGTCTCAACCTCTTCAGGTCAAGCTCTTGCGCGCGCTTCAAGAACGATCGGTTCGGCGCGTCGGCGATACCGTCGATCGGAAGATCGACGTACGGATCGTATCGGCCACCAATCGACGCTTGGAAGAAGAGGTCGCTGCCGGTCGCTTCCGCGAAGACGTCTACTACCGACTCAATGTGATTCAACTGACCTTGCCGCCTCTCCGCGACCGGCTGGAAGATATTCCACTCCTTGCCCAGCATTTCATTCGCAACTTTGCGGAAGACCTTGGGAAGCGAGTGGAGGGCATGGACGACGAGGTCTATGAAATCTTGGCCGGCTATGCCTTTCCGGGCAATGTCCGTGAGCTCGAGAACCTGATTGAACGGGCGGTTGCTTTGACGAGGGAGCCGATCATCCGGCGCGAGCTGCTTCCGACCAGCGTGACCGAAGCCCGCGAGATAAAGCAGGAAGCTCGCGTGACGGAGGAGGGCGTTAGTCTTGAAGCCCTTGTTTCGGACTATGAGCGTTCCCTGCTTCGCGAGGCACTCTCGCTCACGGGTGGCGTGAAGAAGAGAGCGGCGCGCCTGTTGGGGATTTCGTTTCGTTCCTTCAGATACCGGGTCGAGAAGTTGGGACTCGAGGACCCGAAGCGAGAGGGCTGAACGGTGGGCTTGCGGCAAGGCGTTCAGGCCGAGGTCCTGACCTCGTTGGCGCTCGTCATGATCACAGGCACCGTTCTGCTCGCCGCGGTCTTTCTCGAGATCAATCACGCACGAATCGAAAGTCTGCACGACGTGCTCGGACGGGGCTTTGCTGCCCAGGTCGAGACATCGAGATTTGCGATCGTGCCGAGCGACGGCGCGCTCTGGTGGCGAGTCGAGCAAGGCGGTCGGGCATCGGGGATCAACGCCTCGACGGCCTCGCTCGACGCGGATACGCTTTCGCTTGCGATGGAGTCGATCGAAAAGGGTGTCGTGCTCGTCGAATCCGGTGCGCCTTGGGTTGCCCTGCGATTCGCTGCACCAGAGTCTCACTCGAATACTGCGATCGCCGGCCGGATCGAGGCACCGGTTTCCGGTGTGATCCTGACGCTGCTAGTCGTTGTTGATGTCCTGATTTTCGGCCTCTTCGGGGTCACACTCCTCCGGCGTCGCGTGGTGGGCCCACTTCATCGACTGTCGCGCGCGGTGCACGAAATTCGAGAAGGTGAATTTTCGGGGGCCGTGCCGGTCGAGGGCGCTGGCGAGATCAAAGCGCTTGGTCTCGCTTTCAATGAGATGCAGAGTGCTCTCGCCGCCCGAACCGGTGCCCTCGAGAAGGCCGTTCATGAGCTGCGTGCGGTGAATGCCAATCTCTTGCAGGCGCGAGACGGGCTTGATCGGGCGGAACGCCTGGCGATGGTCGGCAGTCTGGCTGCAGGCGTTGCGCACGAGGTGGGCAACCCGATGGGTGCGCTCTTGGCATTCCTCGATCTTGCTTCGCGGGATTCGGGATTGGGCGAGCAAGCCCGCGGCTATTTGGATCGCGCAAGCGAACAGGGCGAACGCGTACGGGTCATATTGCGTCAGCTCCTCGATTTTTCTCGGCCTCCGGAGATCGAGCGTAGGCCGTTCGAAATTGAGAGCATCGCGCGGCAGGTGGTCGACCTGATTTCTGCTCAACAGGAATTTGCGGAGATTGAGTTCGACGTCGATGTCGAGGACGACATCGGGCAGGCCCTGGGCGATGCCAGCATCGCTTCGCAGATATTGCTCAACCTGGCCTTGAATGCCGCCTTCGCGATGAAAGAATGTTCGACGAAACGCATTCGATTCGAGATTGCGTCGACGGTTCTTCGACACCGAGCTGGCGAGTCGCAAGACGGGCGGGCATCCTCGCTCCGTGCGGATTCGATCGTCTGTCGGGTGCTCGATTCGGGCCCTGGCATCCGCCTCGAGGACCCACAACGAATCTTCGATCCCTTCTTTACGACGAAGGCGCCCGGTGAGGGGACCGGCCTCGGCCTCGCCAATGCCAGACGCCTCGCAGAGGAGATGGGGGGCAGCGTCGAGTTGAGCGGGGAAGCGTCAGCGCTCGGTGGTGCGCGCTTCGACTTCTTGTTGACGCGCTCGGACGAAGGGCGGCAGGCCGACTCGACCGTGAGTGCTCGGACTGATCTTGGCTAGTCGCGAATTCCGTAGTCCTTGATCTTGTAGAGCAAGGCCCGATGGCTGATTTCGAGCAGTCTGGCCGCGTGTGTGCGGTTGCCATTGGTCTTGGCGAGCGCGCGGCGAATCAGCCCAGCTTCGAAGGCTTGACGAGCGGGTTTGAGCGAGAACGACTCGTGGCTGTCAGCGGATTCGGCCTGTGCGGATGCCAGCGTTGGTGAGCCGCCGATCGCGGCTTGGATTGCGGGTGGGAGTGCCGCGACCTCGATACTGTCGCCGTCGGTCAGAATCATTGCGCGTTCGATCATGTTTTCGAGTTCGCGTACGTTGCCCGGCCAGCGATAGGCAACGAGCAGGTCGAGGGCTTCGTCCGAGACGCTGCGTACGTTTTTCCCGAGTTCGTTCCGCAGGCGTGACAAGAAATGGTCGACGAGTAGTGGAATGTCTTGACGCCGTTGCCGAAGGGCCGGCACTTCGAGTCGCACGACATTGAGTCGGTAGAAGAGATCTTCGCGGAAGCGCCCAGAGGCGATTTCGGCTTCGAGATTCCGGGCCGTCGCCGCGATGACTCGGACGTCGATCTGTTGGGATTTCGTTTCGCCGACCGGTCGGATCTCCTCTTCCTGGATGGCTCGCAAGAGCTTGACCTGGAGCGAAGAGGGCATCTCGGCGATTTCGTCGAGGAAGAGGGTGCCCTTGTCGGCTTCAGCGAAGAGGCCTCGTTTGGCGCGGCTCGCCCCGGTGAACGCGCCCTTCACATGACCGAAAAGTTCGCTCTCGAGGAGATTCTCGGGAATTGCGCCGCAATTGATCGCGACGAAGGGCGCATTTCTGCGCGGGGACTGCGCGTGAATGGCTCGTGCAATGACTTCCTTGCCGGTTCCGCTCTCTCCGGTCACGAGCACGGTTGATTTATAGGCGGCGGTCCGCTCCAGGAGTTCCAACAGCGCGATCATGCCATCCGAGGCGGCCACGATTGCGCGTTCACCAATGGTCCGCGTGATATCACGCTCGAGAAGGGTGTGTTTGCGGCGTAACTCTTCTCGCTCGTGTGCCTTCAAGAGCGTGAGTCGAACTTCGGCTGGCTGGAATGGCTTGGCCAGATAGTCGTATGCGCCGCGCTTGATGGCCTCTACCGCGAGATCTTCGGTGCCATGGGCCGACATCAAGATGATCGGTATGCCGGGAAGCAGGCGGGCGATCTGCGGCATGAGGTCGAAGCCATCGATTCCTGGCATTCGCAGGTCGCATAACACCGCGTCGACTGGGGATTGCTCGATCAGCTCGAGGGCTGATTCGCCGCAATCGGCCGCGAGGACGGAGTAGCCCTCCGCCGAGAGCAGCAATCCCAGGCTTTCTCTCAGCGCTTCATCATCGTCGACGATCAAGATGCGACCGAACACCCACACCTCCAGTTCCATACTCATCAACGCCTACGGATCGGCCCTGTCTGGGAATCGAATGGCGCTTCAGGCAACTCATCGGCTCGTTGGGGCAAGGAATGAAAGAATTTGCGTGCTGCTTTTTCACCACAAACGGTCCAGGATTCTGCAGAACGCTTGCACGCGCATTAGATGTGATCCGCCGCACAACGAAGACGCGCGGAGGTGCCTCAAGTCCCTGAATCTCCGGTCCGATACGGCAAGAGTCGGACCCGATCAAAGTCGGTGGGTCGCGGAGGAAGATTGGTGGGCAGTAATCAGGTTCAGCGGTTCCGAGAGAACCTCATGATGAGCAAGGCAGAACTCGCCCGGAAGGCTGGTCTCTCGACTCTGACGATCGATCGCGTCGAGGCGGGCCGACCGTGTCGGCTGGATACGAAGCGCAAGATTTTACTCGCTCTGGGTCTCAGAGTGACGGACAAGGACCGCGTCTTTGGCGCGATCGTTGGTTCGGATGAACAGGGGAACACGGCCATTGAGTCGCGGAGGGAATTCTCGGGATGAAATTTTCGCTACCGAGCTTCGGCAAAGCA
>CAZMFM010000026.1:0-51891 GCA_964565565.1 uncultured Spirochaetaceae bacterium | reverse complement strand
TGGACGACGCTCTTGGCCATCGACCACGAGTATTGCATGTAGATCGCGTTGGCTCCCGCATCGTACCGTTCGTAGATCAATCTTCCTTCGCGGACGACGAGCAGCGCGTAGGTAAATCCCTGATCCGCTTCGAGCGCGAATAGGGAATCGGCCTGTGCAACGATTTCAGGGCTTGCTTCCGCCCGCGGCCATTGTTCCGTCGGCCACGAAAGGTCTTCGGGTTGCGAGGGCAGCCGAATGAGATCCTTGGCGATCGATTCAGTAGAGAGAATTTCAGAATGACGGGTCACGCGGCCTCCTCTTCGAGAAGTGAGATGCTAACAGAATCGCTCGACTCCCCCTGGCCATTCCCTGGTCATCCCTTTGCCCTCAGTTTGGCCGCCATGGCATGACCGGGGTCATGGGCGGTAGCGTTTCATTTCGGAGGACTCAAAATGACTCGTGTTGTAAAACTGGGCGTTCGTCGTCCAGCTTCCCGTCCGCTCCTACCAGATCCCGAACCCCGCGAAGTGAAATACACGTTCATCTCTGTCGATGACCATCTCGTCGAGCCGCCCCACACCTTCGTTGGACGTCTTCCGCAAAAACTCCAAGAGCGCGCACCGAAGATCATCGAGACCGAAGAGGGATTCGAGGTCTGGTCCTTCGAGGGCACACCCTATTCCCAGGTTGGCTTCATGTGTGTCGCCGGTCGGCCCAAGGAGGATCATCGCCTGGAGCCCGCGCGCTTCTCGGAAATTCGCCCCGGTTGTTGGAAGATCGATGATCGAATCAAGGATATGGACATTGGTGGCATCTGGGGATCGGTCAATTTCCCCTCCGGCGTCACCGGCTTCGGTGGGACGCTTTTTTCTGAGGCCAAGGATCCCGAACTCGGCCTGGCCTGCGTGCGGGCCTGGAACGACTGGCTCTTCGAGGAATGGCATTCGCCCTATCCCGATCGGATCGTACCCTTAGGCATCACGTTTCTGGCTGATGCCGAAAAAGGCGCCGAAGAAATCAGGCGCAACGCACGGCGTGGGTTCACCGCCGTCACACTTCCCGAACAGCCGCATAAGCAGGGCTTGCCCGCGGTCTTCGATGGGCATTGGGAGCCGATCATTCGCGCTTGTGCGGACACCGGGACCGTGCTCAATCTACATGTCGGATCGTCCGGCTTTCCGTCGATGGCGCCCGGTGCGCCGATGCTCGAATTGGGCTCGACGCTCTTTCAGTCGATGGCCTTTGATTCGTGTGCAGAATGGCTGTGGAGCGGGTGGCCTGCGAAATACCCGGAACTCCAGATCGCCATGTCCGAGGGGGGCATCGCCTGGGTGGCCGGTTTGATCGACCGCCTCGACAACATCATGGCGCGCTCCGGCTACGGAGCGAGTTGGCCCGATCCGAAGAACTCACCCTCCGAGGTGCTGCGGAGAAATTTCTGGTTCTGCATGATCGATGACCCTTCGACGATCTCGACTCGCCACGCGATCGGCGTCGAGAATATTCTCTTCGAGTCAGACTATCCCCATGGCGACGGCACGTGGCCAGACACTCAGCTGGTGATCGACAAGATCCTCGGCGATCTGCCGGTCGAGGAGATTCGCATGATCACCCACGAGAATGCGGCGAAGCTCTATCGGCTAGCGCTTCCCGAAACCTGCCTTCCCTGATTTGCGAAATTCGTGGCCGATCATTGGATTCGCTTCCAAGCGCCTCTGCAGGCAAGCGCCTCTGCAGGAGTGGGCGAAAGGCCTTGCCGAAGGCGAACCAGATGTGAATCGATCGGCCGGGTCGGGTCGAAGGGCTCGATTCGACAGTGAAATGATCGCACATCAGCGGTTCAAATTCGAGTCTTGATCGAACGCTCAGTTGTCGTATCTAAGAGTCTGTGCCGCGACCGCGATGGGCTTCGCATTCGTGGTGCTGACGAGAGGGTGCTGCTTGGAATCGGACTATTTGGAATCCATGAACGAAGACGAGCGTCTCATTGTTAGGGAGGAAGAACGCTTGTTGGCGGCGGTCCGGGAGGCCGTTGCAGCGGCAGCGGGGCGAGTGGGGATTCGCGATCGATCGGAATTCGCGCGGCGTCGCATAGCGTCATTGGGTGATGATCTATCGGAGGCGAAACCGGATGATCTGGCAGCGATCGCGGCGGAGGTCCAACGCGTTCGGTCGGCGAGCGTGAGCTCGCGTCATCTGCAGTTGCCCGATCTCGACCAACCCTACTTTGCCCATATGCAGTTGGAGTCCGATCGGGGAATGCGCGATGTCCTGCTCGGGCAAGTCAGCTTCATCGACAGCATGCGGGGTGTTGTGATCGTCGATTGGCGAGCGGCCCCGGTCGCGGAAGTCTTTTTCCACTACGCGGAAGGAGACGACTACGAACAGCAATACCCGGACCGTTGGGTGGAAGGGATTCTTCACAAGAGGCGGATCCTGGCCTTCGACGGTGGGGAACTCGTTCAGATCCAAACGCCTGAAACGACCTTGCGGTGCGATGGTAAGGGCGTTTGGGCGTTGGACGATTCTGGACAAAGGCCGAAACTCGAAGGCGGCGAGGGCGGGGCGCTCGCCAAGCGAGTGATTGGCACGGGGCGCTCCGGCGAAAAACTGCCGCTGATCTCCTCGCTACTCGATGAGCGGCAATACGAAGCGCTCACCCTCGATGCTTCCCGTCCGCTCCTGATTCTTGGCGGGGCCGGCTGCGGGAAGACGACGGTGGCCCTACATCGGTTGGCCTATCTCGCCTACCACGATCCCGAACGCTTCGCCGCGAAGAAGATGATCGTGATCGTTCCCGAAGAGGGCCTGGTGCGGTTGACCGGATCCATACTCGAAGAACTTGGGATGAAGGATGTTCGGGTAAGGACGGTCGATCGCTGGTTTGCAGAGCAGGCGCGGCTGCTTTTGCCGGAGCTTCCCGAGAGACTGGCCGTGACGACGCCGGCCGCCGTGATCAGGCTGAAGCGCCACCGCGCGCTATGCGATCTGCTGCACACGGTTGCGGATGAGGCGGGACGAAAGTGCGCAGAAGAGCTCGATGTCGCACTCGAGACCGAGAGCCGATTCGCATCGCTCTACGAAGCGAGCGCCGCCGAGTCTCCGCTGGCGCGCCTCGAGGCAGCGCTATCTGAGATGGTTCGAGGCGAGCCGCCAGCCTTCGAGGCGACGGTCCGCGTCGCCTACGCTCATGCGGTCGAGCGTTTTTCGAGCCCTCTCGGAGATCGTGAGCGATTGTTAGGCGACCGAAAGCTACTCGAACGTGTCGTAGGAGACTCTAAGGGTGATCTGTCAGCGAATGTTGTTGATCGGGTCCTGACACATTCTCGCCTGCAGTACTCGGCGACGGCTGAAGAAGAATTTGCGCACATCCCGGAGAGCCGGAAACGGGCGGTCGATGGACGGCCGATCGATGCGGGTACACCCAGCGAAGATGCAGGGTCGATCGACGTTGAGGATTTTGCGCTGCTTCTCGAGCTTCGCCGGCTGAAGACCGGGCAACCCTTGTCGAGTGCGCGCTCGGCGGAAACCTATGCCCATCTCGTTCTGGATGAAGCGCAGGAACTCTCGCAGGTTGAGCTGCGTGTTCTGGCTCAGGCACTTTCGGCGGATGGTTCGGTCTCGGTGGCCGGGGATCCCGGGCAACAGATTGGCGTCGGGGCGGATTTCGGTGGATGGGACGGCGTGATGCAAGCGCTTGGACAGGGCCGCGCGGAGCCGGTGACCCTCGAGACGAGCTATCGCTGTACGCGTCCAATCGTCGACTTCGGACATCAGGTATTGGGTCCCTTGGCGCCCGATCGGCTCCCGGTCGCAGCCAAAGAGGGCGCGCCGATCTCGAGATCCGAGGTGGGGAGTGAGATGCACGCTTCGTTGGTGTTGGCGGATGCGTTGTCGGATCTGCTCGCGCGCGAGTCCGGGGCACAGGTTGCGGTCATTGCACGCGAGAATGAAACGGCGCAAAGGATCTACGATTCGCTTCATCAGCATCTATCGGTTCGGCTCGTCCTCGACGGACGTTTTACATTCAAGCCTGGTATCGATATCACTTCGGTCTCCCAGGTGAAGGGCCTCGAGTTCGACTACGTTGTGATCCCCGATGCGTCGGAGGCCGTCTATCCCTCCGATCACCAATCTCGCCGTGTGTTACATGTGGCAGCGACCCGCGCGATTCACCAACTTTGGCTGATCACGGCGGGATCGTGGTCTCGGATTTTACCGAGCTAGAGGTGACCTTACGCCCAGGCTTGCTAGGGACAGTCGCGAAGTTCTAGACACCGCGGACCAATACGGCAAAGACTGGCTCGGTTCGTCGATCGGGTCGAGAATGAGAAAGGGATGTGCTCGATGCAAAGAAACGTCGAAGGTCATGTGGACGGGAAGGTCATCATCATTACGGGTGCCGGCGGGGGGTTTGGTCGTCTGGTGGCACAGAAGACGGCAGCGATGGGTGCGCGTGTCGTGGCCGCCGACATCGATCAGGCTCTGATCGACGACACGGTCCAATCAATTCGAGCGGCGGGTGGGGTGGCCGAGGCAGTGCTCGCCGATGTCACCGATCTTTCGCAGATGCGTGCGCTCGCGGCGCAGACGGTCGATCGATTCGAGGCCATCGATGTCATGGTGAACAATGCGGGGGTGATGCCCCTGGCCTTCTACGCGGATCACGAAAGCGCCGCCGTGGCGTGGGACCGTTGCATCGACGTGAATTTCAAGGGGGTCTTGCATGGCATTGCCGCCGTGCACGACCAGATGATCCAACAAGAACGCGGACACGTGGTCAACGTGTCTTCGATCTATGGGAACTATCCGGTTGCCGGAGCCGGCGTCTATGGGGCGACAAAGGCTGCTGTGAACGTCCTGTCGGAATCTCTGCGACAGGAATCGCAGGGACGCATCAAAGTCACGACCATCCGGCCGACCGGCGTTCCCGGAACCGGCCTCGCGGATGGAATCATCAACCCCACCGCTTTCACCGGCATCCTTGGGGCGAACGCCGCTGAATTCATGGAGAAGGCAGCGACCGTGTTCTCCGATGATCCGCCCAGGGAGTTGAGCTCGCCCGACCTCATCAGCTATTTCAGTCTGGCCCCCGAGTTCCTGGCAGACCAGATCGTCTACGCCATCAATCAGCCTTGGGGCATCTCGATCAGTGACCTCACCGTCCGCGCAGCCGGGGACAGCTATTTGATCTAGTACGCTGCGATCGCTGTGGCGAAACGTCTCGACCAGGCAGCTCGTGCTCGTGTGACCCTGCGTGATGTCGCATGCTGTCGCGTCCCGTCCCGTCGCGTCCCGTCGTGTGGTGTTGTGCAGCGATGCATCGTGATGAGCGGAGATGTGACCAGCGATGTTTGATGATCAGTAACGCCGCGCGTTGCGACCTTCCGTCGTGCTATGCGAGTCGTCGGCAATTGATCGGCAACTCGACCTGTTCAATCGCGAGAGTGTTGTTTCGCCCGCGGGGTTTGGCACCTCTTTCCGGCATTATCCGGGCGCTGCACGCGCCACGCAGACCATCGAATTCGACGCTCGCGAGTGAAGTTATCGTCTCGACTTCGAGGCCCGATGGTATGATGGTTGCGATCTCTAACGGATGACATGGTGATAGAGGGAGCCTCGGGTTTTGAGCGGTCTGGGTGGCGGTCTGGGTAGAGTCGAATGGGTCATCGCCGGTGCGGCGCTCATCGTGTTGGTCGCGTTAGGCGGATGGCGGGTCAAGGCCTGGTTCGATGGTCCCTACAAGGCGCATCTGTCGCAACTCGAGATCGAGGCGGTGACGCCGACCAAGAAATCCGAAGGCGACTACGTTTCTTCCCGTGATTGCCGAAGTTGTCACCCAGACGCCTACGATGCCTGGCATGACTCCTATCACCGGAAGATGACGCAGCTCGCGACTCCGAGCGCGATGGTCGGCGACTTCGATGGCGTCGAATTGTCCTGGCAAGCACCGCCTAGAAAGCCCGGTGGTGAACGCCGGCTCGAGCGATATCGATTGAGCGAGCGTGACGGAGAGTATTGGGTCACGGCCCTGAGCGAGGTCCCCGGCGTCCCGGGTCGCGACGCCCGTGTCGTGATGACGACGGGATCACACAATCATCAGATCCTCTGGATCCAGAACGGGGACGAGGGTGAACTCGTCAATCTTCCCTTTACCTATCTCGTCGATCAACAGCGCTGGGTTCCTCGTGCAGACTCCTTTCTTTCGCCGCCCGACGATCAATTCGGGATCGTGTACTGGAACGAGGTCTGTATCGAGTGCCACAGCACGGCCGGCCGGCCGCGGCTGGACAAGGACGAACACTCCGATACGCAGGTCACCGAATTGGGGATTGCTTGCGAAGCGTGCCACGGCCCGGCGGGTCCACACATTGCCGCAAACCAGTCGCCACTCAACCGTTGGCTGCAGCGTGAGAAAGCCGATCCCAATATCGTGAACCCGGCTCGGCTTTCGGCCAGTCGATCTGTCGGCGTCTGCGGCCGTTGCCATTCGATTCTTTCCTATGCCGAGACCGACGAGTGGGGAGGACATTGGAATGACTTTTCGCCGGGCGATGACATCGAATCAAACGGACGACTCATCTTGCAACCCCAGAGTCGCAAACGAGTCCAACGGCAGGCGATCGCGGCCCATGTGCGCGCCGAAGGTCCACGTTTTCTGCGCGACCGCTTCTGGTCCGATGGGGGCGTGCGCGTTGCCGGACGGGAACTGAACGACATCGTGTCCTCCCCGTGCTTTGAAGGCGGCGAGTTTTCGTGTGTCTCTTGCCATTCACTCCACCAATACGAAGGAACTTCCGATCAATTGGGTTCAGGCATGAATGGCGATGGGGCTTGTGTGCAATGTCATACCGAGTTTGAAGGCGACACCTCTACTCATACGCGTCATGCCAGCGATTCGGAAGCGAGTCGCTGTGCGAATTGCCATATGCCGTACACGACCTACGGCCTCTTGAAGGCGATTCGGAGTCATCGGATCACGAGTCCGAGCGCGTTGGCGGAACGCAACTCCGGTCGACCGAACGCTTGCAACGCTTGTCATCTCGACCAGACCCTGGCCTGGACCCAGTCGCACCTCGTCAAAGACTATGGCGTGAAGCCGGTCTTGTTGAACGAGAACGCGCGATTGATCGCTGCCGGGCCGCGCTGGGTTGCGACCGGAGACGCAGGGGTTCGGGCGCTGGCCGCATGGTATATGGGTTGGGCACCGGCTCGGAAGGCTTCCGGCCGCGACTGGATGGCGCCCTATCTGGCGGAGTTATTGGCTGACAATTACTCTGCGGTTCGCTCGATTGCTGGAGATTCGTTGAAGACCCTGCCCGGCTTCGAAGATCTCGACTACGACTACGTCGAGGCGAAGGGCATCGTGGGGACCGAGTCTCGAACGCGAGTCCAAACAGCATGGGCGCGACTTTCGATGGGTGGCGAGGACTCGGGACCAGGTCCTCTTCTTCGCACTGACGCGGGTGTCGATCGTCGAGCCTGGGAACAACTAATGAAGGGGCGAGACATGTTGCCGATCGCGTTGACCGAATGAGTGCCGCGGATTCGGATGAAATGGGAGGTGCTTCCGACTCCGGGGCTGTGGCTCGCGATCCCGGACAGCGTCATCTTCGTTTCGGATTTTTCGCGCTCTTGATCTTTTTGAGCCTGGGCTTTCTGCTCGAGTTCTTTCATGGCTTTCGAATCGGGTCCTATCTCTCGGAGGAGACGGAGCCCAGACGTCTGATGTGGACGCTTACGCATACCCATGGAACTTTGATCGCCCTGATCCACATCGCGCTCGGAGCGGCATGGACTCGGCTGCGTCCCTCTCCACGTTTGCGGATCGCTTCGCTCAGTCTCTACGCGTCGGCCTGCCTGATTCCCCTTGGCTTCTTCCTTGGTGGGCTCTTCGTCTATCCGCCCGATCCCGGTCTGGGCGTCGTGCTGGTTCCGATCGGAGGGGTCTTTCTCTTTGTCGGTGTCGCACTGGTGGCACGCCAGACATGAGGGGCACGCTTGATCGGTCGTTCGCAGAATCCCTTCATGACATGATCCGGGAGAAGCTGTCGGGTTAGGAAAGGGGCTGCGATGACTGTGACGGCAACGATGCCTCCGGCAACACCCCGGAGTCGCGAATCGCTCGGTCACAGCGTCTGGATATTTGGCCCCCTGCCGGATCTTCTGCTCGGATCTGGTCTGCTCTACTTGTTATTCATCGGCGGCATGATCGTTGGGGGAACGTCCGCCCGAGAGGCCATCTCGCCGACCTGGGGATCCCTGCTCATCCTCGTCGTGAGCGGCGCCCACTATGGGGCGACGCTTCTGCGAGTCTACGAACACGAAGCCGAGCGACGGGCTTATCGAATCTTTACCGTCTATGGCTCGGGCTTGATGTTGGCGGTCCTGATCGGCGCGCTCCATTCGCCACTGGCCGGATCGGCGCTCATCACGCTCTACCTGACCTGGAGCCCTTGGCACTACACGGGGCAGAACTACGGCATCTCCGTCATGTTGCTTCGGCGGCGCGGGGTCGAGTTGACGCCGGCGACGAAGCGGTGGCTCTACGCTTCTTTCGTCTTCTCGTTCCTCTCGGTCTTCTTGAATTTTCATTTCGAGGGCGGCGTGAGCCAGGCGAATCCATTTGGCGAAGCCTCCTTGGCCCCCCGCGGCTTCCACTTCATTTCGATGGCGTTGCCGGGCGAAGCGAGAAGCTTGTTGATGCCCATCGTCGGCCTCGGCTATGTCTTGTCGATTCTGACTACGATTGTGCTCTTGTTGCGTTCCGCAAATCTCCGAACGATTGCACCGACGGCGCTCGTCATATTGACCCAGGCTGTCTGGTTCGCGATTCCCCATCTTGGTTTCTACCTGGATTGGACGACGGGGATTCCAGCCTTCAACCCGGTCGGTGGCGATCGTTTCCGGTTCTACTTTCTATGGACGGCACTCGGACACGCGCTGCAATATCTCTGGATAACGACCTACTACGCCAAGTCGGATCGTCGCTGGCGCGGGTACGGGCGTTATTTTGGCAAGACTTTCATCTTTGGGAACGCAATCTGGGCCGCACCCGTCTTGCTATTGGGACCTGAGAGAATGGGAGGCCCGGACTACGAGACGGGCCTGGCGATGTGTGTGGCATCGGCCGTCAATCTCCATCACTTCATGCTCGATGGAGCGATCTGGAAGCTGCGAAATCCGAAGATTGCTTCGATCTTGATTCGCGACAAGACCGAAGGGGCCACGGAGCCACGGTCGAGAGGAAGCGGTCTCTGGCCCGGCCGGCTTGCCTGGGGCTTTGCTGGATTCTTCTGTCTGGCGAATGTCATTCCGGAGATCGAAATCGAGCAACGTCTTCCCTCTGCGTTGGCTGGCGAGGACTATGCGAGGGCTGAATCGATCCTCGATCGTGCCGCCCTCTACGGTCGCGACTCGGCGAGCTGGCGCGCATCCCTGGCGAATCGTCTGGTCAAGACCCAGAAACCCTGGCGGGCCATTCCCCAATATCGGCGAAGCCTGGAATTCTATCCGCAGGCCGATGGCTTTGGACAGCTGGGCGTCCTGGTCGAAAAGCTAGAAGGGCAGGAAAGGGCGATCGCGACCTGGCGCGAGGGCCTCGAACACTTCCCCAACGACTTCGACCTCAATCGCCGCGTGGCAGTAGGCCTAGCGAAGGCTCGACGTCCGCGCGAAGCGATTCCCTATCTCGAACGGGCCGCTGAATTGCGACCAGACGATTCCGAAGTGAAGGGCAGGCTGGCTGCCGCGCTCTCCCGAACTGGACGAAGGGCCGCGGCAACTCGGCTTCACCCGGTGGCGGCTCCGCCCCGAGACTGACGAGCGTGGTCGATCAGAGCTTGAGCGACGATCGGCGAATTGGCTTTCGTGATGTCGTGTCCCATGCCGGGAACGACGACGAACTTTGCTCCCGGGGTCTGATTGGCGGTGTCTTCGCCGCATGCCAGGGGGATCAGTGGGTCCGCATCGCCATGGAGGACCAGAAAGGGGCGATCAATGCGCGAGAGGTCGTCGACCCGACTGCCGTCGGTGAGCACCGCGGCGAGTTGGCGTGCGGAACCATCCGGGCAGTGGCAGCGGTCGTAGGCGCTTTCGATATATCTGCGAAGCTCGTCTTCCGTTGTCGGATAGTCGGGGCTCGAGATGACTTTCTGCGTCTTCATGCCGTGCAGGATGACGCATTCACGGTCGCTGGGATCGCTCGGCTGGGAGGTCAGGGCCTCTATGGCTTCGGGTGTGCCCGATGGGAGGCCCGGTGCGCCGGAGGTTGACATGATGCTGGCGATCGAGTCGAAGCGATGGCCGTGGGAGAAGGCGAGGTGTTGGGCGACCATCCCGCCTAACGAAATGCCTGCCACATGGGCAGACCCGATCCCCAGATGGTCGAGTACGCCGACTGCATCCCTCGCCATGTCTGAGATGTGATAGGGCGCTTCGATCTGGCCGGATAGGAGATCGGGAAGGGAAGGCGTTCCGGCTTCAGCGAATTTCTGGGACAGTCCACAATCCCGATTGTCGAAGACGACAACCCGAAATCCGGCATCCACGAAACGATCCAGAAAGGCTTCTGGCCATTGGATGAGCTGCGTTGATAGACCGCGAATCAAGAGGAAGGCGGGTGCGTCCTCGGCACCGCGCGTTTCTATTTCGATCTGGATACCGTTGATGAGATGATTCGACATGGATGATTCTACTCCGATGAGCCCAGTCGGATGATCTGGACGGCCAGAAGGGTCTCCTGTACGGACCGATGCTAAGCCAAAAACGTCCCGATGGCCGGGGGAGGCTGATGCTTGGTCCCGCTAGGCAGACCAGTCCATGACACGCCCTTCGCGGGCAGAGCGGTCAGCGGCAAAGGCCAGACGGTGGCTCCAGATCGACTCATGAACGGTCGTTTCGGGTGTCTTTTCGCCGCGGACCGCCGCGAGGAAGTCACGAAAGAGGGCCGGATCCGCGCCGCCGTGTCTGCCGGAGGTGGAGTCGACAGGAAGCACTCGTTGTCGACCGCTTTTGTGATCGTGAACGATGGCGTGTTGCTCGAGGTTGTAGAAACCGGCGACAAGGGTGCCCCGGGTTCCGTCGATTCGCGTCTCGCGGCCCTCTCGATGGGAGGTCGAGTGCATGGTGAAATTCGCATTCACCCCGTTCGCAAATTGGATGCTGATCGATTGGCTAGCGGGCTGGTCGTTGTCGCCGATTCGATAGACACAGCGGCCATAGCGAGATTCGCGCAAGGCTCGATCGATGCCCTCTCGAGTCAGGTCATCGGTAATCGCCGAAACTGGCCAATTTTTCCACCCGCTCGCTGCGGGTGGCTCGCGCGCCGGTTCGTTCTCTGCCGAATGATTCGTCTTCTTTTGAATGTCGAGCAGGAGGGGCGTCAGGTCGCGATACATAGAGGCCGCGTCATAGGGACAGGTCGCCGAATGCGGGCACCCTGCGATACAGAATTCCGGGGCGTCCGTCGGCGCGTTTTCTGCGCAGAGTCGTGTCGGGCTCTCGATCGATGTCAGCCGGATCGGCTGCGAATCGGCAAGCCAATGAAGCAGATCCAGATCATGGCAAGATTTCGCGAGCACCATCGGCGATGAGGCGGCCCGGTTCCGCCAGTTTCCTCGGCAATACGAGTGCGCATAGTGCCAGAACGAAACATTCTCGGAATGTTGGATCGTAACGAGATCGCCGATCTCACCCGAGTCGATCACCTCCTTGATGCTGCGGTAGAGCCGCGCGTAGCGAAGCACGTGACAGATCTGGAGAAGCCTGCCGGTGCGGGCACTCGTTTCTGCAAGGCGTTCGCAATCCTCGATGTTCAGGGCCATCGGCTTTTCGAGAAGTACGTGGTAGCCGGATTCGAGCGCTCGGAGGGCTGGCTCGACGTGATGGTCGTCTTGCGTTGCGATCAGCGCGAAGTCCGCGAGGCGAGGTTGTTCGAATAATTCGCTCGCATCGATGAAGCAGGCATTTGCGTTGAGTCCATAGCGGTCGGCAAATTGCAGTCGGCGTTTCGGGTTTCGTTCTGCAACGCCAACGATCCGGCCGAGTTCGGGCTCGTCGAGCAAGAGTGGGACGTAGGCGTTGGCGCCGCGGTCACCGGCACCGATGACAACTCCCGTTGGCTGTCCTGATGGCATGGAGGCGCTCATGGTCGGGGGAAAAATCTCAGCACGGTCGGTCCTTACGTTGCTTGAAGCGGTCCATTCCCAGGAAATCGATCGCTGAAGGTGTCTGGCCGTCGAGGGCGAGTTCACAGAGGATCTCGCCGAGTGCCGACATGAATTTGAATCCATGTCCGGAGAAGCCCGCTGCGAATACGACGTTTGAGTGCTCGGGATGATGATCGACCAGGAAATGGCCATCCCGCGTCATGGTATACATACAGACGGCATGGCGCGTGGCTCGCGGAACGAGCCAGGGGAAGAGGTTGCCGACGAAGCGATCGGGGCCTGCCGAATCGCCTTCCAAGAGGCGACGGTCGAGTGCAAGAGGATCCTCGGCGATCAGCCCACCCGTGTGTTCCGCGAGCTTCACCGTTGCTCCATCCAGACAAGGGAATCCATAGAACGCGCCAAAGGGAAGCTCGACAAAGAAGGTGTGATTGGGCACCGGGGAGCGCTCGTTGCGCAGCGGGTACCAGAGCAAGACTTTGCGCAAAATTTTCATCCTTGAGCGTTCTGCAATGTCCGGCAGTAGGTCGGGCGCCCAGGCACCTGGACATAACACCAGACGATCCGCTTCGTAGACGTGTTGGTCGGTCTCTACGCGAACGCTCCGACCGTCGGCAGACCAATTGAGAATGGTTTCGCCCAGGCGCAGGTCGGCGCCGAGTTCGCGAGCGCGGCGCGCGTAGGCCTTTACACATTCCTCCACTCGAAGATGGCCGCCCAGTGGTTCCCACGCAGCTTCGAATTCTTCCGGGAGCGCAATGGCTGGAAAACGTTCCGCCACGTCCTTTCGGTCGACGTGTTCGAGCAGAGCATCGTGGCGGTCGACTGCCAGCCGCGCGCCGCGCAACACTTCGCTGTCTTTTCTTCCGAGCAGAAGAAGCCCGCACAGGTCGAGTAGCTTCTCGTCGGCTTCCTCTTCCAATCGGGTCCAGCCATCATAGGCGCGGCGCAGTAGTGGGACGTAGTCGGGATGCTCGAAATAGGCCTGCCGAATAATTCGGGTATCCCCGTGAGAGCTTCCGTGGTCGTGTCCCGGCTCGAAGCGGTCGATCCCGATGACCCGCACGCCACGACTCGCAAGGTGATAGAGCGCGCTTGCCCCGCACCCACCCACGCCTACGACGAGAATATCTGTTGAGATCGTCACGCAGCGAAGGTAGCGCTTGGTTTCAGAGCTGGATTCAGGACTGTGGGATCGAGGATGAAGAGTTGGAGGGGGCGTTTCGAGTCGCGCAGGCGGGTCTTCCTTGGACGGACGGTTTCGCTCGAGGGCTCGAACGGAATGCGCAGGCTCCCAAGGCGGAAAGGGTGTTAGCATGAGTTCGCGATCGTCGGCGAACGCGGAGTCAGAACCTTCGGCGCATGCTGACAAGAGTCTTCGACTCAAAATTGACCAACACCCAAGGAGTCCTCCATGACGACGAGTTTCAGTACACGCCTTCGCCCCGTTCGCATCGCCGCACTGCTGCTTTCAGCGATGTTGTTCTTGATGGCTGCGCCGGCTTTGAGCGCCGAATCGGCGAAGGCTGCGCCGGCCGATCCGATGGGAAACGCGGCCGCACTCGAGGGCGTTTCGGAAGCGAAGACCGTTTTCCTGGTGAAACTGGATTCCGCCAAACGCACGGCCGGATTCTTGAAGGCCATTCGAGGGACACACGAGGGTCTCGTCAAGCAGGGTGTTGACTCGAAGGTGGTCGTCGTCTTTCTGGGCCCGGTCGTCCAATTCTTGAGCACGGAGCCCGACGCGGAAATCGCCAAGGAGAATGGAGAATCGCTTCAGTCGATTGCGGAGACCGCGGCCGAACTGAAATCGCTCGGTGTGCGGATGGAAGTCTGCGGCGCGGCCACGAAGCATTTTGGCGTGGACAACGCAACGGTCCTCGAGGAGATGGACGTCGTCGGCAACGGTTTCATTTCGCTGATCGGCTGGCAGTCGCAGGGCTATGTGCCCATGACCTTCTAGCCTCGGTGGCCTCGACCTCGTCGAGCGCAATATTTTTCGGTGGCTAGCCCGGATCATGCGGCTGGTGGAGGTTGTGATGAAAATTCTAGGGCGTTTGGTTGTCGCTGTTTTGGCATTGCTGATCATCGGCATCGCCGGCTTGCTGGTGGGTGCTCGTTTTTCGGATGGTCCGCTGGCGATCATCGCGGGCGGCCCCTTCAAGTCTGGCGAACTGGTAACGGGTCCGGAGCCCGATTGGTCCTTCGCCCACGATGTACAGGAGGTGGAGTTCCAACTGCTCGATCCCGAGCGGTCGCGGACGACCTGGATCATCGAACACGCAGGACGGGTCTATATCCCGAGTGGCTACATGACGAGCTGGTGGGGAAAACTCTGGAAGCAATGGCCGCACGAAGCCGAAAAAGATGGCCGGATCGTGTTGCGGGTGGGCGATAAGCTCTATGAGCGAGAATTGGTCAGGGTCTCGAGTGGGCCGCTCCTGGTGCCGATCCTCGCGGAATTGAGTCGCAAATACGCGGGCGGAGCGGATATGCCGGTCGAGGCCGTGACCTCCGGTGACCTCTGGCTGTTCGAGCTCGCACCAAGGAACTAACAATGTCTGATGCCGTTGCAGCGCCGACCGCGGACGGCGCTCTCGACCCGAGCGCCCCGTCGCGGTGGGAAGTCCTCCAGATCTGGTGCAAGCATCTCACCAGCCTGGTGATCCCGTTGATCACGCTGATCTTTCTCTGGACCGGACCCCATGTCTGGTACATCGCCCCGCTTTTCATGTTGCCCCTCGGCATTCTTCTCTTCATCGACCAACAAAGCAAAGCCGAGCGCCGCCAACCGCTCGCGGCACTTCCCGCCTGGCCCTTCGACTTGCTCGTCTATACCCTGGCCGGCCTGCAGTTCATGATCGTCTTCGAACTCGCCCGCATGTTCAGCAGCCAGAGCATCTTTTCGATCGACATGGCGATGGTCCTCGGCGTTGTCGGGGGCGCCTCGGGATTCTCGATCATTACCGCTCACGAGCTCATCCATCGTCGGCCTCGCTGGGAACGAAGCCTCGGCCGTCTTCTTCTGGCGACCGTGCTCTACGAACATTTCTATACGGAGCATCTTCGCGGTCATCACCGCCTGGTCGGCACCGAAGAAGACCCCGCGACCGCGCATTTCGGCGAGACCTATTCCGAGTTCTGGCGTCGCACAGTGCCCGCTCAATTTCGTAGCGCGTGGCGGCTCGAAGCGAGACGCCTCGGTGACCCGGAGATGAGTCTCTTCGATCCGAGAATGCTGAAGAACAACATTCTGCATGGCATCGCGGTCGGTTGGGGGCTGGCCTTCGCCATCCTCTATTTCTTTGGACTAGCCGCTTTCGCCGCCTTCTTGCTCCAGGCCTTTCTTGCGGTGCGGCTGCTCGAAGTCGTGAACTACTTCGAGCATTGGGGCTTGCAACGAAAGAGCAATCGGGTTCGGCCACAGGACTCCTGGGATACCCATTCTCGTTTCACGTACTACGGGCTGACGGGCCTTTCGCGGCACGCGGACCACCATGCCTACCCCGCACGTCCCTATCAACGGCTTCGCGTCTGGGACGAGGCGCCAATTTTGCCGACGGGCTATGTGGGCCTGGTCGACATGGTGATGGTGAACAACGATCAATTCGTCGAGGGCGCAGTCAAAGAGTTACGCCGACGTCAGCTCGGTCCGTTCTCCAACGACGCAACGCCGGTCGAACTCGAGCGTCTCGAGCGCTTCGAGGCAGCTGAGGCCCGTGCTGTGAGTGAGGGAGCAAAGAGCGAATCGGGGCCCCAATGGTTGCGAAGCCTGTTGCGTCCGTTACCGGCCAGGCTGAGGCCGTTCCTCTTCTGGGGCTTCGTCGTCCTCGCACTCACGTTAGGCGCACAATTCGAGGCTCATGCACTCGCGAGTTCTTCCTCTTCAGCCTTCTGGCCTCTCTTTGTACGAAATTCCGTGATCCTTGCGGTCTTTTCTGGCGTCGTGTTGACACAACGTTACGTGGCAAAGCGGACCGAGCGGGAGGGCCTTGCATGGTTCGCCGCCTTCGCCTTGCTCTTCGTGGCTGGCTCGTTCACGGAGCGCTTGCTCAGTTGACTCCCGGTGGCGGGTGGATCTGCGCGATCATGGCGGTGACGTTGTCCTTCCCGCCGGCTTGATTGGCCGCATCGATCATCCAGGCCGCGACGGCATGCGGGTCTGGAGCCCGACCCGCCAGCGCCTTCAATTCGGAATCCGGCAGCATCCCGTAGAGTCCGTCCGAGCAGAGAATGAATGAGTCGCCCGCTTGAATGTCGATGGGCGTGATGTCGGGCTCGACTTCATCCCATACGCCGAGGGCGCGCATCAATTGATTCTGTTTCGGGTGATTGATGGCTTCCTCCCGGGTGATATCGCCGCGGCGAAGCATCAGTGCCACGACGGAGTGGTCCTCGGTGAGACACTCGAAATCGTCTCCGCGCAAGCGGTAGAGGCGACTGTCTCCGACATGTGCGACGAAAGAGGGTCCGTCCTTGCAGAGCAGGAGCGCGACCACCGTCGTGCCCATCCCCTTGAGCGTCCGGTCCTTGTTGGCGAGCTTGTGAATCTCGAAGTTCGCGCGTTCGAGCGCACCGGCTAGCCGAGTCGCCGGGTCTCCATCGCCTTCTCGAAAGAGCTTGCCAAGCGTTCCAATCGCCATCGCGCTGGCCACTTCCCCGCCTCGATGGCCGCCCATTCCGTCGGCGACGACGAGCAGGATCTCGCCGCGGTCGGCATCATCGAAGCGATCGAGGCCGTCCTGATTGGCCTTGCGGATTCGGCCGACATGGGTCGATCCCGCGATGGCCAATTCAAAGCCACCCCAGTCTTCTCTCCCCTCATCGTTCAGCTGGCGGATCGGCACGGATTTCCTCTGGATCGTGTGGTCTTCTGGGACGAGGGACAGGCTATAGCTTCTCCTCCTTTTGATCCACGAAGGCGTCAGCAAGCGATTCTTTGGAATCAGGGGGCAGGCCCGTGTCCCCCGGATACCGCTGCGGCATCTCAAACCAGGAGCCGCTCGGGGTCGATCCGCCAAGCGAGGGCTTCCCATGCAGTCGTTTGGCTTGAATGGGTCGATGCGGTTCCCACTTCGGGCTGGATACGAGGTTGTGATGTCAGACGAATTTGTTGTCGATTCTCCGTTTCACGCCGGCGAACACGCTGTGCAAAAACGGCTCGGCGTTCATGAGCAAATCGAGAGCTGGGCACGCCAGGTCGTTCGGCCCTACCTGCCGGATGAACATCGCCTCTTCTATTCCCAGTTGCCCTTCATCGTTGCCGCGGCCCGCGATGAGGCGGGACGGCCCTGGGCCACGATTCTGGCCGGGGCGCCGGGCTTCATTCGTTCGCCGGATGCCGAGACGCTCTTGATCGACGGGGGGCCGGTCGTGGGTGATGCCGTGCATGAGACGTTTTCGTCGGGCGCAGATGTCGGGCTACTCGGAATCGAACTCGCCACGCGTCGCCGGAATCGTGTCAACGGTCGGATCCGGTCGAAGGATCAGTCTGGGGTCGTCTTCTGCGTCGATCAAAGTTTCGGCAATTGCCCGCAATACATTTCGGAACGCGAGTGGCGTTATGTGCGAAGCGAGGGCACCGCCCCCGCTCCGCGTCGAAGCGAACGCCTCTGCGCCGACCTCGCTCGGCGCATTCGATCCGCCGACACCTTCTTTATCGCTACGGGACATCGCGGTGTGGGCGAAGACGTCCGTTTCGGAATGGACGCATCCCATCGCGGCGGCCGCCCCGGCTTCGTCGAAGTCGTGGACGATCGCACGCTCATCATCCCGGACTACAAAGGCAACAACCATTTCAACACGATCGGAAACCTGGTCGTTGATCCGCGTGCGGGACTGCTCTTCGTTGATTTCGAGACGGGCGCAATGCTCCAACTGACCGGTCGGGCCGAGATCGATTGGGATTCAGACGAAGTCAGCGGCTACCCGGGAGCCCGTCGGCTGATTCGCTTTACCTTGGAAAAGGCCAATCTGCTCGAAGCGGCATTGCCCCTGCGCTGGCATGTCGCGGCGGATTCCATTCGCGCGCTCCGGTTGGTCGAGAAGACGCGGGAGAGCGCGGACGTGACGTCCTTCTATTTCGAGGACGCGGCCGGGTGCCGGCTGCCGGACTTTTCGCCGGGCCAACATCTTCCGATCGAAGTCCAACTCTCGGGTCGCGATGAGAAGGTGAAACGGACCTACTCGCTCTCGAATGGTCCGGGAGATCCCCGCTACCGGATCTCGGTGAAGCGCGAATCGCGGGGATTGGTTTCGCGAACGCTTCATGATTCGCTCGAAGTCGGCCAATTCGTGTCGGCACGTGTCCCCGCTGGCGATTTCGTCCTCGACCGGGGACGGCGGCCCGTCGTTTTGGTGAGTGCGGGGATCGGTGTGACACCGATGCTGAGCATGCTGCATCAGCTGGCGATCGGTTCTAGCTCGCAGCCGGTCTATTTTGTTCACGGCGCGCGCGACGGTGCTCACCATGCCCTGGCCGATGAAGTCCGGTTGCTGGTCGAGGCGAGCGAATACTTTCACAAACACGTCTCGTATAGCCGACCCTTGACTGCGGATCGTCAGGGGATCGACTTCGATGCGAAGGGGCGAGTGAACAGCGAGCTTCTGGCCTCGATGCTTCCGACCCTGGAGGCCGAGTTCTACCTCTGTGGTCCGATCGCGTTCATGGCGGATGTGCAGAGCGGGCTCGAAACCCTCGGCGTTCCGTCGCCGCGGATTCACAGCGAGAGGTTTGGGCCGGCCCAGGCGTGAGGGACTGACTCGTTTGCTCGGCCGTTTTCCTTCCGGCGCGCCCGGATGCTGAATCCCGGTGCGGCATCAGGTATAGAAGGGCCATGAGCACGTCCGTCCATCCCAGCGAAGAACTCGCGCAGACCATGCGCCGGATCTACGAACTCGGTCTGACCACGACTTCCGGAGGGAATCTTTCGCTGCGTGATGCCGCCGGCACGATCTGGATCACGCCGGCGGGAATCGACAAGGGGCAACTTCGCGCGGATCAGGTCGCCCGGGTAGCAGAGGGCGGCGTCGCCGAGGCCACGCCGACCCCGGCGCCATCCTCCGAGTTGCCCTTCCATCGCGCCATCTACGAGGCGAGGCCCGAATTGCGGGCCGTCGTCCATGCCCATCCGGTTTCGCTCGTCGCGTTCAGCATCGTCGGCCAGGTTCCGGATACCCGGATATCAGCCCATTGCCATGCACTCTGCGGAAGCGCCGGGTTCGCGCCCTACGCCTTGCCTGCGAGCCAGGCGTTAGGCGAGACGATTGCAGAGACCTTTGCGCAGGGATTCGATTGCGTCGTGCTCGAGAATCATGGGGTTGTGGTGGGCGGTCCGACCTTGCGCGTGGCCTTCGAGCGTCTGGAGGCGCTTGATCTCTGTGCGCGCACGATCATGCGTGCCCGATCGATCGGTGAGGCAGAGCTGCTTTCGGCCGAGGACCTGGCGCTCGCCGGCGAAGTCGCTCCGGCGACTGCGGCACCGACCGCGCAAACGCTCGAAGGTGACTGGGCCGACACTGAAAACGGACTCCGTCAATCGATTTGCGCCTTGGCACGCCGCGCACATGATCGTCGGGTTTTTACGAGTACGCAGGGCGTGTTGTCTGCCCGTCTATCGCCGGGAGCGTTTCTCATGACGCCGCGCTGGGTTCCCCTCGACCGATTGGAGCCCGGGGATCTCTTGCGGGTGGAAGGCGGCAAGCTTGCTGCGGGTGATCGCGATTCGACAGGGGCACTGCATGAGGCCCTCTATCGGCGGCATCCCGAGGTGAGCGCGATCGCGCATGGCCACGGCGAGAACACATCGGGGTTCGCGACGGCGGGAATGCCCTTACCCGCGCGAACGATTCCCGAGAGCTATATCCTCGTTCGCGAGCCCGGCTTCGTTTCACTTCGGGAATTCCTTGTCGAGCCGACCTCGGTCGCAGAGGTCTTGAATCCGGATCATCCGGTGGCCCTGGTCGGTCATGCCGGTGCCATGGCCTTGGGCGCGAGCCTTCTGGACGCTTTCGATCGCCTGGAGGTCCTCGAGGCAACCGCCGCGGCGTTGATCGCTAGTCGTACGCTCGGCGAATTCGCACCGATGACGGACGAACAATTGGTTGAATTGCGCAGGACGTTCTTTCCGGGCGGCGGGATTCAAGGCGCCCTGAACAGAGACGGGCCCTGACCAGTGCGAGGGCGGGTTGGCTAGCGGATCCGTTTCAGCCACTTGTCGGCGGCTTCGAGTCTCTTGTCGAGTTGCGCGACGGTGGCTTCGGTGATTCGTGTGATGCCGACCATGCGATTGAGATCAGCGTTGACCTTGGCGTGTTTTTGTTGGGTTCGATGAACGAGCGTACGAACGCGAGCGCTATTCAATTCTCTCAGTTTTCGCTTTCGCGAGCGTGGCGAGAGCGTTGCGTCCGGTTCGGGGACCGGTGCCGGGAGCTCCGCTTCGAAGACGGGGGCCGTGAGCGCGAAACCCGCGGAATCCAGGGCGCCGCCGCCGTCGCCCTGGTTTTGTTCTGGAGCGAGGTCCGGAATCTCGTCGCCCGGCGTTGTGTCCGGCTCTTCAAAGACGGCCCGTTCTTCGAGGGGGCGTCCCTGTTCATCGAGTGGGACCGCGGCGATCGCCGAAAAGAGCGAGAGCTGATCCGCGGGATCGACCTCGCGCGCTTCGCCTTGTTCATCTCCGTAGTCGAGATCGTCTCGGCTATCCGGCTTGCGCAGGCTGTGACGGCGTTGCTCCGCGATACGGAAGGCAAAATTTCGGAGCCGGAGATCGTCGGGGATGAACATGTAGGCGCGTTGGTGTCTGGCGACGCCGCTGACCCGGACCAGGCGACCGACGGCCTGTCTGAAGAAAAGATCCGTCACCGTATTTGTCGCATAGACGCCGACCCGCAATCGCGGGATATCCACGCCTTCGGAAACCATGCGCACGGCGACCAGCCAGGTCGAGTCGCTCTCGCGGAACGCGGCGATCTTTTTCGAGGCTTCGGGGTCATCGGAAGTCGCGATCGTCGCACGAATGCCCAGTCGATCCGCAAGGACCTTGGCGATTCCCCGGGCATGGTCCTGGTCGATTGCGATCACCATCCCGGCGGCGACCGGATCCGCTTGGCGCAGATGCAGCAGTTGATGATGCGCCTTGGTCAGCACAGCGGGTAGCCATTCGCCGGCGAGGTCGAGGGCGGTGCGCAATCGTTGGCTGGCGAGCGTGCGGCCGATCTGATCGTCGAAGCTGGCTGAGTGGCTCGAACCGTCGGGTGAGGTCCATTCCATGCGCCCGTTGATGCGCGGGAAATAGACGGGGCGAACGACATGGCGATCGACGAGCGCCTCGCCATAGCCGTATTCGTAGTCGGGTTGCGCCTCCTCCCCGACATAGCGAACAAAAGGAATGGCGCTCTGATCCGACCGGAAAGGCGTTCCCGAAAGACAGAGCCGCAAGGGTGCGTGCTCGAAGGCCTCGCGAATTCCGTCGCCCCAGGACCGGGCATCGGCGGCATGATGAACTTCGTCGAGTACCACGAAGGCCTGCCTGACAAGACGACGCAATGCGGCGGGATTCGCCGCGACCTGCTGGTAGGTCACCGCGACGCCATGCACGTCGGAGGGCAGGGTGCCGTCCCCGGCCGACCATTCCGGATCGAGATGGATGTCGAATTTCTCGGCGGCCAGGGCCCACTGAAGCTTCAAATGCTGTGTGGGGACGACGACGACGACACGGCGCATCGTTCGCGCCACGAGTGCCTGTCGAATCGCCGCGAGCGCGAACGTCGTTTTACCGGCACCCGGCGTCGCCACTGCGAGAAAGCTCGAGTGGACGCGGGCTTCGAGTTTGGCAAGTGCCTCGATTTGCCAGGAACGAAAGCGAATCCGCGCGGCCAAAAAATGCAATCCCCGATCGCTACACGATGAGTCGGCGAGCGCGACCGGGTAGGCCGCGTTCGGAAGCGAAGGTCACATCTGGGGGGATGCGCGAACTCCAATCGGGGGCGCCGACTGTAGTGCAACTCGAGTGCGATCCCTAGGCGCTCGGCCATTTTTGCAGAGGGAATCCTAGTAGCCCAACTCCCGATAGCTCTTGCCCTCGGCAACGATGCGTTCGAGCAGGGGCGCGGGCGCAAAGGCGTCGCCGTGGGTCTTCTGGAGTTCGCGCAGGCGGTCGAGCACGCGGGCCAATCCGATTTGCTCTCCGTAGAACATCGGTCCGCCGCGGTAGACGGGCCACCCGTATCCGTTTACCCAGATGACATCGATGTCCGAGGCGCGGATTGCTTTCTTCTCTTCCAGGATCTTGAAACCTTCGTTGATCATCGGGTAAACGCATCGTTCGAGAATCTCCTCGTCCGAAATTGAACGCAATTCCCGACCGCCGCGTGCCGCGAAATCACGGATGATCGTTTCGACTTCCGACGAGGGACTGGCCGTTCGGTCGGCGGCGTAGTCGTAATAGCCTCGACCGTTCTTCTGGCCTCGTCGATCCATTTCGCAAAGCACATCGCGCAGGGTCTCACCCTTCGAGGTCTCCTTGCTCCAGCCGATGTCGAGCCCCGCCAGATCGCTCATCGCGAAGGGGCCCATAGGAAGGCCGAAGTCGAAGAGCACGCGATCGACGTCCCAGGGCATTGCACCCTCGAGAAGGAGCTCGTTGGCCTGCTGTTGGCGCGGTGCGAGGATGCGATTGCCCACGAAGCCACGGCAGACACCGACCAGCGCCGCCATCTTGCCGATGCGTTTGGCCAGGGCCATCGAGGTTGCGATCACTTCCTTCGAGGTGTGGTCCGCTCGCACGACCTCGACGAGTCGCATGACGTTGGCGGGACTGAAGAAATGCAGACCGATCACGAACTCGGGTCGCGTCGTCGCGCTGGCGATCTCGTCGATGTCGAGGGCCGAGGTGTTGGTCGCCAGGATCGCGCCGGGCTTCAAGATCCGATCGAAGTCGGCGAAGATTTGCTTCTTGACGCCCATGTTTTCGAAGACAGCTTCGATCACGAGATCACACTCGGCGAGATCCTCGATCGCAACCGAACCGCTGAGCAGTCCCATGCGCGTTTCGACGTCTTCGGCCGAGATGCGTCCGCGCTTGGCGCTGCGCTCGTAGTTGGTCCGAACGACGGCCAGGCCGCGGTCGAGGGCGCCCTGGTCCCGCTCGATCAGCAGGACGGGGAGTCCGATATTGGCGAAGTTCATGGCGATACCGCCGCCCATGGTTCCGGCGCCGACGATGCCCACGCGTTCGATCGGGATCTGGGGCGTATCGCGGGGCACGTCCGGAATCTTCCAGACCTCACGCTCGGCGAAGAAGGCGTAGCGTTGTGCGGCGGATTGTTCGCCGGTCATCAGCTCCCGGAAAAGACGTCCCTCCGTTGCGAGCCCGTCCGCAAAGCTTTCGTTCACCGCGGCTTCGATACAGCGAATATTGTATTCCGGCGCGAGGAAGCCGCGCGTCTTGCGGGCAATCCCGGCGCGGAACTTTTCGAAGATTTCGGGCTTGCCGCGGGCGGCTTCGACCTTTTCGTTCGATTCGTCGACCTTGCGCAGTTCGCGGCCCTCCGCGACGACCTGCTTCGCCAAGGCGAGGGCGCCTTCGAGCAAGGCGCCTTCTTCGGCCAACTCATCGATCAGGCCGAGCTTGAGGCATTCCGCCGCAGGAACGTGACGACCACTCGTCATCATTTCGAGCGCGGTTTCGACACCGACGATCCTTGGTAGGCGCTGTGTACCTCCGGCGCCGGGCAGCAGTCCGAGATTGACCTCGGGGAGCCCGCAGCGGGCGGAGGGGACGGCAATCCGAAAATGTGCACACAGCGCGACTTCGAGGCCGCCGCCGAGCGCCGTGCCATGAATCGCGGCGACGACCGGTTTCTTGGCGTTCTGCATGGCCGCCTGGACATCGGTCAGACTCGCGCCCGCTGGTCCCTTGCCACCAAATTCCGTGATGTCCGCACCCGCGATGAAGGTCCGACCCTCACAGATCAACACGATTGCGCTCGCGTCGTCATTGGCGTCGGCCGCCTGGATGCCTTCGAAGAGCCCCGTTCGGACATTCGCCGAGAGGGCGTTCACGGGCGGTGAATTGAGGGTGAGTACGGCCACGTCACCTTCGAGTCGCAGGTCGGTTACTTCGTTGATGGCGGTCATGGGGGCTCCTGGGTGCTGGTGGGGGTTCGTGTGTGTTGATGGGTTGTATCGAGTGTCGTTGAGCGTTGGTCGGGGCTGCTGGGTGTAGCTGGGTGCCATTGGATGTGGCCCGGCGTTGCGGGCGAGTCCAGTCGGGTATTGTCGATCCCGATCTCCCTTAGCCTAGAACTCTAGATCCGCTGACCCCAGCCTGCGAGAAATAAATGCCGCTCGATTCCATTCGAATAGTGCTCATCGAACCGATGCATCCCGGCAATATCGGAGCGGTTGCGCGGGCGATGAAGACGATGGCCCTCAGCCGGCTCGTCCTGGTTCGCCCTGAACGCTTCCCGGCGGAAGAGGCCGATCGTCGGGCGATGGGGGCGATCGAGGTCCTGCAGTCGGCGGAGGTGGTCGACGACCTCGATCAGGCCGTCGACGATTGTCGACTGATCATCGGCTGTTCTGCGCGCCCGCGAAGCTTTCGTCACAACGAGCTCGACCCGAAGCAATGTGCTTTGCAGCTTGTCGAGGAGACCGCGTCGGGCGATCCCGCGGCTCTGGTCTTCGGGCCCGAGCGTATGGGACTGGCGAATCGCGATCTCGATCGATGCACGCACCAGGTCTTGATCCCAGCGAACGAGGCATTTTCCTCGTTGAACCTGGCGTCAGCGGTTCAGCTGATCTGTTACGAGATCTTCCTCGCTGCGCGCGGTCCCATTGGTGGTCGGCCACTCGCTCCCGACGAGCGGCCGAGTGGGCACCGCGAGATGGAGTATTTCTTCGGGCACCTCGAGCGCGCCCTCGACTCGCGTGGCTATCTCGATGGCGAAATGCGCGAGGTGACGATGACGAAGTTGCGGCGCCTCTTCGGACGTTCGCGCCCCGATCCCGGGGAGTTGAAGATCCTGCACTCGCTGATGCGGCTGATCCACCGAGACGGCGGATGAATCAGCTCTGCATTGGGCCTGTTCACCGGGTCAGGATTCGCCGTAGACGGGCTTTCGCTTTTCGATGAAGGCCCGCATGCCTTCGCGCGCGTCGTCGGTCTGAGAACACAGGATCTGATTGCGGTTCTCGATCGCCATCGCAGCCTCCAGGCTGTTGGCATCGACGGCCATATTGAGTCCCTCTTTCGTCAAGCGAAGTCCCATCGGTGAGGTCGTGAGCATCTCATCCAAATAGGGCTTGGCGGCCGCCTGGAGCTGGTCGTCTGGTACCACCTCGGAGACGAGCCCGGTGGCCAGGGCACGCTGGGCCTCGATGAATCGGCCGGTGAGCATCAATTCGGAGGCGAGCGAGGTCCCGACCAGGCGTGGCAGGAAATACGAAGTGCCCATATCGCAGGAAGATAGTCCGATCCGAATGAACGCTGCGTTCATGCGCAGGCTTTCGCCGGCGATTCGGATATCCGAGGCCAGGGCGAACGCGAATCCACCGCCGCAGGCGGGCCCCTGGATCAGGCTGATGATCGGTTGAGGGCAACGGCGCATCAGCAAATAGACTTCGGCCAGATAGCCTTGGAAACCGAAGCCGCGACCGACGGGTCGGTGTCCGGCGCGATCGACCATCCGGGAACTCTGTTTGATGTCCAGGCCAGCACAGAAGGCGCGGCCTTCGCCACGCAGGACGACGATCCGCGTCTTCGTTGTCTCGAGAAGTCCAGAAAAATAGTCTCGCAGTTCGGTCACCATCTGCGTGTTGATCGCGTTCAAGGCCTCGGGTCGATTGAGGACGAGCCAATCGACGGGCCCGTCTCGGTCGATCCGGATCGTTTCGTAACTGTCTTCGGTCATTTTCCACCTCGCTTTCAGGGTCACATGGAGACGCATGGAGAATAGACGACTCTATCTCCGTCGAATTGGCCGAGCCATCCGGTCTGTAGTCCGAGTCGGCGGACTCGCGCGGATTCGCTTGAACGGCTTCGGCGTGGAGTTGAATCATCAGCTGACGGGTTGTCAGATTTTTTCATGTTAGTTCGGTGGTCGAGGCACTGAGTGAATCAAATTTCAAAAGTATATGAATATACATTTGTCACCGATGCATTTTGCGATCGAATTAGGACTCTCCCGGTCCCTCTCGCTCCACTAATATCCCAAAAATGAGCCCGTCGAGTCATCGTGAAATTCTGGATCTTCTGGCCGATAATCCATTGCTTGAATCTCTTCCGGCAATTGATCTGACCGATCTTGCAAGCCGTGTTAGGCAATACAGATTCGTTGCGGGAGAGATGGTCTTCTCGAAAGGCGCACCCGGATCCTACGTGTATTGGGTTGCGAGCGGTCGGGTCCGACTGACGTTCTCGAACGACGCAGGCGGGGAAATTCTTCACTCCATGATCGAAATCGGGGGGACTTGCGGAATTCTGTCTCTGCTCGACGGCGGGTTGCGGGCCGTGAACGCAATTGCGGATCGCCGCTCTCATCTCATTGGCCTGGACGGTCGCTACCTGCTGCCCGTGCTAGAGCGGAACCCAAAGGCTTGCCTGGCTTTGTCGCGAATTCTCTGCGAGAAGATCCGGGTCGTCGGTGAATCGATCGAAAATCTGGGACTCAACAATTCAGAAGCGCGGATCTGGAGTCGCTTGATCCATCTCTCGAATCACTATGGCGAGTTCGATGACCAGAAGAAGTCCCTTCGGATCGTGCATGGTTTGTCGCAACAGGATCTGGCGGACAGTGTGGGGTTGACTCGGGTGATGGTGAACAGGCAGTTGAGTATGTGGCGGAGGGCGGGATTGACTGAGGATGGCCGAGGGTTCGTCGTGATTCTCGACCCCCCAGCCCTCGAGTCGCACGTCTGGCGCCGGTCGGGTGCCAAATAGTGGGGTCGCGGCGAGCCTATGACCGGCCGAAGGCTCTTTGCGTGCAGGCTGCGACGCGAGTTGCAAGTTTCTGTCGGATGGCCGCGCCGAATCAGCCTAGAGCCCTCATTGAGTGTCAGATTGGCCGGCCAGATTCCGCGCGGTTGCGCTGGGCTTCAATCGGACGCCGGCGAAGCGTCCGCAGTTGGCTCCGGCCTTGCCACGTAACCGAGCGCTTCGAGGTTTGCGCGTACTTCAGGGGAGATCTCCGGGCGAACGCGCGTTTTGGGGATCTCGAGTGAATTGCGCATGGCGACGAGTGCGCGCCGCAGCCTCTTGGTCGTGCCGGGTGCCGAGTTCGAGCGATCGATCGAGTCCGAATCGCGGTTGAATAATTCGATGGACCACTTTTTGTCGCGATAGCTGGCCACGATTTTCGAGTCGCCCCGGACGAGTCCATAGCGTTGGGTGCCACTCGATCCGAGCGTTGCCATATAGGGTGTGCTGGTTTGGTTCTCGGCGTCACGCGCGAACAGGTCTCGCCCGCGGTACGTCGTCGTTTTTTCGGTCAAAACGTCGCCTAACATCAAAGGATCCAGGGTGGGGAGGATATCGATCAACGAGACCACGTCGTCTCTTCGGCTGGGGGATCTTCCCGGGACCCGGATCAGGAGGGGGACGCGTACCAGCGCATCCGTCAGGAAGGCACCATGGGCAAACCAATAGTCGTCTTCGCCGAGCCCTTCTCCGTGATCCGCTGCGAAGACGATCGCTGTCTCCTCCGTCAGGCCACGGAGGTCCATCCCCGCTAGCAAACGGCCTACTTCACGATCCATCAAGCGGATCTCGGCGTCATACCCCGCGCGGTAGAACGCGACCTCTTGCTGGTCTTCGATGAATTGATATTTGGGAATGCCGCCGAGGCCCTGCGAATCAGTCCCCACCGGTAGCAGGGTCGTGCCGCGCTCGGCGGATCGCTCGGCTTCGATGTACTGAGCCCGTAGCTTCGCCGGTGGCGTATAGGGTCCGTGGGGATCTTGATAGTGAACCCATAGGAAGCACGGCTCATTGTCCATCGCGCAATCGTCGAGGGCCTCCAGCGCGGCATCCGTTGTCTGGGGGGCGATGCGCTCCGGCCATTTCCGGACGGCTTCACGATCGGGGAAAGTGTCGTCGAACGTATCGAAAAAATGGTCGAGGCCTGTCGAGGAGCGCAGGACGAAGTTGCTGACAACGGCGCTGGTATTCCAGCCGTGGACGTGCAGGTGCGAAGCGATTGTCTCGGCCCATTCCGGCACGCCAGATTCGTTGTTCCAGATACCGAGCTCTTCGGGGTATCGGCCCGTGAGTATCGCTGCGATGGAGGGGAGCGTGAAGGCCGAAGCGGCGTAGGCGGACGTGAAGAGGGTGCTCTCCCTGGCCAGTCGATCGATTTCAGGGGTGAGCCCGAGGTCGCTGCCGTAGGCGCCGAGGTGATCGCTGCGCAGCGTGTCCACCGTGATGAGGACGAGATGTCTGGGCGGCGGCGGTGGCTCGGGCTCGCGATCACAACCCATGGCCAGGAGCAAGAAGGGCCCGACCAGGAGCGCCGAGACCAGCGCACGCTGGGACAAGAGAGGGCGGGGAAGGAATCGGGTCTCGCCGCAACGCGTAGCCTGGGAGCTGCGCCGCAGCTTGCGAGCGCTTTGTCGATTCGAATGTCGCCGGGTCAGCATGGGAAGGCGCAGGTTAGCATGGCGCGCGACCCAGTCGGGTCCGCAGTCGACCAATCCGGCCTGGATTCTGGAGTCGCTCAGAAGCGGTGGATCTGCTTCCGCATGACCCGGTCACGCACGGTCCGATAGAGATTGTCCGGGTTGGCGACAACGATGAAGACACGCCGCAGCTGACCCTCTGGACAGCTGTTCTCGCGAACCGCGTGCCATGAACGAGGCGTACGCGCAAAAATCAGGCTCTTGTTCCCAACGGAGTCGGCGGCGATCTCGTTCTTGAAATCGTCAAGCGACGGAGCCGACTTCGGAGCGTGCTCGCCTCCGTCATCGAGCACCAGGGTATCGCCGCCCCAGGCGGGATCCCATTCCTTTTCACGATTGAAATAGAAGAGCTGGGAGCCGAGTTCGCGGACGGAATCGGTGTGCGGCGAGACCGGACACCCCCGTGGCGTGTAGTGCCAGTGGAAGCGCATATTGATATTTCGAGCACCAAAGAGCTTCGCGAGGGTCAGGCGATAGTCGTCGCTACACAGTTCCGCGATGAATTCATGCCAGGGCTTCGGTACCGACGAGCCGGGCGCGTATTCCAGCGCATAGCGATCGTGGGGCATCTGGCCTGCGATTCGCTCGTCACCGAATTTTTTTTCGAATAGCGATGTGTCCGGCATGTTGTCGAGTAGGCATTCATACCCGACGTCGGTCAATAGACCCGTCGGGTTGATCCAGGGGTAGGGTGATGCGCCGCGGAAGCCGGCTACGTCGATGGCTTTGAACTTGTCGAAGTCGAGGTAGTTCATCGAGCTCACGCGGCCGCCAGCGGGGGGAGCTTTTCCGCCAGCTTCAGCGCGTCGTGGCGCACGTGGTTCTTGCGGATCTCATCGCGGACCAACGACTCGCTGACGATGCCTTTTTCCAGACACTCGCGGACCAGGCCGAAAAAGAACTGCTCCTGTTTCGGGTCCGGGTGCCGCTGGTAGCGTCCCAGTAGACCGTATTCACCGAAAATGCTGGCACGCAGCCGATTCATTTTTGCCAGCGCCGGATATTTTCGAAATTTGTCTGCGGGCGTGTAGTCCACGGACAGGCCCGTCTTCCAGGGCTGGGTGCGACGTTTGGTGTTATGCAGCATCTTGGTCTGCGCGGTGAGACGATCGAAATCGTTCCACTCATCTTCGAGGATCCCAAGCTTGTCCGCGGCTTCGTGTCGCAGGACGATCCAGTCCTTGTAGTCGCGTTCGAAGCGGAATAGTTCGTCGAACTCTTTTTCAGGTTCCCAATGGGCCAGATTCGCGCAGTCCAGGAGCATTACGCTGGTCGCGATCTGCCAGGACTTCTCGTCCTTGTGTGACCGTCGCCGGCCCATGATCGCGCTGCCCTGCATGTCGCGCGTGAACAATTCGTAGACGTCGCCTACGGCGAACACGTCCGGGTCGATCACGACCGCCCGGCCTTGGTAGCCCATCAACTTGGGCGGCATGAATCGCAAAGGCGTGAAGGATTGCAGGTCGTCCATGTGCCAGACGCGTCGGCTACCGCCACGCAGAAAGGTCCGGCCCTCCTTTGTGGCGAGAAAGGGATAGTCCCTGACATGCATGATTTCAACGTCGAACGCTTCCGGATTCGCCGAATTGCGCTTCATCGAATACGCCGATATCAGCGCGCCCAGCCATTGGCGTTCATTACTCTGGATATAGACTTTGAGTCTCATCGAGCCAATCCTTTTGCTGCCTGAAGCGGACGCCAACCAGAGGGCAGTCGTCGAATGCGGTCCGAATCCAAGTGCAAAGAGCTTATCTCCGAGCCGGTCTTCGATCCAGCCTGCCGGGTTGTGTCATAGTTTGTAGGGGCGAGGCAAGCTCGACGAACGATGGGGCCGATGGGATCACCAGGAGAACGCGCCGAACGATGAAATCGCGCCCGATCGCCATCTACTTCTTGCACTCCCTGCTCGCGCTGTCTTTCATCGCATGCGCAGGCGAATCAGCGTTGGGCTCGCGGTCCGCTTCTTCCCGCACGGACTCCGTCTCGTTCAAATTCAAAGCAGTGACTAGGGCATCGGATTTGAAGGTTGCCGGAGACGCGACGGCCGACTTCCTCGAGGGCCCCGGCCGGCTCATGACCATCGCGCAATGCACGGGCTGTCATTCGGGTGCGCTTGTCCGACAGTTCCGGTCATCGCGCGATGGATGGCAGAATCTGATCCGATGGATGCAAGCGAAGCAGGGGTTGTGGCCCCTCGATCCGTCGATCGAGAACGAAATTCTCGACTACCTCTCAACGAGATACGGGCGCTCGTCCGACGCCGACGATCGACGCAGGCCGGCGATTGCCGACCCCCTGATGCCACCGCTCGAAGTCGATGAATCTCGCGGCCGAACAAGACAGGAGAAGTCGTGACAGAAGAATCGAATCGACGAGCACGCCTGCGAGGGATCTTCGAACTCTATCGGGAAGACCCGGAGGCCGCGGATCACAGGCTTTGGGGGCGAAGGTCCGACCCGGTCAGTCGGCGCGGTTTTCTCAACCACGCCGGGCTGGCCGCGATGGGTGCGGCGATCGGGATGTCGATTCCCTTCTCGCGCAATATGCCGAGTGGGCTGATTCCGGCGGCCTTTGCCGAGACGGGTGCGCCATTTCGAATTCCGGGCAAGGACACCGGACTCGTCGTGCTCAATGACCGTCCGATCAATGCGGAAACCCCCGCGCATCTACTCGTGGACGAGGTCACGCCCTTCGACCGTATGTTCGTACGCAATAACGGTCTTCCGCCCGCCGCGGCAGACGTTTCGAATTGGATGCTCGAGATCGGCGGCGAGTCCGCGCTCAGCGAACGGAGCTTTTCGATCGCGGAACTCAAGGCGAATTTCGAACACCATACCTTCCGACTACAACTCGAGTGTGGCGGAAACGGGCGTGCTGAATTTCGGCCCCGAGCGCCCGGCAACCAATGGACGACTGGGGCCATCGCCTGTCCCGAATGGACTGGCGTGCGCTTGAGGGATGTTCTCGAAGCCTGCGGTATCGGTCAGGACGCCGTCTACGTGGCCTACTACGGTGCTGACAAACATCTCAGTGGAAATCCGGCAAAGGTCGTGATCTCACGCGGCGTGCCGATCGCCAAAGCGCTCGAGGACGAGTCGCTGATCGCCTTTGCGATGAATGGTCAAGATATCCCAGCGCTCCATGGCGCCCCGCTCCGGCTGGTCTGCGGCGGTTGGCCTGGCTCGGTTTCCGGAAAGTGGCTACGCAGAATCGAAATTCGCGACCGCGTCCACGACGGTCCCAAAATGACCGGCAAGTCCTATCGCGTCCCGTGTCGACCCATTGCGCCGGGCGCGGAAATCGCCGACCGCGATCTTTGCATCATCGAGTCGATGCCCGTGAAATCCCTCGTGACTTCCATTCGTTCTGGCGAAGTCCGTCCGGTCGGTGTTGCGACGCCGGTCTCGGGATTTGCCTGGGCCGGAGACCAGGCTGTCTCGGCGGTCGATCTCTCGATCGACTTCGGCCAGACCTGGGCCTCGACGCGGCTCGCGGCGCCTGCCAATCGGCTCGCCTGGCAGCGTTATGTGGGGCGTGTCGTCTTTCCACAAAAGGGCTACTACGAAATCTGGGCCCGCGCGACCGATTCGCGCGGGCGTGCACAACCGATGCTCGTGCCGGGCTGGAATCCCAAGGGCTATTTGAATAACGCCTGCCATCGTGTTGCCGTTCGAGCGGCCTAGGCGCTTGGGCATGCGCGGGAGCGGCCGCATTCTGGTCATAACCTACGTGGTAGAGCGAAAGGAGTACGATCGTGAATGATTCCTACTATACGGTGATCGTGAGTTTCGAATGTCAACCGGAAGATCAGGATGACGCCCTCGAGAAGGTCGGTGCTTATGTGGGTGAGTTCCTGAGCAGACAACCGGGTTTCATTGAAAGCCACTTGAGTCGAAGCCTGGATGGCAAGGGCGTCGTCCACTACGCGCGCTGGGAGTCGGAAGCCGACTTTTTGGCCTTCGGTGAGAAAGCGCGATCGCATCCGGACCTACCGGCGATCATGGCTTATCAGCCGACTGCGGTGCGCCACGTTCTTTGGCAGTCCTACGAGCCGCACTGACGACGAAGCGTCGCGCGAGCGACGACTATCTCAGCGGTTGATGATTCATGAGGGCTGCTACTGTGGGGCGCGTTCTATGAGATTTCTACGTCAGCGCTTCCGCTTTCTCGTCCCGCTATGGCTATTGGCCGCGTTGATTCACGCGTCGCCTCTATCCGCGAAGGATTTCTTCGAGATCCAGGAGTTCGCGAACCAGGGGCGAAGTGTTGCCGCTCGGATCGCAGATCTCGACGGGGATGGACGAATGGATCTCTTCGTCGTCGCGATGAACGGGATTCCGCCCGAAGAAAATCGATTCATTCGCGTCTACCTCCAACGCTTGGACGGTTCGCTGCCCGAAGAGCCCAATCACACCATCGCGTTACCGCGCTGGAGTGCCGTCTATGATGTGGCCGACGTCCGTCCAGAAAATCCTGGCGAAGAGTTGATCCTGCTGCGCCCGGAAGGCGTGACCTTGATGGGCCTGGGCAGTCCGGCTGCGAAGCGTTTCGACTTGAATGCGCCGGGTCCGACCACGGCGGGTGTGTCAGAGGATGAGCGGGGTCTCGAGCCGTTCAAGATTGCCTACGACGATTTCGGTGATGAGCCCTGGCTGTTGGTGCCCCAGATTGGTCAACTGACCGCGCTTTCGCCGACAGGCGAGGTCCGAGCGAGGCTCAGCGTTCCTCGGCGCGCGAACTATTTCATCCTCCCGACCGGTGGTTTGCTTTCGCTCGAAAGCGACTTCCAGATTTTTCTCGACGTCCCGAAACTGTCTTTGGGTGATGTGAACGGCGACGGCCAAGTCGACTTCATCTTTTCAACGCGCCATGAGATTCGAACTTTTCTTCGTGATGCGGAGGGGGGCTATGCGCAAACGCCCGATGCGACGATCCCGCTTCGCCTTGTCACGCCCCGCGATCATATTCGCGGAACAGGCGGCGTGTCGAGCGATTTCGCGGACATCGACGGCGATGGTCGACTCGATCTGATCCTCACGTCGCAGAGCGGAAGCCTGCTGGATGCGAGCACGGCCCTTCGCATTTTTCTCAATCGCGACGGAAGCTGGCATATCGACGAGCCAGACTTCATGTCCGAGGCCGATTCGCTTCTGATGTCGAATGCCCTGAACGACATGGATGGAGATGGTCGCCCCGAGCTCGTCCGGCTGGAGTTTAATTTCAGCGTCCTCGAAGTCGTCGAACTATTGCTGAGCGGAGAACTCGATGTCGCGATTGCGATCCATCGATATCAGGGCGAGAAGGGGTTCGGAAAGAAGCCTTCAGTCAGGAAGAAATTCTCCTTGCCCTTCAGCTTTGAAACTTCTCGCCTCACGGGCTTTGTTCCGACCGCCGCCGTCGACATCAACGCCGATGGCAAACGCGATTTCATCTCTTCGGGGGATGGCGAGGAGATCGAAATCTGGATCGGCGACGAGCGTGGTCCCTTCGGTAAGAAGGCGGGGAGTCAATCATTGCCAACAGCCGGCGTCATCGATTTTCGAGATCTCGATGGCGACGGCCTTCTGGATTTCGTGATCTTTGATCCGCATAACTTCGATGTCCCTGTGCGGGTTGCTCGAAATCTTGGGCGTCTGCCCGGCACACGGCCCGTCCTTCGCAGCGCGGAGTGACCGGGGCGCGGTCAGGGGGATTCCGGGCTCATCGTCTGGATGCGTGCATCGTGACAGGAGGGGTTCTTTCGTAGCCTGTTAGACATCCGGCCTGTGTTGCGCCGACGCTCACCAAACGACAGGAGACCTGCATATGGGTACGCCTTCCAACATGCCAAGCGATACGTCCGTCATCGACCTCATGTTAGGCATTCCAAGCGACGACGCGAAGCGCAGCTACGATTTCATGCGGCCTCTCTTTCGTGATGCTGACAGTCTGAAGAGTTTTGATTTCCCAGTGGAATACATGTTCAAGGACGTGCCGACGTTCTCCAGCCTGCAAGATCGAATCAAGTTCACGCTCGAGGAAATGGACAAATACAATATTGAGCGTGCCTTGATCGGAGTTTCCTTCACCGACGAAGTCTCCCAACGCGCACTACGCGAGCACCCGGATCGTTTCCTCGCCTCCTGCGCGACCGAGCCAAACCGGGGAATGGAGGACATCCGCGACATCGTCCGCCTGCATGAGGAGTTCGATATCAAGGCCGTCAGCGCCTTTCCCGCCGGCTGCGTTCCCCAGGTTCCGATCGACGACAAGCGCTTCTATCCCGTCTACGCGAAATGTGTCGAACTCGACATCCCAATCTTCACCTGCGTCGGTGTCCCTGGACCGCGCATTCCGATGGCCTGTCAGCACGTCGAGTTGATCGACGAAGTGATGTGGTTCTTTCCGGATCTCAAATTCGTGATGCGCCATGGTGCTGAGCCCTGGGAAGAGCTGGCCGTCAAATTGATGCTCAAATGGCCCAACCTCTACTACTCCACCTCCGCCTTCGCCCCACGCTACTACCCCAAGGCGATCGTGGACTACGCGAATACCCGCGGCGCCGACAAGATTCTCTACGCCGGCTATTTCCCGATGGGACTTTCACTGGAACGCATCTTTGCAGATATGCCCGGCGTGCCGTTTCGCGACCATGTCTGGCCGAAATTCCTGCACGAGAATGCGAGGCGGCTGTTGAAGCTCGAGTAGGCACGCCGATCAAGGCGAACCAAGCGACCCCGGTCATCCTGAAGGCCGGAATGGCTCCGAATCCTGATCGGCTCTTAGAGAAGACCGACCATTTCGCTACGCGAGGGACCGTCCGCGACCTTCGAGGCCGCCCGCGCTTCGCGCCGTCCGTACGAGGCGAGGACCGATTGCACGACCTGGGGGTTCTTCATCAGGTCAAGGGGTGGATCGAGTAGGTGGACGGCCCGCATGAAGGCCCTGAGGAGGGACAGATCCTCTTGGAGCCCGGGCATCAAACCTTCCCGGACGATCGATCGGATGACGCCCTTCGGGTTGTCGCTGCCATCCGCGTTCTTGGCCGCGTAGGGATCTTCTCCGCGCTGTTGCGCTTCGGCGACGGCGATTGCGTCGGCATCTTGCGTGCGCTGCATCTCGAACCAGGGCACGATGAATTCCTCGATATAGCTATCGTAGGCGAGCGCCAGGGCATGGCGGTCGTCGCCGTGCACATCGAGGGCGTCGGCGACCTCGAATGCCTCGGACCAGGCGAGGGAACAACCGCGCCCCGTCATCGGGTTGCTGTGGATCAGGGAATCGCCCACGGCAACGAAGCCCAGGACCAGCGGACCATCGACGTCGACGAGCCAACGACGGGTGTTATTCAAGGTGGCCATCGCTTGCACCTCCGAGATCGGCTCTGAGATCTCGGGCGACGTCCATTCTGCCGTCATTGGGATCGCCGCGACGGCCGCCTCGAAGCCCGGTTTCTTGAGTACGCGACGCATCTCGGCGTCCGACGGCGAGGCGGCGAGTGTGATCGAAAAAACCCGGGAATCCCCCGCGAAGACGCCCACTTTCAGGTAGCCGAGATCGACGCCGATCACGCCGCCTTCGAGCGAGGGCGGCTCGACCCCGTCCAGCAATCGGTAGAAGCGCGAGGTATAGAAAATGCCGCAGGGGCTGGATTCTTCTCGGACATCAGCCGTTCCGATTGCAGGCAGCCATTTTCGCAGCTGTGAACGACGACCGGAGGCGTCGACGACGAGATCGCCCGACAAGAGGGTTTCTTCCTCGCCGCGTCGAGCGGTCCAGACTCCGGTGACGATGGGCAGCTTGTGCTTCTCATCTTGTGTCGACTCGAGCCGCGTGACCTCGACGCCGTCACGGAAGTCCACGAGCCCAGTATCGAGGACATGACGCCGCAGGACCCATTCGAAGGTGATCCTTCGGCAAGCGATCGCCACGATGTCCTCGTCCCCATCCTCGAAGGTGGGGGAATCGAAAAGCTGCTTCGCACGATCCACGAAGCGCAACTCTCGCGCGCCGCAGGCCATGAGTTTCTCGAGCAACTCCGGGGCGTGATCGCGAATGAGATTGTGCAGACGGGCGAGCAGCGCATGAGAATGCCGGGTTTGAGGAGAGCCGCGACGGTCCCAGCGTTCGAAGGCCTCGGTGTGGCTTTCGGGCAAAGCGGTTTCGTCGGATTCGAGCACCGTCACGCGGTAGCCGCGTGAGGACATGGCCAACGCAACGCCCAGCCCCGCAACCGACCCACCAATCACGACCACATGCTTCGGTACTTCGGATCCCATCCTACCCCCACTCTCTGAAACCATGTTATTCATCCATTTCCGGGACCGAGCCCCTGGAACGTCAGATGCAAGAATTGACGCTGGATCTCTTCGTCGGAGAGATCACCACCCTGAATCACCTTCCAACTGAGGAACGCAGTCGCGATCGAGAGAAAGGCAGTGGCCGCCAGACGCGGATCGATCGTCTCGTCGAATTCATGGCTCTTCTGGCCTCGCTCCATGATCTCGGTGACGAGGTCTGCGAGCGCCGTCCCTCGACTCGCCGCGACCGCGATCGTCTCGGGACTAGTAAAGAAATCGGCCAACATCGCGCTCATGATCTCGGACTGAGCGACGAGTTCGACACCGATCCGCATAACAAGCGCCATGAGCTCATCTCGCGCGGAGGCATCGGAGTCGATCCGTGTACGACGAAATTCTTCAGTCACACGCTCGTTGAACTCGTAGAGCAGGGCGGCTTTCGTTGGAAAGTGAAGAAAGAAGGTCCCGCGACCGACGTCGGCTTTCTCACAGATCTCGCTAATCGTCACATCATTGAAGCCCTCTGCCGCGAAGAGCCCCATTGCTGCGTCGTAGATTTCGCGACGGGTGATTTCCTTCTTGCGCGCGCGCCGCGAAGGCGCCTCGGCTGCCTCTGCCATCGATTCTTCCTCCCACAGCCCGTTTCAGCCCGGGTTGGAGCCCCTTTACGTCCAGTCTTTCGAACGAAAATGGACTCTAATGCATGACTGGACTCCAGTCCATTATTGGAATAGAATTCATTGCCCGTCTGCTAGTGAGCCAAAGCCAAGACGAGGCAGATTGTCCTTCTTTGTGTATCGATGTGTATCGGTGTGCTTCCTGAACTCGAGCGAAAGGCCCGCATGAACACGTCACCCGAGCTGAGCCGACAACGCCAATTCGTGAGCCCGGAGCCGGGCGACGACTGGGGTGCCGTGGCGTCCCGCGTCCTGCCAGATGAGCCCCTCGACGAGGCGGTCCAGGCACTCAAGAGCTGGAATCTCCATCTGATGGCGCGTATGCCGCCGGGCGAGTTCACGGGCAGCGATGTGCTTTTCGTCGAAGCGCCACTTCGGGCCGAAGAATCGATGCTCGATTTCGCCGAGCGATCCGACTCGAGCGCTCCGGCTCGTGGCTGAACCCGTCATCACCGACGCCATCGTGGCGGCCGGACACGACGGTCAGGCGCAGCTCGTCGTCCAGATCCGTCATGAGAACGGGGCGACCGGGTCCGTGACCCTCGACGCCGAGTGGGCGTTTCAATTGATCGAATTGTGTGGCGTCGACTCCGCGGAGGGTCTCCGCGGCCAGTCGTGGCAACGCTTCCTCGATCTCATGCAACACGCCGAGTCGAAAGATAATAGATCCGTCCACGCCTAACGCAGGACGAGAACAACTTGAGTCAAGATTGGAGTCACAATGCTCGATCTCATCATTCGTAACGGCCGTATCGTCGACGGATCTGGCCGCCCTTCATACCTCGGCGATCTCGGCATCGAGGCAGGCCTCATCCGCTCAGTCGGTGAACGCCTGGACGGCGGTGGTGCGAAGGAGATCGATGCCGGCGGCCAGGTCGTCGCGCCAGGCTTCATTGACCCGCACACCCATTTCGACGCGCAGCTGATGTGGGACGGTCAGGCGCGACCGGCCCTCGAGCACGGCGTCACGACCGTCGTTCTCGGCAATTGCTCACTCTCACTCGCTCCGCTCAAGAAGGCCCACCGCCCAAAACTCGTCAGCATGTTCCAACAGATCGAAGAGATGCCGGATGCGGCCTTCGACGGTGCTTTTGAATGGTCTTGGGAAGGCTTTGGCGACTACATCGAGGCGATACGCGGCCAGGTTGCACTTAATGTCGCGCCCCTGGCCGGGCATAGCGCCCTGCGTATGTGGGTGATGGGGGAAGACGCCCAGAAGCGCGCGGCCACTCGTGACGAAATCGTGGCTATGCAATCGGTGTTACGTGAGTCGCTCGAAGCGGGGGCCGTCGGACTCTCGACGAGTTATGTCGATGTGGACGAGAATCTCTTCCCCGTGCCAAGTCGATTTGCGCACCATGAAGAGATCGAGGCACTCGCGGCGACGCTCGGGGAATTCGGCAGGATGCTTCAGGTCGTTCCCGAGTTCTACAACACCGACATCACGATCGCGCGTACGGATCAGCTTGCCGCGCTCTCTCTCGAGTACCAGATCCCAACGACGTTTTCTCCGCTTTTCGATTCAGCTGCGTCACCGAATAACGTGCCGCGCGTGATGGCTCGAATTGCCGAACACTTCGCGCGTGGCGCGCGAGTATGGCCACAGGTTCAGACTCGACCGATCGATATCAGTTTCAGCCTCGACCTCGCGAGTCTCTACTTCATCGCGCTACCCGCCTGGTACATCACGCTTCGACTCCCTCACGACGAACGCATCAAGGCCTTCCAGGACGAGCAGGCGCGCCAGGCTCTGGTCGATGTCGCAGAGCCGGGTGGGAATACGTTGCGATTCGCGGGACTCCGGGTGCGCGACGGGCGTGACCGCGACTTGATCGGTCGCTCTCTGGGCGAGATTGCCGAAGAGCGCGGCACGACTCCCGCGAACCTCATGATCGATCTCTCCCTTGAAGAGGATCTTCAGATCAACTTCCTCGCAGCCAATATGGGACATGAGGACTCTGCGCGGATTGGTCCGCTGCTCGCCAATGAGTATGTCCACGTCGGTGCCAGCGACGCGGGCGCCCACATCCAGTCCTTCGCCACCTACGGCGATACCGGATACCTCTTCAGCGAATTCGTTCGGAAAGGTGGATACCTGAGCCTCGAGCAGGCCGTCAAGAAGATCACCTCCGACACGGCGCAAATCTGGAACCTGCCCAATCGCGGAATGCTGAAAGTCGGTCAAGCCGCGGATGTCGTCATCTTCGACCCGGAGACGATTGCTCGCGAGGAAGAGCTTCCGGTTCTCGACATGCCGGGCGACGGCTCGCGTTATGTCCGGAGTGCCCGCGGAATCGACACGGTGATCGTGAACGGCGAAGTCGCCTATTCGATCGCAGAGGGATATACCGAATCCCGCACCGGTGTGATCGCCAGCGCATGAAGCGCTCGTAGAACGGGGCCGGATCCAAAACCAGAAACCAGGAGCCATTTTGAGCGAGATCCAACATCGGTCGATCCAGACCAACGGCATCACCATGCACATCGCAGAGGCCGGCGAAGGACCCCTCGTCCTTCTCTGTCACGGTTTTCCGGAGTCCTGGTATTCCTGGCGCCATCAGATCGAGGCGCTTTCCGACGCCGGCTATCACGTCGTCGCTCCGGATCAGCGCGGCTATGGCGATACGGACAAGCCCGAGGCCGTCGAAGCCTATACCCAACAACATATCGTCGGCGATCTCGTCGGACTCGTCTCTGCCCTGGGCGAGGAAGAGGCCGTGCTCGTCGGTCATGATTGGGGTGCGATGGTCGTCTACAACGCGGCCCTCTGGCGGCCCGACATCTTTCGCGCGGTCGCGACGCTTTCGGTCCCCGCGTCGCCGCGTCCCGCAATCGCTCCTCTCGAAATAATGAAGATGATGTTTGGTGATTCATTCTTCTACATCCTCTATTTTCAGACGCCCGGGGTGGCGGAGCACGAATTACAGCACGACGTTACGCGCAGCATTCGCCAATTCATGGTTGGCGGTTCGGGTGATGCGCCCGAGCGGGATTTCGACCTCAGTAAGTTGCCCAAGAAGACCGCCTACTTTCTGGATCAATTCGAAGACTGCGAGAAACTCCCCGAGTGGCTCAGCCAAGAAGACCTGAACTACTTCGTCGGCGAGTTCACGCGAAATGGCTTCCGTGGTCCGCTGAACTGGTATCGCAATTTCGATCGAAGCTGGATGCTCAGCGCGCCCTTTGCGGGCAAGACGATCGATCAGCCCTCGGCCTTCATCAGCGGCGACCGCGATCTGATTCGTGGCATGCCCGATTGGGAGGCGACGATGCGGCAGGTTTTGACGAATTTGAAAGACGTCACGCTGCTGCCCGGCATTGGGCATTGGACGCAGCAGGAAGCGCCGGGCGAAGTGAATGCCGCGCTGCTGGCGTTTCTTGCCAAGCTCTAGTCAGGTTGCGCGAGATGGCCGAAGATTCGGGTTCTTGACTCGACGACCAGAGAGGGCAGGCCGGCATTGAAGATTCGATCCATCGCCAAGAAGATTCTATTCTACGCCGCGGCCGTCCTCGTGCTGGCTACGGTCAGCGGCGCTGCCTACCAATCGTGGCGAAGCGCCGAGGACCGGGACCGCTACCCGGCTCCGGGTCGGTTGGTGGATGTGGACGGCTTGCAGATCCACATCGATTGTCGGGGTCAAGGGGAACCAGTTGTCCTTATGGAGGCGGGTTTGATGTCTGGTTCGTCGGGCTGGGCGCTCGTGCATGAGGCGGCCGCCCGATTCACACGCGTCTGTGCCTACGATCGCCCGGGCATGGATTGGAGCGAGCCCATCGACCGTCCGGCCAGTACGCGAGAGGTCGCCGCGAGACTTCACCGGTTGATCGAAGTGACGGAGACGAAGGGGCCCTACATCTTGCTCGGTATGTCCGCCGGTGGCGTCTACGTGCGTGAGTACTTCGAAGCCTATCCGGACGAGGTTCTGGGCATGATCCTCGTCGACTCATCCCACGAGCAACAGGGCGATCGGTTTGATGAAGTGGATGGCGATAACCCGATGGAGCGCATCCTGACTCTTTGTAGTTGGATTCAGCCCCTGGGTGTCGTACGCCTTCTGGGGTCGATGGAGATGCTCGCCGATCTATACGGGATTCCGGATTCTTCTCGGTCGGTATTTCTGGCCAATGCGAACCAATCCCGCACCTGCGCTTCGATGCTGCTTGAGCTTCAAGGCTTTATTCCGGAGACGCTCGATGTTGAGCCTCCACGCCGTCTCGGAGACCTCCCGCTGATCGTACTCTCCCAAGGCAAGCAACCATCAGACAATGAAGCATTCGGGGTCAGTCTGGAACAGGCACGTGCGCATCGCGTCGTCTGGAATCAACTCCAGCTCGAACTCACCGCACTATCCAGTCACGGAGAGCGTCGAATCGCGCATTCGAGCGGCCACGTCATCCAGCTCGAAGAGCCGCAGCTCGTAATCGATGCCATCTCGGACATGGTCGATCGCGTACGTGACTAACAATGTTCGGGTCGATCGGTTGGTCCGTTAGAAGAAGATCTGGGTCTGGATTCGAAGGACGTGGCGGTCGCTCCCGTCGAGGCCGTCGGCATCTCGAGAGTCGAAGCGATAGCTGAGGATCGTCTTCAGATGATGACCCAAAGCACGTTCTCCCGATTTCCAGTACCCGGCCAGAAAGGCTTCGTACGTCTGCACATCGGGTCCATCCGTCAGCCAACCCGCGCGCGTCCCGACTTCGATTTTTCGAGGTACGACAAACGTGCCTATCTGGGCGTAGGCGCCGAACGCGGTCGAGACGCGTGGTGAGTTGTGAGAAGATCGCACGAAGCTCTCCGCTCGGACGCTGATTGGACCGTGCATCCAAGCGACGTCGAGGGCCGCGTTCCAGAGCTCTTCGGTCGAAGTTCCGGTCGGCCCCCGGACGGCGCGTCGCGAATAGGCGCCACCCATTCCGAGCGTGAGTCCCTTTGGATCCTTCAGGACGAGCGAAGGCGCCTGGTCGTAGGGGACAGGTTCGCCAAAGCGAAACTCGGTGCGAGCGACGACCGCCGGTGCGTCGCGGTCGTTTTCCAGGTTGTTGATCGTCGCTCCGTTGACCACTGCCAGGTCGTAGTGAACCAATCCCTTCGCAAGCAGTCCCGAGACCATCGCCCCGGTGTCTCGACCAAGGCTGAATTGATCGATCACAAGGCCGCGGCTGGTCAGTTCCAGATTCGTGAGTGGCGTGATGTAGGCACGCGAATAGGGAAGCCGAAACTGCCCGACGCGAATCTGAAAGGCAGGGTCGAAGCGCCACTCCGCAAAGAGGTCGAGCAATTTCACGCTACTTCCCGCGAACTCCGGTTGTGCGAAGAAGACGAGCTTTGAGTCGAGCAGCGAGCCGATCGCGAAGAGCCGACCAACGGGGATGGAACCCTCGAGATCCGTCTCGTCGCCGACCCGGGTATCCGATTGCGCACGAAACCACGCATAGCCATGCAATTCGAATCGGGATTCGCCCGCATCAATGACGAGGCCGGTCTCGGGGCTGAGGAAGACGTTTGCGCTTGGCAACTCTTGGGCCGTGGCGGTTTCGGGCGGTGTTGTGCGCTTCACTTCCCCTGCCTGAACCGTGGAATCCACGAAGCATGCGGCCACGACGCAGAGGATGAGGGCCGGCCAAAGTGAATTTTTCATGGCTCCAGTCCAATCGGAATTCGCTGCGCCGGCGAATCCACACTCACGGCATCCAGATGTGTTTGATGGTCGGCGCCCGCATCGAATTCGCGCGAAATGATCGGCCCTGGCGCAAGCCCGCCCAGGAGCAACACGATCAGGATTGTCGAAAGCGCCCAGGCCTCGCGCGGAGTCAGGTCGCGCTCTCCGTCGTGGACGCGCACGCCCGAGAAGAGTCGAAAGAAGGCTCGCATGACGTTCATTCCATTGAGCGCCGTCGCGCCGATCAATACGAAGGCGAGAAGTGGGAAATCCGCGACGGAGCCTTGAACCAGTAGATCCTCGGCGACGAATCCGAGGGTCAACGGGAATCCGACGCTGGCCAGTCCCATCACCATGAATCCGGCCGCCATTCTCGGCGTTCGCGCAAAGCAGCCCGAATACCTCGAAAGTGAGAGTGGGCCGCGACGTGCCTCGAGAGCGGAAATCGTCATGGCGAAGCCCGAGGTGGCGATCGCCAACACTTGCCAGGCCAATAGCGAGCCGGCTGCTGCGACGTCCGAGTCGCCTCGCAGCCCAAAGGCGACGAGCCCGGTCTGGCTCATCATGAAATAGGCCAACGCGCGGCGAGTCGACGTCTGTGCCAAGCCGAGGGCGGCGGCCAGCAGGGCGGTGACGGCGCCGAGAATCACGACCGTATGGTCGATGTTGTGGGGCAGATTTTGACTGAGCAATTGGACATGGGCATAGACGCCGAGCTGTGGCGCGACGAACGCAACGACCAGCCCCATTGGCGCGTCCTCGACGAAGCGGGGAAACCAACTGTGTCCCGGGATCACGGCCTCGCGAATTCCGATGGCCGTCACCACGGCGATCGCCGAAGCCAGCGCGAAGCCCGCCTGCTGCAAGACGACGAAGGCCGCGAAAAGTATGATGCTAGGCACGTGATAGATCGCAAACACCCGAGCCAAGGCCTTCCCGGAAGGCAGGCTCTTCAGCTCGGCCCAGGCGATCACGGGAGAGAGCATCCAGAGAAGAGCCATCACGGCAGGTTCGCGGGTTGCCACGAACGCCATCGCGATCGAGAGCAGGACGAGAATTCGTCTCAGTGTCGCGATCGAATGGGAGATCGAGTCGGACAAGGCCAAAGCCACGACGCCGATCAAAGAGATGACAGCGGGTGAGAGCCCGACGAATCCCGTCGTCGACCAGACGATGGTTCGTCCCCAGATCGTGTGGACGGCCGCGGCGTGCGAGTCTGCGACGACCAACCAGGCGACGCCGCACACTGCGGTGGTCCCGGCCAGGACCAGCGTCGTCAGGCGGCGAGTCGTCACGAAGCTGGAAGCATTCCTTAGTGAGACGGACATCGCGAACCAGACCACGGCAGCGAGAATCGGAAGCAGCGAGATCATGGCGCCTCCTCGCTGTCCAACACGGGACCTTCGACGGAGTCGGTCTCGGACCCAGAGAGCCAATCCACCCAACGACGCTCGATTTGATCGATCCGTTGGAAGAGCCGTACGAAACCGCCGACCAACCAATCGACCATGATCGAATCGAGGTAGCCTCGCTCGAGTGCAGCCCGGTAGAGCCATGGTTGAAGGGATCGGGGAACGAGTCGTTCCAGATGCCCACCGCTGCGCGGGAGTTGGCTACCCATCGCCTGCTCGAGATGATGGTGATCGTGCAACAGGCTCGGGGATCGAAGGATTTGAAGGCTTCGAATCGACGCATGCCCGATGACGTGCACGAGTGCCAGAACGTAGAAACCGAAACCGATCTCCACGAAGATCAACCCGACCTGGGTCATCGAGGCATAGGCCAGGGCGCTTTTGATGTCAGTCTGCACCCGACCCACGAAGGTCGCATGAAGCGCCGTCGTAGCTCCGACGAAGACCACACACCAGGCGGCGACCGGTGATGCGTCGAGGATCGGCGCGGCGCGCAATAGTAGGTAGGGCCCGAGATGGATCGAAATCGCGCCGTAGAAAATGGCGCTTGAAGGCGTCGGCCCCTCCATGGCTCGGGGTAGCCATCCCCCGAGTGGCACCTGCGCCGCCTTGCCCATCGATGCCCAGAGAAGCAGCAAACCGATGATCAGCGCATCTCGCGGCTCGTGCGGCACGGCCAAGCCCGACCAGAGGCTGCCGTCGTTCATCGGAGCGAGAAGCGAATTTCCAACCGTGTAGTGAAGCCAGACACCGGCGCCTAGCAAGCCGATATCGCAGAATCGATAGGTTACGAAGGCGCGAAGGCCGTTTTCAACCGGTAGCGGTCGGTCGTGAAAGAATGCGATCAACAAAGCCGACGTCAGCCCGACGATCTCCCATCCGAAAAAGATCAAATCGAGACTTCCGGCGAGTACGACGAGTAGAACGCCGGCGCCGAAGAACGCGAGCATCAGGAAGAATCGGTGGAAGCCGTCTTCGCGGTGCAGGTATCGCCGGGAGAAGAGCGCCACCAAAGTCACGAGCGCAGAGCAGAAAAGCGCGAAGGGTATCGAGAGGCGGTCTCCGCGTAGCGTCCACCTGAATTGGTAGTGCCCCACCGAGAACCAGTTTCCAAGATCCACCTCGAGCCCTGGGCTGCCACTCCTGTAGAGGTAGACGCCGATCAGCGCGCTCATCAGCGCCGCGGTTCCGAAGGCGACGACCACGATCGTCCCCACGGCACGTTCGCTGGCTCGCCGCCCCGTCGCCCAACGAGCGATGCCCAAGGCCAATACGCCGAGAGTGGGGAGCATCGGAATCGCAACCAACAGAGCGCTTGCCGCCGTCTCCGAGAACATTATTGCGCGTTCCCCATCGCGCCAATCCAGGCCGGCGCGAGATGGTCGCGATGTCCGCGATAGTAGTCGGCGGAGTTCGGTGCTGTCGCAACTAGGGTCGATTCGGGCTGATAGTCGACGAAGCGGCCATGCTCGAAAATGGAGAAATCATCCGAGTCTGGATCCCAGCATACAAATTGGATCCACTCATTCTCGATCAAGGCGCGCAGTGAGTCGTTTTCAGCGAGAATCCTCTCCAGGACGTCCTGGCGTGCATCGACGATCGTCAAGAGCCGAACGGGTTCGTGGATCTCGACCATTTGCCATGGCAGGCCGGTTCTCAAATCCGAGCAATGGCCGTTCATGACGCCGAGAAGACCTGTGATGTTATGCGGAAGCTTCGTCCCAGACCCGTAGCCGATCGGGTCGACGAAGCTGAAATAATATTCGAGATTGATCCCTGCACCGACGGGTCCAACCGAGTTCAGCAGAGGCCCCAACCAGCGGCCCTCGAGATCCTCTTTGGGGTCGTAGGAGACGAGGAATGAGCGACGGTCGAGGAAGAGGCCATAGCTTCGACTTCGTCTGCCTATGAGACAAACCGCATTCGTCGCATGGCCGTACTCGGGACGCGGTTGAGCCAGGTCGATTGAATGTTCCTGTGCGTCTTCGAGCGCGTCTGCAACGCTGATAGTCAGCGGGGCAGACTCGAAGCGGCGACATCGCTCGTGGGCATCCCGCGCACAGGCTTCCGACATGGCTGACTTGGCGACGATGAGGTCGCCGCGATGCGTCTCTTCTATGAGATCCTCGTCGTAGTAGGTCATCGTATCGTCACAGGTGTTGTGATAGGCGCCAAGGAAGCTCGTTGAATCCGGGATCGAGATGCCTCGTTCTCGAAGTTGCTTGCGAACGCCGAGATGGTTTGCCATCTGTGCGAATGCGCGGGCATTCGGTCCGCCACGGCCTCCGCCGGTGGCTCCGCAATCGTGGGCCGCTTCATGAGGGTTGTTCAGGCTCGAAGATCCGTGGCCAACAATCAGGACGAGTCGGGTTCTGGACGCCTCGAGGGCCATCGTGCGAAGTGCCGACTCGACGATGTCGGTCATTTCCTTCACCGTGAATCCGGCGCGCAGGGCCTCGCCAATGTCTAGATCAGGGTCCGCTTCGATGATCAATCGCGTCGCGGGACGCTCCACGCCGACGCCGTCGAGCCAATGGGAAACCGCATGCGCCAGTCTCGGGAATGCGGCTCGACCGACCAGTGAAATCGTCGAAAGAGGCCCGAGGATCGAACTCATCAATCCCCCCCGAACGAGCGTCTGAGCGCCGATCGAAGCGGCCAGCGAAGCATGTCCACGACGCCGGCGGGTCGATACATAACTCGCATGCGCTTTCGCCGAAGCCGCAACCTCGGATACCAGGTGAGCCGGCCGAATGACGACCGGGCAGAGCGGCCGCGACCGAACATCGTCGAGCCCTTGATATTCCATCGCCACGCCGAAGAATCCCGCGTATCCAAACGTCTCGGCCGCAGAATCGATCTCCTCGAGATGACGTCTGAGCGATTCCTCTCGGTCGTCGATGCAGAAGACCGCTTGAAACGTCACCGGAGACGAAGCCTTGGCAAAATGATCTGGGCGAGCGCGCAATGCGTCGAGCACCTCGACACGATGGTGACGCTCATAGGCGAGGTGAAGAATTCGCCGCCGCTCGGTCGATCCAAACTCGCGGACCGAGCGCAGCCAGGCCTTCGCAACGTCGGGATTCTTGAAGCGATCGAGCGGCAGATCGGAAAGCTGAGCCAAGACATAGCCTTCATAGACGAGCGACAAATCCCTGTTTGGCGGGCCGGCCCCTGGCTCAAAGCGAATGTCGACCAGGGAGTGGTCGCTATCCGACGTCATCTGCGTGACGTGTCGCTCCGCGAACACGTCGAGAACGAGCTGAACCGCAAGAAATTCCATGAGCGAGGCCGGTGGTGACACGACGGGAGCGCGATCGGGTCTATCTTCGAGGTGATGCATCATGCCCGCCCAGCCTCGCAGAGACAAAAGCGTTGCCTGGATCACTTTGGCGTGATCATGGGTTGCGACCTGCAGCTCGCGAAGTGCCCAGCGGATGGTCGTGGTCGCATCCCAACCCTGGCGTTCATGATCCCTGAACGTGTCGCTCAATCCCGTGGCCCAGAAAAATGGCGGAGCCATCCGTCGTCCATAGAGGCGGCGAACAGCACTCAGAAATCCTTGCTCGCGGTCGGGCATTCGCCAGTAGGCGATGCCTTGATCGAGAAAGGCTGCGGCGAGGCGAATCAGAAGCGGGTGGACCCATTCGTCCGTGTCGAGTCTGGTCTCGGCCAACCAGCGATCGCGCGGCCGGGCTCCGATCGCCGGCATCGGGCGGGTCGGCGCGACTTCCTTTAGGCATGCCCACAGCTGCTTCACGGCCGTGGATTCGGGTGCTGCTGCCAGAATGGCCTCGCGGCGCGCCTGCGAAACATCAGGGTGGAGCTTTACGCCGGCACCTCCCTCACGCAGTACCCATCTCAGTGTAGCCCCGTAGGGTATTTCGAAGAGATGTCGCAGCCGGAGCGCACGAAACGATCGGAGCGACGGACCGTTCCGGAAGAGCGGCAATGTTGGATCTTGATTGCTCGTTCGAAAGTTCGAGTCGAGAACACACTCGATATCGCGTTCCAGAATCCGGCCGCTTCGACGATGCTCGAGGAAGGCGGCTTCGGATTGGAAGCTTTCTGTTCCGAGCACAGCCGAGGCTTCGACCACCGCCTCTTCGAAGCGCAGATGTTCGAAGTGGTGGAGCGTGTTGTGATGGACGAAGGCATGCAGGGGCGCCTGTTGAGGCAGCAAGCCAGCTACGTCCTCCACGATTTCCTCGAAGGTCGCGACCTCCGCCTCGGGTTTTCCGGTGTGCACGGGACTGGCTTGATTCATGCCGGGCGGCGATGTGTGGAATGGGGATGGGAAGAAGAGGCCTTCATCTCGTCGAGTCCGACGATCGTGAACTCGGCCACATCGACTTCCGCGGCCATCGATTCGATGCGGCTCAGGAAGGTGTGATCAGCCAGCGGGCATTCGCTGAGGTCGATCACCAACCGGTCGATACTTGGCGGGAGGCCTCCGAGTTCAGCGCGGACCTTCAGCAGTGTCGAGAAAGCCGCCGGGCCACGGAGTTTGAGGCGCAGCTCGGATTCGCCTTCCTCGCGTTCGATCCGCGTCGTCATGAGCTGCGCCGGCGAAGCGCCCCGAGCCCAGTGAAGAATGATCTTGAGAGTCAGCCCGACACCGACTCCGACCAGCAGGTCGGTTGCGAGGGTCACTACCAAGGTCGTCACGAAGAGCAGGAGTTGATCGATGCCGATGCTCTTGGTCTGCCACAGCTCGGCCGGCGAGGCGAGGCGCGCGCCCGTGAAGACCAACATGGCTGCGAGTGCTGCGAGTGGAATATGGTGAAGCAGATTCGGCACGGCGGCGACGAAGACGAACAGGAATGCACCGTGGGAGAAATTGGACCAACGCGATTTCGCTCCGGCATCGACGTTGGCCTTGCTTCGAACGATCTCGGAGATCATCGGCAAGCCGCCGATCGATGCAGAAATGAGATTGCCGATACCCACGCCAAGAAGATCCCGATTGAGATTCGACGTATGTTTTTCCGGATCCATCGAATCGACCGCCAGGACGCTCAGCGTGGATTCGATCGTACCCACGAGCGCATACATCGCGACATATTTCATGGACGCCGCGGAGGTGATGACCGAAAAGTCGGGGAAGGTGATGGCCTCCATCAATGAACCGGGAAGTGAAACGAGATAGCCCGGACCGACGTGATGGGGGGTGTTCCAGAACGTGTAGAGGTGTTCATGATCGAGGCCGAAGAAGAGGCCGAGGGGAACGGTGACGGCGAGAACGACCATCGGCGCGGGGATCGCCTTCACCCACTTGAAGCGCAGGAGCGGCATGCCAAAGAGAATGATCAGGGAGATCAGTCCGATGACGAGGATGTCCGGGTTTGCATGGGCGAGGCTATGTGGGATCTCGGCGAGTAGCTCCAGGGGCTCATGGCCCTCCGGTCGGACGCCAATGACGGTATGCGCCTGACCGGAAACGATGATCACGCCAATCGCGGCAAGCATCCCATGTACAACCGACGGAGACATGGCGATTCCCACTGTCGCCGCCCTAAAGAGCGCAAAACCGATCTGGACGAGAGCGGCCACGACGCCCACAGCGAGCGCGCGCTTGTAGCCGAGTAGTGGGTCACCCTGTCCGAGTTCGTGCACCGCACCTAACGCGATCACGATGAGGCCTGCGGCGGGCCCCTTGATGGTCAGCTCGGCGCTTCCCAGGAAGCTGACGACGGTGCCACCGATCACGGCGGTCAATACGCCGGCCACGGGCGGGAAGCCACTGGCGAGCGCGATTCCCAGGCAAAGCGGAAGTGCGATCAGAAAAACAAGAAAGCCTGATTTGATATCTTCGATTGGAAAGGCAGAAGAAGCCCTCCCCAACTCGGTCGAGTTGGACACGGATCACCTCAAATATGGATAGAGAAACACCTGCAGCGCGAGCGAATGCTCGGGCTACACGATCGATGATTCGGGGACCGGACCTGGAGGTCCCGGGGCCTGAATCAGGCTCGGAGCTGGGGTGGGGCTCGAGAGAAATCGGATCTCGATCGAGCGTGCAGCGGGTGTCGGACACCGTCGCCGGAGTGAATGTTCAGTCGAAGCTTCGTGTCCGCGATGCCTCGGAGACCGGCTACCGCGCAGAAGAGATCGTCTCCCCCGGTCGTCTCGCAGTCGAGATCCAGGGGCAACAGACTCGAAGCCTGGCGTTGATCGCCGCCGGTCGGGTCCTGCGAAGAAGGATGCCCGAGATCAGCCCCGAACCGAGTCGTCGCGCCGTCCTCGGATGTCGCTTCGAGAGACAGAGACAATGGCTGAGGCCAGTGGCTGCTCTCGCCGTGCTCGCAGATGCTGGCGACCGAGAATCCCAGAACGAGTGCGAACAAGGACAGTCCCGCGACCGCCGCTCGCATAACCTGATTCTCAGTCCTTTTACGAGTCTCTCTTCGCACGGCGCGCAGGCTATATCTCATTGACGCGTTGCGCAATGAGCCGAGAACAGGATTCCCGGACTCATGAGCGATGGGGGCCAATCTGCATGGAACCTGCTCGTTGAGCCCCTGGCACGGGCTTTCCGCCTGATTTCGGTCAAGCCGCGGACCCCGGAGGAGGATCCGGCGAAGGCCAGAATGGTGGACTTTGGCGGACTACGGACTCACCTGTATGGCGCGAAACGCCTAGACCGAGGGAGCCGGCTATGGAGCTCGCCTAACCTGCTCCGTGCTGATCGCCGGCCTTTGCCTCGTCCCAGATGCCGCGGCATCATTCTTCCTATCCGACCTTTTCGACCTTGCCGAAATCTGGTCATCGAATGTCCGCCGAGACATTCCTGAATTTGCGTTGAACGACGCAGGATCAAACTCGGGACCGTTGTGATCGATGCGATCGGGGCTGCGCCACTGTTCGCTGGGGACATCAAGAGAATCGCTACGATTTCCTCCATCGTACTCCCGTACTCCCGTACTCCGCATGCCAGGCGTGCTATCTCCTTGATTGACCAAGGGGTCGCCGGGGGAGCCGGATTGGTAGACTGTCGAGGTCGATCCCGTCTCAACCCCCCCCCCCCCCCCCCCCCCCC